>CAZBQG010000188.1:0-8950 GCA_964493945.1 uncultured Rhodospirillaceae bacterium
CTCCAGCGTCAGGCCCAATGATTTGAGCTCATCCGCCCGCGCGGCCAGACGTTCGGCCGCCACCTCGTCCAGTTCCACCACCTCGGGGAGAAGCAATCCCTGACGGGCCACGCCATCTCTCTCCAGGGCTTCCTTGATCTGTTCATGGACCAGCCGTTCATGGGCGGCATGTTGATCCACGATGACAATGCCATCGGCGTTTTCGGCCACAATATAGGTTTCATGCAATTGGGCGCGGGCGACGCCCAGGGGCCAATTCCCATCAGTCCCAGGGGTGACTTCGGTTTCCCTGGCCACCGGCTCGGCCGCCAGATTTTGCAGGGGTGATTGAAAATCCCTCGCCTGCTCCATCAGCTGCCGGGGTGGCGCAACCGGCCTTTGAGACATTCCGCCACCACCGCCATGCATCCGCATGGCGCCCAGGGCCGCCTCGGCATGGGTGGTGGAGGTCCGGTGGCCGGCTTCGGCCAGGGCTTGTTTGAGGGCGCCGACCATCAGGCTCCGCACGGCGCCCGCATCCCGGAACCGCACCTCGGTCTTGGCCGGATGGGCGTTTACATCGACGGCTGGTGCCGGCATTTCCAGGAACAGGACCAGATATGGATGCCGGCCCTGGGCCAGGAATTCGCCGTAAGCCGCGCGTACGGCGCCATACAGCAATTTATCGCGCACCGGGCGGTTATTGACGAACAGATATTGATGTTCCGCATTGCCCCGGTTGAGTGTGGGCAGGCCGGCCATGCCACTTAGGCGCAATTCGTCTCGCCCGGCCTCGATGGGGATGGCGTTGGCGGCGAAATCCTTGCCCAGGATGGCCGCCAGCCGGCCGGCACGGGCGTCCCATAATTCACCCTGGCTGGGCGCTAGCTTGATCCTGGACCGGGTGCCGTCACCCAGGCTGAACCCGACGCCCGGATTGGCCATGGCCAGGCGGTTAAGCGCCGCCTGGGCCTGGGACAGTTCGGTGCGCTCCGATTTCAGAAACTTAAGCCGGGCGGGCGTCGCGTAAAACAGATCGCGCACTTCGATGCGGGTGCCGGGCCCCAGAGCCGCCGGTTTGGGTTGGACTTTCTGGCCGCCCTCGATCTCCAGGCACCAGGCGGTATCGGCGGATTTCAGACGGCTGGTCAGGCTCATGCGGCTGACCGATCCGATGGAGGGCAGGGCCTCGCCCCGGAACCCCAAGGTCTGAATATTTTCCAGATCATCTTCCGGCAGCTTGGAGGTGGCGTGGCGTTCGGTGGCCAGAAGCAACTCATCAGCGCTCATCCCGGTGCCATCATCACTGACGGAAATGAATGTGCGCCCGCCATCCCGCATGACCACATCGATTTGCGCCGCACCCGCATCCAGGCTGTTTTCCACCAGTTCCTTGACCACCGAGGCCGGGCGTTCCACCACCTCGCCGGCGGCGATGCGGTTGATGGTGGTGGGCTCCAATAGCCGGATGCTCATGGGCCTTCCTTTAAATATTTGCGGGCCAGCTGCTTGCCATGTTCCACCGCCGGCTGGCCGAAAGGATCGACGCCCAGCAGGTCCGCCGCGATGATGGTTTCCAACATGAAATGCATCATCAGTCCGCCCAAACCCGCCTCGTCTATTTCATCCAGCCAAATAAGGCGGGTGGGGTGCCCGCCCTGGGCAAGGCTTTCCGCCGTTGCCCGTTGCTCGGCCCCTAGCAGATCGCCAAGGGTCTTACCGGCCAGATAGGCCAGGTCCGGATCATCGGCGAGAGCGGCCGGGATAGCCGCGCCGCGGGTCGGGGTACGGGCCAGGATCAGCGTGAACATTTTGTCCCTTGGCCCATCCAGGTAAAGCTGCAACTGGCTGTGCTGATCGCGGGGGCCCAGGGCCTGGACGGGTGTGGTGCCCCGGCCCTGTTTGCCCAGGCTTTCGGCCCATAGCTGATTGAACCAGGAGGTGAAAATTTCCAGCCGGTCCATATAAGGCATAAGCACCATGGCGTTGATCCCGTTATTCTGGGCGAGCCCTACATTGAGCGCGGCACCGATTGCCGGGGCGAAGGATTTCGCATCAATGCCGTTCAAAAGTGGCTCCAATGCGGCTTCCGCGCCGGCCCTCACGGCCAGCCCATCGACGCCGGCGATCATGGCCGGCAAAATTCCCACCGCCGAGAGGGCGGAAAACCGGCCATCGATATCCGGATCGGCATCGATCAGGGTAAGCCCTTGTTGGGTGCCCATCCGGCGCAAGGGGTTGTCGGTAGGCTCGGTGATCAGGGTGAATTGATCCGCCCGGGTCTCATCACCCAGGGTGCGGCAGAATATGTCGAAGCAATACAAAAACTGCGCCAGGGTTTCTGGCGTGGAGCCGGATTTGGAAGTTACGATGAAGCCGGTGCGGGCCGGATCGATGGCGCGGAACAGGCGGTCGAAACTGTCCTGGTCCGGATTATCCATGAAATGAAGCCGGGGATTATCGGGTGCCGCCCCCTCATCCATCCCCAGATTGTGCCCGCCCAGCGCGGCCATCGCCCGTCCACCCAGGCTGGAACCTCCCATGCCCAGGACCACAACATCCATGAACTGGTCGCGGTATTTTTCGGCGATGGGCTCCAAGACCTCCATATCCCCGCTCAGTCCGGGCAGGCGGAGCAGGGGCATGGAGCCGGTTTCATGGGCCTTTTTCAGGCGGGTGAGGGATTTGGTGCAATCCTTCATCAGGGCATCATAGGCGGCCTCTTGCAGACCCCCATCACCGATGGCGGCGGCCAAACAATTTTCTGTTTCCTGGAGGTAAGTCACGGGACCCAGATTATCAGATTTGTCTAATCCGATGTTATTTTTCTTGGGCTAGATCTTCGCCGGCCAGGGCGCGGGCGATCAGTTTCCCCGTCTCCTCCAGACCATAAAGGGCGATGAAACTGCCCATGCGCGGCCCCTGGGATTGACCCAAAAGAATTTCGTAAAGGGCCCGGAAAAAACTTCTCAAATCCTCGAAGGGATGGCGTTTACCCACCTCGTAGACTTGCGTCTGGATGGTTTCCGCATCCGAATCGGCAGGCAGTTCGGCGAGAGTCTTGGCAAGGTCGGCAAGCGCTTCCAATTCCATCCCTTCGGCCGGGCGGAAGCTTTTATTGGGCTTGACGAAATCCTTATAGTAATTGACCGCATATTCGGTGAGCTGATCCAGAATTGGTGCCGATTCGGGGCTGGCATCGGGCTGGTAGCGGCTGATGAAATACCAGAGAACCTCTTTATCTTCCGCCTGGCAGACGCCGGCCAGATTGAGCAACAGGGCAAACCCCACCCCTGCCTCGTCGGGTGGCGGCGAACCGGCATGGATATGCCAGGCCGGATTGCTGAGGCGCTGAACCTCGTTTTGGGTCTGGAACTTGCTCAGATTGCCCATATATTCGTCCACATTCCGGGGGATGACGTCGAAATACAGGCGCCTGGCCTGGCTCGGTTTCTGGAACATGAATTGCCCCAGGCTGGGGGGCGGGGCGTAGCGCAGCCATTCCTCGATGCCCAACCCATTGCCGCGGGATTTGGAAATCTTTTCGCCGTTTTCATCCAAAAACAGCTCATAGGTGAAGCCTTCCGGCGGCCAGCCCCCCAGAATGCGGCAGATTTTAGACGAAAGCTGGACCGATTCGATCAGATCCTTGCCCGACATCTCGTAATCCACGCTGAGCGCCACCCAGCGCATGGCCCAATCGGCCTTCCATTGCAATTTGCAATTCCCGCCGGTGACCGGGGCCTCCATCTTTTTGCCGTTCTCATTCTCATAGACGATGCAACCCCGCTTCTCGTCCCGCTCCAGGATGGGCACTTGCAGGACCCGCCCGGTTTCGGGGCACAAGGGCAAAAAGGGGCTGTAGGTGGCACGGCGTTCAGGTCCCAGGGTGGGCAGGATGACATTGATCACCGCCTCATAGTGCTCTAGCACCGATAGCAGGGCCTCGTCAAAGCGGCCGCTCCCGTAACAATCGGTGGAGCTGACGAATTCATAATCGAAGCCGAATTGGTCCAGGAAGCTCCGAAGCTGGGCATTATTGTGTTGCCCGAAACTGTCATGACAGCCGAAGGGGTCGGGGACGGCGGTCAGGGGCTTGTCCAGATGTTCACCCAGCATTTCCCGTTCGGGCACATTGTCGGGCACCTTGCGCAGCCCATCCATATCATCGGAAAAGGCAATGAGGCGGCTTTCGCGTCCGGTCAGCACGCCAAAGGCATGGCGCACCATGGTGGTGCGCGCCACTTCGGCAAAGGTGCCGATATGGGGCAGGCCCGAAGGGCCATAGCCGGTCTCGAACAATACCGGGCCATCAGCGCAGCCACTTTTTTCCAGGCGTTTGGCAAGCTTGCGTGCCTCGGCGAAGGGCCAGGCATTGGCTTTTTGCGCCAGTTCGCGCTCGTCGGTCATAGTGTGGCTTTCGGTTGATGGGGCCAAGGTGCGAGGCGACGGAAACTATGCTCAGGTGCCCCCCGCGTCAACTAGTGGATACGCCTTAAAGTCCACACGGTCTATACTGGTCTTGCAATGGATAACAAACCGGACCCGCCAAAAAATATTCTCCTCCCCCAGGCGCCGGTCCTGGCCGCCGATTGGCGCGGTGCGGCCTGGCTCAGCACCGAGGGGGAAATAGAGCAACTGGGTGCCCAGGAGGCAGCGCGGAGGGCCGGTGAAACCTCGCCGGTGCTGGTACATGCCGTGGCCACGGCGGCGCGGCTCCAATGCGCTCCTTTTAAAGCCTATGACCTCTTGGAACTGTTCGCCTTTGTCCGCCCGGCGCAATTTTGCCTGCCGACGGCCAGGGGCCTGGCCCGGGCCCTGGATCAGGAGCCGCCGGTGGGCATGGAGGAAGAAGCGGTCTTTTTATTTGGCGCGGCGCGTCAGTTGCTGGAAGAGCTGAGCCTTGAGGGGGCGGCACCATTGCCCATTGCGCGGGCCATGGCCGGCGCCAAATGGTCCTGGAGCCCGGCGGTTTTGGCGGCATTGGGCGCAGGCCAGGGGGCGGCCGGCCCGCGCAATGCGGTGCGGGGCTTGGGCATCTGGACCCGGCTCAAGGAATGGTCTGAACACGCCCCCCGCCCGCCGGCAGGCCAGGAAGAAGTAAGCGCCGATGAAACCCGCCAAAGGCTGGGCGATTTACTTGGTGGCGGTGCGGAGGACCGGGTCCAGCAGGTGGATTATGCCGTTGCCGTAACCGCCGGCTTCCGGCCCACTGAACGTGAAGGTGAGCCACATTGTGTGCTGGCCGAGGCGGGTACGGGTGTGGGCAAGACCTTGGGCTATATCGCGCCGGCCAGCCTGTGGGCGGAAAAAAACGACGGCACGGTCTGGTTCAGCACCTATACGCGGAATTTACAGCGCCAACTGGACGCTGAATTGGACCACCTGTATCCGGACCCGGCGGAAAAGGCCTTGCGCGCCGTGGTCCGCAAGGGCCGCGAGAATTATCTTTGCCTGCTGAATTTCGAAGAAGCCGTGGGCCGTCTGGCGGCGGGCCAGCCGGAAGATTGGGTGGCCCTGGGCCTGGTCGCCCGCTGGGCCCTGGCCAGCCGGGATGGCGATATGGTGGGGGGTGATTTTCCGGGCTGGCTGGCCGGTCTGATGCGGCGGCTCGGCGGGCTGGGCCTGACCGACCGGCGGGGTGAATGCATCCATTCCGCCTGCCGCCATTACCCTAAATGCTATGTGGAACGCTCCCAACGCCGGGCCAAGCGTGCCCATCTGGTGATCGCTAATCATGCCCTGGTCATGATCCAGGCGGCGCTGGGCTCTTTCGGCGATGGTCCGGCCCCAACCCGCTATTGCTTCGACGAAGGCCACCACCTGTTTGATGCTGCCGACAGCGCCTTCGCGGCCCATCTGTCGGGCGCCGAGACGGCGGAACTACGCCGCTGGCTGCGGGGAGCGGAGGGGGCCGGACGGTCCCGCGCCAGGGGCCTGGAAACGCGCCTGGCGGAGCTTTTAGAGGGTGAGGAAAAAGCCCGAAAAGCCTTGGACGAAGTGTTGCAGGCAGCCGGCCTGCTGCCCGGCCGGGGCTGGCTGCAACGGGTGGGTGGCGGCACGCCCCAGGGCGCCGCGGAAATGTTTTTGGCCGAGTTGCGCCGCCAGGTCCATGCCAGGGACCCGAGCACGGTGGACGGCAGGGATATGGGCTATAATCTGGAAACCACCGCCCGCCCGCCGGTGGAAGGGCTGGTGGAGGCGGGCCACGCGTTAAACAAAGACTTGGCCGGCCTGGAAGCGCCGCTCAAAGCCCTGATCGCCGCCCTGGTCGGCATTTTGGATGAACAAGCCGAGAGTTTGGACAGCTCTTCGCGCCAACGTCTGGAGGCCATGGCCAGCTCTTTGGAGCGCCGCGCCCTGGAGCCGGTGCGTGCCTGGCGGGCCATGTTGGGCGCCCTGCAAGGCGAGGCGCCCGGGGAATTCGTCGATTGGTTTTCCATCGAACGCATCGAGGGGCGCGAATTCGATATGGGCATGCGCCGCAACTGGATCGATCCGACGGTGCCTTTCGCCCGCCATCTGTTGGAGCCCTCCCACGGCGCAATCATCACCTCGGCCACCTTGCGGGATGCCTCTGCCGGCGATGACGAAGGCTGGACGGGGGCCCTAGCGCGAACCGGACTTACCCATCTGGAGGATCCGCCGGGCGGTGCCGCCTTTCCCTCGCCGTTTGATTATGCCGTCCAGACGCGTGTTTTTATCGTCAATGATCTGGGGCGGGGCGATATTGCAAAAAGCGCCGGGGCTTACCGGGAATTGATGCTGGCCGCTGGTGGCGGGGTGATCGGTCTGTTTACCGCCATCGCCCGGCTGCGCGCCGTCCATGAACGCCTGGTGGGCGCCGAGGAGCTTCGGGAATTCATGCTTCTGGCCCAGCACACCGATCCGCTGGATACGGGCACTTTGGTGGATATTTTCCGATCCGAGGAAAATGCCTGCCTGTTGGGAACGGATGCCGTGCGTGACGGGATCGATGTCCCCGGGCGGTCCTTGCGCATGATCATCTATGACCGGGTGCCCTGGCCCAGGCCTTCGATCCTGCACAAGGCGCGCAAGGCCGCCTGGAGCGAGGGAAATTACGACGACATGCTGGTCCGCCTGAAGCTTAAACAGGCCTATGGGCGATTGGTGCGCCGGGCCGATGATCATGGTGTTTTCGTCATGCTGGACCGGGCCCTGCCGTCACGCCTGCTGGGTGCGTTTCCGGAAGGTATCCAGATCCAGCGCCTGGGTCTGGCCGAAACCATTTCCCAGGCCCGCGAGTTCCTGGAGAAACCCGGAGAAGTGATCTATAAAGAGCCGCCCCAACCCGGCCCCCCGGCACCTTAAAGAGGATCAAGTGAACCGGCCCCAGAAGATTTGTCTTATCCGTCCCGGTATCGTGGTCCCCGCGAACAACCAGACGACCATGTTCACGCCGCCATTGGGACTTGCCTATGTGGCCGGTACCTTGCGCCGTGCCGGGCATGAAGTGCAGTTCATCGATGCCGTCGGCCTGGCCCTGGACAGCCGCATGGCGGTGGATAATGACTGCTTTATCTATGGGCTGGCGCCCGCCGAAACCGTTGACAGGATCGATCCGGCCAGCGACATCATCGGCGTCGCTTTCGGCTTTTCCTTCGAATGGCCCACGGGCCGTGATCTGGTGGGGGCTATCAGGGAGAGATTTCCCCATGCCTTGATTATTGGCGGCGGCGAACATGTAACGGCCATGCCCGAACAAAGCCTGGCCGAAAGCGCGCTTGATCTGGCTGTGTTGGGCGAAGGCGAGGAGACGGTGGTGGAAATTGCCGATGCCCTGTCCGAAGGATTGCTGACGCCGGCCAATATCGAAGGCATTGCCTATAAAGATAGCGGCGGTGGCGTGCGCCTGAACGGTCGCCGGGCCCGGACCCGGGCAATCGATGATATTGCCCCGCCGGCCTGGGATCTGACCCCCATTGGGAATTATCTGGAGCGGGGATACGGCTTCGGCGTCAACCGGGGACGGTCCATGCCCATGCTGGCCAGCCGGGGGTGCCCTTATCAATGCGCCTTCTGTTCCAATCCGGGCATGTGGACGACCCGCTGGATCGCGCGGGATACCGATTTGCTGCTGGACGAGATGGAAGCCTATCAGAAAGAATTCGGCGCCGAGAATTTCGATTTCTACGATCTGACGGCCATCGTCAAGAAACCCTGGATCGTCGATTTCTGCAATAAAATCAAAGAAAGAGGCCTGAATTTCACCTGGCAATTGCCGAGCGGTACCCGATCAGAAGCCATCGATGGCGAAGTGGCCCGCCTGCTTTATGCATCTGGTTGCCGCAACATGTCCTATTCGCCGGAAAGCGGCTCGCCCAGTGTCCTGGAACGCATCAAAAAGAAAATCGATCCCAATGCATTGATCGCTTCCATCCGTTCGGGCCATGCCGAGGGCATGAATATCAAATGCAATATCATCCTGGGCTTTCCCGGCGAAACCCTTGGCGATGTGATGCATTCTTATGGGTTTATCATGCGCATGGCCCTTGCCGGTGCCTATGATCTCAGCGTCTGGGCCTTCTCGCCCTATCCCGGATCGGAATTGTTCGACGAAATCGCCGGGAAAGGCACGATCACACCCGACGATGCCTATTATGACAGCCTGCGCTCCTATGCCGACGCCTCGCGTACGGTCTCACACAGCGAAAATTTCAGCGATGGCCGGCTCAAGCTTCTGCGCTTTTTGGTGCTTTGCCTGTTCTATGCAACATCCTGGGTGCGCCGCCCAATGCGGCCCTTGCGCATGATCTGGAATGTGAGCCGGGGCAGACAGGAATCGCGGGCCGAGATGGGCCTGGCCAATCTGATCCGGCGCAAAAAGCTCAGTACCTAAAAAAGAAACCGCGTCTCCAAGAGACGCGGTTTCCGATTCTGCAATGAGCTAGATGGCTTACATCATTCCGCCCATTCCGCCCATTCCACCCATATCGGGGGCGGGCATGGC
>CAZBQG010000189.1:0-7922 GCA_964493945.1 uncultured Rhodospirillaceae bacterium
CAGCCTAACAGAACGTTAATGTGTCAAACTTTTTGCAGATTGGTATTAATTGCTCTTGTCGTCCACTTTTCTGGAACCAGTGCCGACGAAATAGTTTGTTCTTATTTAAACAAGGTGGGAAAGGAGCCAGCTAAGAACAATAATTTGAGAATGGTCAGCAGTTATCCAGAACCTGGCGTAATAAGATTTTACTGTGGCTCAGATACAATAGCTTGGTCCGACCAAGTCATCGGGCCGGAGAAATCCCGCCAAACTTAGCAATCCTCTTATCTTGCCACCTCAACGGAACCAATATTTGAAATTTGAGTCTGGAACACAGCAGCCAAGAAAAGATTTTACGAACTCGCCCACCAAACAACCCCGCCCTGCCAAGACTCGAGCGTGCCACCCCCGACGCCGCCTATCAAGGGCAAGCGGGCTACGCCCGTCGCCTGACGGCGAACCTTGACAGCCGGCGGCGAGCGCGGCTTTCCGATGGTTGGTCGGCTCCGAAGAATGGCCGTGACTTGGTCTTCCAAAGAATACTTTTTTTGGGGGGCCTTTAATCAGGCCATTTTTCCGGGCCAGCCTAAACCCGCTAAGCCTCCGGCGGGCGGTTTTTGTCAAGGGGCACCCGCAGGGTGATCGCCGCAGGCGGCGCGTAGCGCCCTTTACTAAAAGCGCGCGGCGGAAGCACCCTCGATCCAGGATGGGCGGGTTTTGCCGCGCTGGCGCGCGCGGACGATGCGGCCCCACCACATGCCGATGAAGCCGTCGCAGAAAATACCCCTCTGGCGGGTGCGCCCCGGTAGAAATCACAAGTTCCCTGCCAGGGAAGGATGGCCGCCAGATGTTTGGGCCGGCCCGCAGCCACCATCCATTGGCCACAGGCATAATAGGAAATACCCAAAAGCCCCACCTTGCCATTGCACCAGGGCTGCGCGCCCGCCCATTCGATGGCATCGTGAAAATCGGCGAATTCCTGTGGCGAATTGGCGTCCAGCTTGCCCGGTGATTTGGCCGCGCCGCGCGAGTCCACCCGGATCACCACATAGCCATGGGGCACCCAGGATTCCGGGTCGGGGGTCTCGAAGACCATCCATCTGCCGGAAGAATGATCCAGAATTTCCGGGTTATCCTCGATCATGGAATCCCACGATGCCTGGCGGTGCTGGCTGAAATGGATGTCATTGGAATATGGCCCGAAAGTCATGAGCACGGGATACTTGCCACCGTCATCGGGGCGGAACAGGTTGGCCTTGAGCAGGGCGCCGTCGCTCATGGGGACGTCTATGTCATGTTCCAGCACCATGTCATGGACGCCCTTGATCTTCACTTCGATGGCTATGGCCATGATTTCTCCCTCCCTTTAATCTTATCGCCCCGTTATGATCCCTTCATGGCGGAAGACAAGGATTTTTACAGTTTCGATATCGCCATCATCGGCAGTGGGGCCGCCGGGCTTAATGTTGTGCTGAACATGCCCGGGGATGCACGCATCGCGCTGTTGTCAAAAGGCCCGTTGCAAGGCGGCAGCACGGATTGGGCCCAGGGCGGCATCGCTGCTGTTCTGGACGAGGGCGACACGGAAGAATCCCATATCCAGGATACATTGGTGGCCGGCGCCGGGCTTTGCGACGAGGCGGCCGTGCGTTTCGTGGTGGAAAACGGTGCCGCCGCCATTCACCGGTTGGCCGGATTGGGCGTCGGCTTCACCCGCCAGCCCGATACAGGCGCCCAGGCGCCCTATCATCTGACCCGCGAAGGGGGGCATTCCCACCGGCGCATCGTCCATTCCGCCGATGCCACGGGCAAGGAGGTGGAAAAGACCCTGGCGGATAGGGCCAGGGAACATCCGGGCCTACATATTTTCGAAGACCATACGGCGGTGGATTTGATCCATGCCCACCAGCCCGACGGCAGCCGGGGGCGCTGCGCCGGATTTTATGCGCTGGACCAAAAGCGGGGCCAGGTGGTCAGCTTCGGCGCCAAGGTGGTGGTCATCGCCACCGGGGGTGCGTCCAAGGTTTATCTGTTTACATCGAACCCGGACAGCAATTCGGGCGACGGCATGGCCATGGCATGGCGGGCCGGATGCCGCGTCGCCAATATGGAATTCACCCAGTTCCACCCCACCTGCCTGTTTCACCCCGAAGCCAAATCCTTTCTGGTATCCGAAGCAGTGCGGGGCGAAGGGGGCAGGCTGTTGTTGCCGGACGGCACCCCATTCATGAAGGGTTTCGACGAGCGGGCCGAACTGGCGCCCCGTGACATTGTGGCCCGGGCCATCGATCATGAAATGAAGCGCCTGGGCCTGGATTGCGTGCATCTGGATATTTCCCACAAGCCCAAGGAATTCGTGGAGCAGCATTTCCCCACCATTCACGCCGCCTGCCTGAAGTTCGGCTTTGACATGACCCGGGCCCCCCTGCCCGTCGTGCCGGCGGCTCATTATTCATGCGGCGGCATCGTCACCGATCTGGCCGGGCGGACCGATCTGGCCGGGCTTTATGCGGTGGGCGAAGCGGCCTATACGGGCCTTCATGGGGCCAACCGCATGGCCAGCAATTCATTACTCGAATGCCTGGTTATTTCCACCGCTGCCGGGGAGCACATCGCCAAGGAACTGGATGCTTTGCCCGAACCCGAACCCCTAAAACCCTGGGATGAAAGCTGGGTCAGGGATTCGGACGAAGATGTGGTGGTTTCCCATAACTGGCACGAATTGCGCCAGTTCATGTGGGATTATGTGGGCATCGTCCGGACCAACAAGCGCCTGGAGCGGGCGCGCCGGCGGATCGAGCTGTTGCGGGCCGAGATCGCCGAATATTACAGCAATTTCAAAGTGGATAACGATCTGTTGGAGTTGCGCAATCTGGCCCATGTGGCCGATCTGATTGTCCGCTCGGCCATATCGCGCCAGGAATCCAGGGGCATTCATTATACGCTGGATTATCCCGCCCCCGATGAAACGGCGCCGCCCCGCCCGACCGTACTGGTGCCCGGAACCTACCGGGCCGGTAGCGGCCCGTCATGACCATGGGCGCCCGGTTGCGCAATCTGGGTATGGGGATTGCCACCGTCTGCGGGTTTCGCCGCCAGGGCTATTTCATCCCCCACCGCCTGGCAGACAAATTGCCCGAGCCCGGCGCCAACCTACGATACGAAGAACTGGGCGGGATGCTGGCGGCGGCGCTTCCCTCCATGAGGCGGGTGCTGGAGATGATCGAAGCGGTGGGGCCTCAATTGGCGGGACTGGGCCAGGAGCCGCCGCCCGCGCCCCGCTGGGGCCAAAGCTGGTTTCCCCGCCTGGATGGAGCCGCGGCCTATGCCTTGGTCGACCACCACAAACCAAACCGCATCCTGGAGGTGGGCTCTGGCCATTCCACACGGTTTCTGGCCCACGCCGTCAGGGATGGTGGGCTGGAAACAGAGATCACCTCCATCGATCCGGCGCCCCGCAGAAAGCTGGACGGCTTAGGGGTCCACCATATTGCCAAGCCCCTGCAGGAGGCGGGCGACGTGGCGCGGGGGCTGGCAGAGGGTGATTTTCTTTTCATAGATTCTAGCCATATTCTGATGCCCGGCAGCGATGTGGATTTCATTCTCAACCGGCTCCTGCCTTCCCTGCCGGTGGGGGTTCTGATTCATTTCCACGATATTTTCCTGCCGGATGATTATCCCGCCCGGTGGGGATGGCGGTCCTATAACGAACAACAGGGCGTGGCGGCACTTCTCCAGGGCGGCGGTTATGATGTGCTGTTTGCCAGCCATTTCGCCAACCAAGCCCTGGTGCGGGAAATCGCGGGCTCGGTGCTGAGCGGGATCGAATTAACCGAAGACGGCTTCGAAAGCAGCCTGTGGCTCAGAAAGGCTCACTTATAAGGATCAGCTGCGTCGCGCAGCCCGTCGCCCAGGAAATTAAACGCAAGCACAGTGATGATCACCGGCAGGGCCGGCAGCAACAGCCAGGGATAAAGGGCAACGGCCTCCAGATTTTGTGCTTCCACCAGCAAGACCCCCCAGCTTGTCACCGGCGGGCGCAGGCCCAGACCTAAGAAACTAAGCGAAGTCTCGGCCAGGATCATCGACGGGATGGATAGGGTCGCCGAAGCGATCAGGTGGCTCATGAAATTGGGTAACAAATGCGCCGCGATGATGCGCCGGGGCCGGGCACCCAGAAGCTGGGCGGCGACGGCAAAATCCTCTTCGCGGAGCGCCAGCAGCTTTGAGCGGACGGCGCGGGCCAGACCGGGCCAATCCAAAAGAGCCAAAATCAATGTGAGCCCGAAAAAGACGGCCAGGGGACTCCAGGTAATGGGCAGGGCCGCCGACAGGCCCATCCATAGAGGCAGTTCGGGCAGGGAGCGCAGGATTTCGATCACCCGCTGGGTCACATTATCCACCCAACCGCCGAAATAACCGGCCAGCCCGCCAACCGTAAGTCCGATCAGAAAGCTGAGCGTGATGCCCACCAAGCCGATGGTCAGGGAAATGCGCGCGCCAGAAATAATCCGGGACAATATATCGCGCCCCAGCCGGTCGGTGCCGAACAGGAAAAAAGTCCCATCTTTGGCCGGGCAGACTAGATGGAAATCGCCATCGAACAGACCCCAGAAACGGTAAGGATCGCCGCTGCAGAAAAACCTCAGATTTTGCGGGCGGGCGGCATCGGGGCTGTATTCCCGTTTCAAATTCTCCATGTTCAAATGGTAATTGAGCCCATAAACAAATGGCCCCCGGAATTCACCTTCATGGAAAAAATGGATGCCCTGGGGCGGCGCGAAAATGAAATCCGTGTGCCTTGTGCTCAATTCGTAAGGCGCCAGGAATTCGCTGATCAGGATGCTCAGATAAAGCACAGCCAGAATGGATCCGGACACCACCGCCAATTTGTGATGCTTCAGGCGCAACCAAATCATGCGCCATTGCGACGCCATGTAGTAATGTTCCTGCTCCCGGCTCAATTCCTGGGGGCTGTGGGGATCGAAGGGCTCGTCGCTGACGAAATGGGTCAGGGGTTCGTTCATCCCTCACCCCCCGCCTGCAAACGGATACGGGGATCCAGCGCGGCCAGCAAAAGATCGGAAATAAACATGCCGATCACGGTTAAAAGTGAAACGAAGATCAAAAACGATCCGGCCAGGAACATGTCCTGGCTTTGCAGCGCGTTGAGCAGGACGGGCCCGGTGGTGGGCAGATCCATGATCACGGCGACGATGACCGATCCGGAAACGATCTGGGGCAAGAGATTGCCGATATCGGCGATGAACGGGTTGAGCGCCATGCGCAAGGGATATTTGAACAACACTTTGCGCTTGGGCAGCCCCTTGGAAATGGCAGTGATCACATATTGTTTGTGCAGCTCGTCCAGAAGATTTGCCCTGAGCCGGCGGATCATGCCCGCCGTTCCCGAAGTACCAATAACGATGACCGGCACGATCAGATGTTCGGCGATGGACAGCATCTTGGCCAGATCCAGGGGCTGGCCTTCGAAGCTGGGATCCATCAGCCCGCCGATGGAGGTGCCGAATATCTTGCGGGCCAGGAACATGAGAATAAGCGCCAGGAGAAAATTAGGCGTGGCCAGCCCGATGAACCCCACGAATGTCAGACCGTAATCGCCCCAGCTATATTGATGGGTGGCGGAATAGATGCCGATGGGAAAGGCGACGGCAAAGGTAAAAATAACGATGCATAGATTGAGCAGCAGCGACAGCATAAACACATCACCGATTACATCGGCAACGGGCATGTCGGCCTCAAAGGAAAAGCCGAAATCGCCCTGCACCACGCCGAATATCCAAGTGAGATATTGCTGCCAAAGGGGCTGGTCCAATCCGTATTTGGTCCTCAGATATTCGATCTTGCGGGGATCGACCGCGACGCCCTGGCTTTCCAGTTCGGTGATATAGCTGGTCAGGTAATCGCCGGGCGGCAATTGGATGACGATGAAGATCAAAACACTGACGGCCATCAGGGTGATAATCATGACCAGGATGCGGCGCGTAATATAATCGATCATATCCGCCGCCTACTCTTTTCCAGAACCCGGTTCGAGCCAGAAGCTATCTGGCCGGTACATGCCGAAATGGGCGCCTGGGTCCCAGTTATAGATGGCCTTTTTGGGCACATTGCGCAGGTGCTGGCTGACCACGATAACCTGGGGTACGGCCGCCACGAGGCCGATGGAAAACATCTGATCCGTATAAAGCGCCAGCATTTCATGCCAGATTTTTTCCCGCTTCTCCCGGTTGGTTACCTGTTTCCATTCTTCGTTGAGCTGGAACAGGCGCTTGGCTTCGGGCACGGCGATAGGCTCGCCGGCTTTCCCACCGGTCTCGAAATATTGCCCCCATTTGGGCCATTGCAATTGCTGCTGGGAGGTGGGCGCCAATTCCTCCGGGCTGGTATCGGGCCCGGCGATGCCGTTTTCCAGGCCGAACCACATGGACATCTGAACCAGCCCTGAAAAAATCCGGTTGCGCATGACCTGGCGCTGCAGGGGCTTGGAGAAAAGCTCGATGCCAACCTTGCGCCAACTGTCGCCGATCAGGGCCAGAAGGTCGGCGGGCTCGCTTTCCTCGGTGGCGAAGACCACGGTGATGCGCATGGGTCGCCCGTCTGGCAAAAGCCGGATGCCCCGCCCGTTGCGCTTGGTCAGCCCCAACCCGTCCAGAATCTTGTTGGCCTGGGCGGGATCGAAGCGGGTCCAGCGTTTGGCATTATCTTTTTTATAAAGCTGGCTGGCCGGCAGCATGGTGTTGTTGGCTTCTTCGGCCAATCCATAAAAAAGCACCTGATTGATTTCGTGCCGGTCTACGGCCATGGAAAGGGCGCGGCGGAACTGGGCCTGGCGGAACAGTCCACGCCATGCCCCGTCGACCGAATTCATATTGGGAAAGAGCGCCCAGCGCGCTCCCTTGGCCGTCTTCCACAACCGCGTCACATAACCGCCCGCCTTTTCGGCCTGTTTGAGCACGGTGTAATTGTTGAAATTCAAACCCCGTGACTGAAGGTCGGTCTCCCCGCCACCGCTTTTCAAAACGATCAGCTTGGCGCTGGTGATGGCCATCTTCACCTGATCGATATAGGGCAGTTGACGCCCCGCCTTATCAATGCGGTGAAAATAAGGATTGCGCTCAAAAGTAAACCGCTTGGCCGGAGGGGCGGTCTTCAGCACCCAGGGCTGCAGGCTTGGCAAGGCCGGGTTTATATTTTTGTATTGGCGGCTTTTAACGTAATGGAGCTCCATCCAATTACGCCGCTTGGCGCCCTTGACCAGCTTGGCCAGTTCGCCGCCCACCGCGTGTTCGCCATGGAACTTCTTCAGATAATGGGCCGGGCGATAAATGAAATTAGGCGAGGCACCGGCCAGGGCAGGCAGGAAAAACGGATTGGGCTTGGACCAAGTGTAGCGCACCGATGTTTCCGACAGCACCTGGAAGCTGGGCTTTACGCCGTCCACCATCATGGTGATGGGCACGTTTTCGTTGACCAGCTTGTCCGAGGTCGCCACGTCTTCCCAGAAATATCTGAAATCCTCTGTCGTGAAGGGATGCCCGTCGGACCAACGATGGCCGGGACGCAGATGAAAGGTGAAGATGCGGTCCTCTTCCACCTCAATCCGTTTCAGGATATCGGGCCGGATATTGAATTTACGGTCATAGCCCACCAGCCTGGCATAGCCATAGACCACCATCTGGCGGACATCCTGTTTGCGCCCACCCAAAAGGCGCAACACGCCGCCCGGCTTGCCCGGCGTAAGCCCGTCGCCCGCCAAATCCACGACCGAAGGCGTGGCCGGAAGCCTGGCCGAAATGGGTGGCAATTTGCCGGCGACGATTTCCTTGGCCAGAAAGGGCGGTTCGGGGTAGTTGGAGTGCTGCTGGGCGCCGACGGTCCAGGGGGTCTTGAACTGGACCTTGAACTGGATCTTGAAC
>CAZBQG010000189.1:7932-8922 GCA_964493945.1 uncultured Rhodospirillaceae bacterium
CGGTCCAGGGGACGGCCAGAGGCAAAAACAAAGCCGTGCATTTGATCCAGGCTTTAAGCATCTTCCGTCACCCGCACGAAATGGCCTTCCGCCACCTCGCTCATATGGGCCGGCGCGTCCGTGCCCAGCCCGTAGGGTTTGGGCCAGTCCGCCGGGTTGGAAGCCCGCCCATCCATCAAGGCCGTAAGATCCAGCCTGCGGGCCGGATCGGGGATGGGAACCGCCGACAAAAGCGCCTGAGTGTAGGGATGGCGCGGATGGTCGAACAAGGCGTCGCGGGGTGCCGTTTCCACCAGCCGGCCCGCGCACATGACGGCGATGCGGTCGGCCAGATAATCCACCACCGACAAATTGTGCGAAACAAACAGATAAGTCAGTCCTAACTCGTCTTGCAGATCCTTCATAAGATTGAGGATTTGCGCCTGCACGGAAACGTCAAGTGCTGAGACTGGCTCGTCCAGCAAAAGCAGCGCCGGCTTCAGGGCCAGGGCGCGGGCGATGCTGATGCGCTGGCGCTGGCCGCCTGAAAAACTGTGGGGGTAGCGGTTGAGAAAACGGGGATCCAGCCCGACCAGACCCATCAATTCCTGGACCATGCCGATACGCATGGCCCGGTCACCCACCTGGTGAATAACCAGCGGCTCGCTGATGATATCGAACACCGTCATGCGCGGGTTGAGCGACGAGAAAGGATCCTGGAATACATATTGGTATTTGCGGCGATACGGTATGAGATCCTTGCCCTTAAGGCCGGTCAAATCCACCAGCCGGCCGCCGTCCCGGAACAGAACCTGGCCCTCCTCGGGCGCCAGGGCACGCATGATGATCTTGTTCAAGGTGGTCTTGCCGCAACCGCTTTCGCCCACCAGGCCCAAGGTTTCGCCCTGGGCGATATGCAGGCTTACATCGTCCACCGCCTTGACCTTGGCGCCATCGCCCAACCCGAACAGGCCGGCCTTGCGAATGTTATAGGATTTGGAAACATGGTTG
>CAZBQG010000190.1:0-7464 GCA_964493945.1 uncultured Rhodospirillaceae bacterium
ACCCTGATTATTCCTACGTTTGGAGACGGTGTTGAGATTGTTCTGGCCCTGGGCACTACTCCAATAAGTAATTCGCCAACTCCAATAATTTGCAAAATCCAAATCTTCTAATGCCGTTATAGATTTGTTAGCTAAAATTTCTGTGAAATAGGGAATGAAATATCGTTCAACGGTTCCTTCAATATATTTGATCCTGGCATCTGATTTAGATGACTTTTCCAACTTCCACCATGTTTGGTAAAGTTTCACAAAATCATACGTTTCTATTTCAAGGTTATCTGCAATCTTGTATGTGAGAGAGGCAAATTCCTGTCTCGCAACGTCTTCAGCCAATTGTGCATCACGTTCTTTTGTGCTGCGTCTGATGTATCCAGTTTTGTTAGGAATTTTTAGTCGCATGTGCCATTTCGGGCTGTCAGGTCGTTTGTAAATAAACACCTTGTCTGGCACTACCCATTTGTTTTGTTTGTAATATTGCAAAATTGGAACCTTCGCGGATACAGGGTTATTGTGAATGATTTTCACAAAAGATAAACAGGAACCCATGTCTTGTCAATACCTTGTGAATTTATTGTGAATGCAAAAAAAGGAATTCCAAATTAGAACCCCTTGATAATAAATAATTATTTTGAGTGTAGTGTCATCGCTTGGAGAACTGGAAGCTCCGCCTCGCCTTGGCGCGGCCGTATTTCTTACGTTCCACCACCCGGCTGTCACGGGTCAGGAAGCCGCCTTTTTTCAGGGCTCCCCGCAAGACGGGTTCATAGAAGGTCAAGGCCCGGCTGATGCCGTGGCGGACGGCGCCGGCCTGGCCGGATAGTCCACCGCCCTTGACCGTGCAGGTCACGTCATATTGGTTTTCCCGCCCGGCCGTGGCGAAGGGCTGGTTGAGCAGCATTCTCAAAACAGGTCTGGCGAAATAGGTTTCCTGATCGCGCCCATTAACCGTGATGCGGCCCGATCCGGGCTTGATCCAAACGCGGGCGACGGCGTCCTTGCGTTTGCCCGTGGCATAAGAACGCCCCTGGGCGTCCAGCTTGGGCTCAGGCAACACGATGGGTTGATCCACCGGGGCCAGCGCCTCGGGCGCATCGGCCGGGGCGGCTGCGTCTTCGGCGGTGGCGTCGGTGTCAGCCGCTTCGGGGGCGGCCTCGGTTGCTTCCGGGGCCTTGGCCTCTTCGGCCTTGCGCTCCATCAATTCCTTGAGGTTGTCCAGAGACTTGCTTTCTTCGTCAGCCAATGTCAGGCGCTCCTCTTGTTTTTCCGGCTCATGGCCGCAATATCCAGTGCTTCGGGCTTTTGGGCGTCATGGGGATGTTCGGGGCCGCTGTAAACATGCAGCTTGCCCATCTGGACCCGGCCCAAAGGTGAGCGCGAAATCATCCGTTCCACTGCCTTGATGATCACCCGTTCCGGATGCTTGCCATCCAGGATTTGTTCCGCCGTATTTTGCTTGATGCCGCCCGGATAACCGGTATGGCGGTAATAGGTCTTATCGGCCCGCTTATTGCCGGTAAGCACGACTTTTTCCGCATTGATCACGACGATATTGTCGCCGCAATCGATATGGGGCGTGAATAGGGGTTTGTGCTTGCCGCGGAGCCGGTTGGCGATGTGAACCGCCATGCGCCCCAGGACCAGCCCGTCGGCGTCGATAAGGAACCAGCCCCGTTCAACTTCCGACGGCTTTGCCGAATAGGTTTTCATCTTGCTTGACCCGCTTTTGCTTGTGGGAGCCGGCCCAAATGGACGGCCCTTAGAGGCGCGGAGTATGCCAGGAAATTACTCCATGTCAATTGGGAAAAATGATAACTTTCCAATAGCTTGTGACGCGGTATTATAATACCGCAATCTAAGGTTTTGGAAACAGGCGGCTTTTATGATTTCTGAATCAGCCGGCCAGTTCCTTGTCCAGGGCGTCCGCCACCTCCTTGAATACCGGGTCCCAGCAGCCCCGGGTGGGTTGGCGGAAGACGCGCATGAGAGGATGCCAGGGGCTGTCGGTGCCTTTGGCCAGCCAACGCCATTCGGGCACATAGGAAAGCATGGTCCAGGTGGTGATGCCCAGGGCGCCGGAAAGCTGGACCGTTGAATTATCCACCGATATGACCAGATCCAAGGCCGCCATCTGGGCCGCCCAGTCATCCATGCTGGCCAGGGGATCGATGCTGTCATCCCTATGAATGCTCACGCCCAGGCGCTCTTGCACATCGCCAATATCCGCTTCCACGTCGCCATATTGCAGATTAATGAACTGGCACCCCGCTTGGCCCAGCACGCCGTCCCACAGGTCCAAAGGCACGCTTCTCTCATGGCCGACGGTTTGATTGCCGCTGCGCCAGGAAATTCCGATCTTAAGTCCCTCCCCCAGCTTGTCATACCGCTTCCGGCAGGCCGCCGCTTTCTTGTCGTCCGCCAGGAGATAAAATCCGGGCGTCTCAGGAAAAGCATCCCGCCCGGCACGGAAATACCGGCAAAGGGAGGCCATGGGGATTTGCAGATCAAGCCCGGCTTCGTTGATGGCTGGATCGGGTGGATCAGCGCGGACGATGACGGTGGCGTCTGGAAAAGACCTGGCGAACAAAGGCTGGAAGCGGGGATTGCATTCCATCACCAGGCGGGCACCGGTCTCCAACACCTGGGGGATTGGATTGGCGAACATGATCTCATCGCCCACCCCTTGTTCGGACCAGACCAAAAGCCCCTTGCCGGATAAATCCCCGCCGTTCCAGGTAGGCACGGAAAAATGCCGGTGGGTGGAGGGGAATTCGGCGCATTGCCAGCGCCAGTCATATTCCACCCAGCCATCTTTGAACTCCCCATCCATCAGCAACGCCATGCTCAGATTATAATGAGCTTCGGCGAAATCCGGGTCCAGGCTGATGGCCTGGCGCAAATTATTGGCGGCGCCTTTCATATCCAGTTCCGCCATGCAGACCAGCCCAAGATTATTATACGCCATGGCATCATCACCGCTGAGCCCCAGCGCATGATCCAGCCTTTTCCGGGCCGGCCCGATATCGCCGCCGGCCATCAGGGCCGCGCCCAAATTTATATGCGCCGAGACCAGTTCGGGCTCCAGCTCAATGGCCTGATTTAAACATGCAACAGCTTCTTTCGTGCGTTCCAGCCCACCCAGGGCCAGCCCCTTCACACCCAACAGTCCGCCATGAGAGGGCGTGCTTTCCAGGGCCTGATCGGCGATGGCCAGAGCCATGGCAAAATTTTTCATGCGGCAGAGGACGAAGGCAAGATGCTGAAAAAAGCTGATTTCGCCGGGCACCATGTCGATGGCCCGCTCCAGCAACGCGGCGGCTTCCTGGAGGTTGCCCTCATCAGCCAGTTTCTTGGCCTGCTGATCCAGCGCCTGGCAGAGTTTTTGGGAAATATCGGTGCGCCCCGGCGCATGTTTCATGGCCCTGTCAAAGGCGATGACCGCTTCGTCCACGCGGTTGGCCGAAAGCAAGACCAGACCCATGCCGTGAAGCGCATCAGGATTGCTCGGATCCTTGGCCAGGATGATGTTGGCCAGGGCCAGGGCTTCCTGGCTGCGTTCATCCAATGCGGCTTGTTCTTCAGATGTGTTCATCCACTTTCCGCTCCGGGCTGGCCGGCGAAGCCCCGGTGATCCAGGCCGCCCACAATCTTGGACTGGCCATAGGCCCGGCCTGGAATATTGCTCCAGACCAGGGCATCGGGCAGATCGTATAGCTGATCGCAATCACGGCAATAACTGATATCGTCGAACCTTTCTTCTTCATGGGCGGCGCGCAGCTCACTATATGGGGCGCCGGCTACCAGTTGGGCAATGCTTTGTTCATCCAGATGCCCCAACACGGCGGAACTGTCCTTGCCCAGTACCATACAACAGGCGACAACCCCTGCCCGGTGCCCATCCAGCCCACCGGCCCGCACCTGCAACAATTGCGAAAAGGGCCGCCCGCAGGAACGCCGCACCGGATTTCCCGTCATTCTTTCGCGCTGATAAGGGGCATCTATGCCGCCCGACCAATTATGCATCAGCCATATTTCGGCGAAGGCGCCGCTGTAATCGACCCAGTTGCGGCGATAGGCTTCCGTTTCCGCCGCAACATTCTCCACATCATTGATCAGGTGATAAAGATGTATCTGGCTGGCTCCGCCCGCCTCATCGGCCAGTTGGCGGAAGCGTTTGACGTTATCCCGCACGGCCTCGAACCCATCCTCGCTCATCCAGCGCTGATAGCTTTCACGTTCCGCACCGATGGCCGAAACCCGCAAGATATCGATTCCCGCCCCGATCAAGCGTCCGGACAATTTTTCGTCCAAAAGATTGCCGTTGGTAAACGAGATGCAGGTCAGGCCCCTGGATTTAATTTCCCGCACCATGTCGGGCATGTCATGGTTCAGTGTGGGCTCCCCCGATCCGTGCAGCGAGACGGCCTCCAGCCCATATAGCTGGGCATCGTCCAGAATGCGCTTCATCAAATCCAGGGGCAGTTTTTTGAGGAACGGTTTCTCCCTTCCCTCGGCCTGGGGGCACATGGCGCATTTCAAATTGCACCCGCCATTAAGCTCCAGATCAAGCTGCTTGATGATCAGATTTTCAGGGCTCGGCATATCCGTCCATTAATGAAGATGGGCCTTCACCAGAAGATCGCAAATTTCGCGGACGGCGCCGGCCCCGCCCATCTTGTCCGTGATCTGATCGGCGGCATTCAAAACGTCCGGCATGGCATCGGCGACGGCGATGGCCAGCCCCACCTCGGCAAAGACCGGCAAATCATTGAGATCGTCCCCCATATGTGTCACCTGATCCAGTCCCACGCCGGTGGCATCGCAGAGTTCGGTCAAGGTAGCCAACTTGTCACGGGTTTCCAGATAGGCATGTTCCACACCCAGATAGCGGGCCCGGAAAGCGATGGCCGGCGAGGCGCTGGCGGTGATGATGGCCACCGTAAGACCGGCCGCCTGCACCCGCCGTATGCCGAGCCCGTCCTTCACATTAAATTTTCTGAGCTCCTCTCCGCTGTCTGTGTAATAAAGCCCGCCATCGGTGAGAACCCCATCCGTATCCAACGATAGCAGTTTGATTTCCGACAGGCGGTGGAGGAAATCCTCCCGGCTTAATTTGCTCATGCCCCCTCCTCCGCCAATCCACCAGAAAGAACAGCCTCGACGCGCCCGATATCGGCCGGCCAATCGACGCCGATGGAGCCCGGCGGAATGGGAATGGCGGCGATCCTTTCGCCATGCTCCAAAAAGCGCATCAGCTCGATGCTTTCGGCGCGCTCGACCGGGCCGCGCTCATATTTGGCAAAGCGGGAGAGTGCCCCGCCGCTGAACCCATACATGCCCACATGAACCGTATGTGCCGCCGGTTCGACAAAAGAATGGGGCACGGGTGAGCGTGAAAAAGTTATGACGCAGCCATCCAGGGTGGGCACCAGATGCACGACCGAGGGGCTGCCCAATTGTTCCTCGCTGGCCCCTTCGATATATCCGGTGGCCACTTCGATGCCGCGGGCGCCTGCGCCCAGCAGGCATTCGGTCACGTCATCGATGGCCTGGGGGTCGATCAGGGGCTCGTCCCCCTGCACATTAATGTAGAAATTGGCGGCCTGACGCTCCGCCACTTCGGCCAGGCGGTCGGTGCCCGTGACGTGATCCGAACCGGTGAGCATCACCGCCATGGAATTGTCATCGCAAAAATCGGCGATGCGTTGGTCATCGGTGGCCACCAGAATTTCGTCCAGGGCGCGGGCACCGCTGGCCCGTTCCCAGACATGCTGGATCATGGGCCGGCCCTGGATCAAGGCCATGGGCTTGCCCGGAAAGCGGCTGGATGCCCAGCGGGCGGGAATGACGCCAAGGACGCTCATCACCCGCCCAACGCTTTCAGGGCGGGATGGAGATGAATAAGCCCCACCAGCCGCCCGTCCTGATCGGTCACCGGCAGATCCCAGATTTCACGCTCTTCGAACATGGCTAGCGCTTCGGTGATGGTGGTGCCGGGCCTGATGGTGGTGAATTCGGACCTGGCATGGGTGACGATATCATCAGCGAATAATGCGGACAGGGGCTTTTGGGAGCGCAACAAAAGCCGCCTGAGATCGCCGTCGGTGAACAATCCGATAAGCTTGCCGCCTTCGTCGGTAATGCAGGCCACACCAAGCCGCGCCTTGGTCATCATTTCCAGAGCTTCCTTTAAGATCGTGCTGGGCGCCATCACTGGTATCCTGTCGGGCGGCAATAAAATATCGCGAACCGTTGGTTCAGTCGTCGAGGTGGACACGGTCTTCCCCCCATTCATTGAGCAGTTCAAGGCGCAGCGCGTGGGTCGCCTTGGCCTGGGCCAACACATTTTCCAGATAGCGGATATTCAGCACGGTGTTGGAATCCGACAAGGCTTCGGCGGGATTCTCGTGGACCTCCATGAACAGGGCATTGATTCCGCAGCCCGCCGCGGCCCGCACCAGATAGGGAATGAATTCCCGCTGGCCGCCTGAAATATTGCCCATGGAGGTGGGCTGTTGCACCGAATGGGTGGCGTCGAAACAGACCGGATAGCCGGTTTCCGCCATGATCGGAAAATTGCGGTAATCATTGATCAGCATGTTATAGCCGAAAAAGGTGCCCCGGTCGGTGAGCAGGATTGCCGTGTTGCCCGTCGCTTCTATTTTGCGCACGGAATTTTTCATGTTCCAGGGGCTCATAAACTGCCCCTTTTTCAGATGCACGGGCTTACCCGTCTCGCCGGCTGCGCGCAAAATATGGGTCTGGCGGCAAAGATAGGCGGGTATCTGGACCATATCGACCACCTCGCCGGTGGGTGCGGCCCAGGCCGCACCGGAAAAATCGCAGACCACGGGCAATTGATGAGAGCTGCGGACCTCGGCCAGGATGGCCAGCCCCTCTTCCATGCCGATGCCGTGGAAGGAATTTCCGGATGAACGTGAATCCTTGTCGTAGCAGGATTTGAACATCCAGGGCACATCCAGCTTGGCGCAGATGGTGCCGATGCGGTCCACCATTTCCATGCTGTGGACTCTGGACTCTATGGCGCAGGGGCCGCCGATAAAGACCAGGGGCTCCATCCCGCCAATACGGATTCCGACCACATCACCGCCGCCAAGCGTAATCACTTTGGGAATCATACGTTATTATCCAAGCCCAGGAGCATGGTGCCAGATAACCACATTCCCAGCCAAAAAAGAAGCCGAACCAAAGGTTTATTCCCTATCTTTGTAATAAGCCCCGGCTTCCAGCCGCAGATCCTTTTCGATTTGGGCCAGCACGCTTTTCCAATCATGGGGTTCGGGCTGGCGGTAGAGGCGCATGCTGGGATACCAGGGCGTATCACTCCGCCCCAGCATCCAGCGCCAATCGGGCGCATGGGTTAACAATGTCCAGACCGGCAGACCCATGCCTCCGGCCAGATGGGCAATACCCGTATCCACCGTGATCAGCAGATCGGTCTGGTTC
>CAZBQG010000190.1:7474-8897 GCA_964493945.1 uncultured Rhodospirillaceae bacterium
GTTCAGGATGTCCGCCGTATGGGCAAAATCCGTCAGGTCCGATCCCAAATCCTGGATCAGACCCGTAAGGCCATGGGTCTTTATTTCTTCGGATCCGGGGCCGGTCTGCAAACTGTAAAAAGAACAACCGGGCAGGCCCAGAAGGGGGATGAACAAATCCAGGCTGCAGGACCGCTCGGCGTCTCTCGGATGATCGGGATTGCCGGCCCAGACGATGGCCACCCGGAACTGGCTGTCCTCCGGGCGTTCCGGTTTGCTGGTTGCGATGGTGGGCAGATAAGAATGCCCGCCAGGAATATCCCCGATGCCGGTGGCGAATATCCCGGGAAGATCCAGCAGCGAGGCTTTAACGTCGTAACTTGGCGGCGGCTGATTATCGGCATGAAGGCCGCTCACCCCTTCCATGCTTTCCAGCAGGCGCATCAAAATCGGCGGAACGAAAAGCAGGACTTTTCCCCCCTTTGCAGCGACCAAAGGTGCGTAACGGACGAACTGAATAACGTCGCCAAGGCCCTGTTCCCAATAAAGCAAGATGGTTTTGCCATCCAGTTCCGCACCATCCCACTCCACACCAGCCAATTCAGGTGCGCGCCAGTAATCCAGCTTGCGCCGCCATTTGAATTCCTCCCAGCCAAGCGCCAGATCGCCGGCCAGAAGCCATCCCCGGGCCAGCCCCAGATGGGCCTCCAACAGATCGGGGGATTGGCGCAGCGCCTTTTGGAAACAATCCCTGGCTTCACCGCAACGCCCTTGGCTCAGAAGGCATTGGCCGAGGGCGCTTTGGGTTTCGGCGTGACCGGGATTTTGTTCCAGGGCCTTCCGGTGGGATTCCTCGGCTTGCGCATGACGGCCCAATGCTTCCTGGGCCAACCCCAGATTGCGCCAGGCAATGGGGTAATCGGGTTTGATGGCGAGCGCCCGGCGGTAACTGGCAACGGCCGCCTCCAGATGTTTCGCCAGCCAAAGAACCACACCGAAATTATGCAGCAATTCAGCCTGTGCGGGGTGAAAACGGAGGGCAACGCCATAAACCTCCATGGCGTCATCGAAGCGGCGCAGCTTTTCAAGGCAGATGCCCAGATTAAGCGCTGCCTCAAGATAGGATGGATCAAGGGAAAGAACATGGCGGTAACGTTCCATGGCCTCATCAAGATCGCCCTTGTCGCTGAGCGCGTTTCCTAAATTATAATTCAGGTCCGCATCGTCCGGGCATTTTTCGGCACCCTTGAGCAAAAGATCGGCGGCTTGTTCGTTGCGCCCGACGGCACGAAGGGCAACCCCCAGGCTTGAAATCGTCTGGGCATGGTCCGGATGATCCAGCAGGATGGCCAGATAGGCGGCGATGGCCTCTTCCAGGTCACCCGCCCGGTGCATGGTCAGCGCCTGGACGAGGGCCTGTTGCGGCCCTTCATCCGCCGTTTCC
>CAZBQG010000191.1:0-8790 GCA_964493945.1 uncultured Rhodospirillaceae bacterium
TATGCATTGCCGCTATTGTTATCTTCTATCTGAATTAATGAGCCCTGACCCTAGATTGGCGCCGCGCAGTTTGGCGAATTCCAGATTGGCCGGCCACAGCCCGCCGCCGCCCTGGCCGATATTGACCCCATCGAAGCGCGCACCGGCCAGATTGGCATGGCCCAGATTGGCCCGTTGCAGCTTGGCGCCTCTAAGATCGGCACCTTTCATTTTGGCGCCTCTGAGATCGGCAAAGCAGAAATCGGCCATCAGGAAATTGCTCCCCGTCATATCCGCATCCTTCAGCAGGGAATAGCTGAACAGCGCCGCCGACAGGTTGAGTTCGCTCAAATCCAGACCGTTGAGATTGGCCTCGCAAAGATCGGCCTGGATTCCTTCACCTCCATTGCTTTTCAGCCACTTCGTGTGATCGAGGAATATCTCCTGAATTTCCCGCTCCATCTTGGCCACATGGCGGGACATCCTGGTCTTGCTTATATCCACGTTTGAAAGATCCACCGAATCCAGGATCGCACCGGTCAGGACGGCGCCGGTCAGATTGGCCTCGGTGAAATCAGCCCCGTCCAGTAGCGCCGGTGAAATTGGCGTAGCTCAGATCTGCGCGCACGAATTTGGCGTTGCGCAGGATGCAATCGGTCATGTCGGTCTGCACCACGAAGTTGTCGGGCAAGCGGGCTTCGGACAGATCGGCACCCTTTAAAATGGCCTTGTCCAGGGTGGAGGTTTCTTCATGGCTGAGAACGGGGATGAGTTCGCCATGCTTGACCGAACGCATGAGCGTGCCGTCGCGCATATCGGCCTCGCTGAGATTGGCCTCGGTCATGTCGGCACCGCGTAGGCAGCAGCCCCGCATATCGGCCCTGGAAAAATCCGCGCCGATGAGTGAGCCAAAGCGCATATCCACGGCGAACATATTGGCCGCCCTGAAATCCCCATCATCCAATATGGCGTTGCCTATGCGCGCACCGGTCAGATCGGCCTGGGAAAGATTGCAGCCCTGAAAACCCAGATACGACATATCCATGAATTTGAGCATGCCCCGCTTGGAGCCCAAAAGACCTTCCCGGTAGTCATTATGGTCCTTGAGAAGCTGTTCCAGGGAGCTTTGGGATATGGTTTCAGAAATCCTCCTCCTCATTGAGCAGCTTCTCCAACTCCTCCAGGGTTTGGCGCTCTTCCGGTGATGCCAGTTCTTCGTCTTGGTTTTCCAATAGACCTCCTGCCGGCCGGTTGCTTCAGGGTAAAGGTCACGCTATCTCTTTCCCATGATTCCTATCAAAGACGGCGGTCACATAAATATCATTGGCGGCGGATTGGCCGGATCAGAAGCGGCTTGGCAGATCGCCTGCCTGGGGGGCCGGGCCGTGATCCACGAAATGCGCCCAGAGCGCACCACTCAGGCCCATCAGACGGATCAGTTGGCCGAGCTGGTTTGTTCCAATTCATTCCGTTCTGATGATGCCGAATTCAACGCCGTCGGGCTTTTGCACGAGGAAATGCGGCGCTCTGGATCATTGATCATGGAGGCCGCCCAGGCCAACCGGGTGCCGGCGGGCGGCGCTCTGGCCGTCGACCGGCTGGGGTTCAGCGCCTATGTGCAGGAAAAGCTGGAAACACATCCTTCCATTTCCATCCGGCGGGGCGAAGTGGCCGGCCTCCCGCCCGCCGATTGGGACAGTGTCATCCTCGCCCCCGGCCCCCTTTGTTCGACCGCCCTGTCCCAGGCCATAGCCGAGCTTACGGGCACCGGCATGCTGGCCTTTTTCGATGCCATCGCGCCGGTCATTTACAAAGATAGCATCGATTTTTCCCATGCTTGGTTCCAGTCCCGCTACGACAAGAACGCCGGCGGGGGGGATGGCAAGGACTATATCAATTGCCCCCTGGACCATGGCCAATATGAAAATTTCGTGGCCGGGCTATTGGCCGCCCCAAAGACCCAGTTCCGCGAATGGGAGAAAGACACACCCTATTTCGAAGGCTGCCTGCCCATTGAGGTGATGGCCGAGCGGGGCGCCGATACCCTGGCCTATGGGCCCATGAAGCCCGTGGGGCTGACCAATCCCAACGATCCGGCCAACAAACCGGCGGCCATCCTGCAATTGCGCCAGGATAACAAGCTGGGCACGCTGTACAACATGGTGGGCTTTCAGACCAAAATGACCCACGGCGCGCAGACGGAACTGTTTCGCACCATTCCGGGGCTGGAAGGAGCCGAATTCGCCAGGCTGGGCGGCGTCCACCGCAACAGCTTCATCAACAGCCCCCGCCTGCTGGATAAAAGTTTACGTTTGAAGGCCCAACCCAGACTGCGTTTTGCCGGCCAAATCACTGGTTGCGAGGGATATGTGGAAAGCGCCGCCATGGGATTACTGGCCGGCCGATTCGCCCAAACCGAACGTTTTGGTGGAAATGAGCCAATTTCACCCCCGCCCCCGACGACGGCGTTGGGCGCGCTCCTGTCCCACCTGACCGGTGGCGCCGATTCAGGCAATTTTCAGCCCATGAATGTTAATTTCGGACTTTTTCCCCCGGTTTCCACCGAAAAACCGGAAAAGGGCGGCTCCCGGAAAAAAGTGCGGAGAAGCGCCATGAGCCGCCGTGCCCTTAGCGATTTGGCCGATTGGCTGGCCTCCCGGGTCACTCCTTGACAAACCCAAGATGATACCAGATAAGCGGTGTGTGCTTATGGTTCAATACTAAGTGTACCGTAAGCATGGTGGGATTGGATTAACTCTATATTTACCTAAGACTACATTATTAGACGGCATGTGTAGATTGTGTTGGTGTGGGTTTGTTGGGAGACAAAGCAACCAATATCTGGGATGTGCCGCCGCCCGGTAGTTGTGAGGCAGCGGGCTAATGGGATAGGCGTAATTCCTATGAGGAGTCCCGCGGGGGTTCCATCAGGGGAAGGGGCGCAAATCCCACAGGGTATGTTTTGCCCTTTTCCTGATGCTGTCCGGAATGGCGCCGGCGGCAGCGGTTTCCCTGAGCAAACGTTATGGGGCAAAACGGCCCTCCAGGACCGCCAGGGCCTATGGCACCGCCAGGAAGCAGCGCCCGGCATCCAGGAGTTCAAAAACAAGACGTGCCTGGGCGCGCCAACAGGCGGCAAGGCGGGCCAAACCCAAAGCCGAACCGCGCGGCTTTCTGGGCAGGCTCAGTGATGCCATTTTACCGAGCGGCAAGGTCACCCGGGACGTGCGCCGCCAGACCGGACGTGCCGCCAAAATCCGCCGCGCTAAGTCCATCGCCCAACGGCCCAAGGGCAAACCCACCCTTCAGCGCCGCCATGCACCCCTCAACGGGGTCCGTCTGGCGCTGGGCAGGGACTTGCGCCCGGGCATGCGCCGCCTCCGGGAAGGAAGCCCGGAAGGGGCTGCCTGCCTGACCAAGGGGCGCCGTCAGGCGACCTTCTGCATCGTCGAGGTGGATCGGGCGACGGAAATCCGCAGGGCTTTCCAGGTCAACACCATCTTCTATCAGGGATCCCGCGCCATCGCCCGTTTTGACCGCGGACGGGCACGGCAGTTTCATGCCCTGTTCGATGCCCGGTACCACGCGGCCGTCCTGGCCTATATGCGCAAGCGCTTTGGCAAGCCAACCGATTTCTGGAACCGCACCATCGCGCCGTTCGAACGTCCGCGCCAATCCAACCCCACCTATATCTGGCGTTCGCGCAATCCCAATACCAAAGTGACCACCGTGTTGGAGGTCCGCAAATTCGATGACGGGCGCGATGTGTTCCCGGACACCGAGCACGGCTCCATCCGTCTTTATGTGGCGGGTACGACGCCCGTATTCCCGTCCATCACGCCCCTCGATATCATGTCCATCGACTGGGCCTTCCGCCCCGATCAGCCCGACCAGACCCAACCCAACTTCGCTAATACACTCCCCGTCGGGCGCTGATCCAAAGACGCAATTGGCGGCCCATACGGCTCTTTTCCAGGCGCGGATCATCAGAACAGTAACCGGCCCGCTCCAGATTGGCGAGATATCCATCGGCAAGGATGGCGGGATATAGGGCGCAGTGAAAGGCTTTGGGCACCTGCCCGGAAATCTCCCGCGCTTTTGCCAGATGGGTCCGGGCCCTGTCCGCTACGCTCTTTGCATCATCGGGGTCTGGGATATGGCCGGCGCGGAGAAGCCCGGTCAGCGCCCAGCCTATCCCCACATCCTCCGCCGCCCCCTCCGCTGCCTGGCGCTGAGTTTGGGAGGTATCTTCCAGGCCGTGCCCCAGGACCTGAATAAACAATGCCTGAAGACCGGTCGAGCTGGCCCTTGCATAGTCCAGAAGTTCCGCTTCACCCCTGGGCTGTTGGACATGTAAATCACCGATGCGGGCAAGGATCAATGTCTCGAAATGGCGCTGCTCAAGACCATAATAAATTATGGCCGGGGCCAGTGACGCCAGGATTTGAGAGCCGCCGGGGCCAAGTTCTCCACCCGCAAAGACCTGTTCAAGGGAATCGCACCACCATTGCAGACGAATTTCGCCCAGCAAGGGATCGCGCACAGCGTCTTTGACGCGGGCGATCTCCTGATTGAAGGCGAGCAGGGTGAACAGCGCCTCACGGGCAACCGCCGGTGCGAAAAGTGTGCAGATAAACATGTCCCGGTCCAGACGCCGGGCCTGGGAGGCCGAATAGGACAACTCCATGTTCAAGTTCCAAACTGGTCTCAAAGGCGCTGCATGTGTCATATAGGGATCGCATGAGGAAGGGAACAGAATGATGGGCGGCAGACTTTATGTCATCGGAGCCGGCATGGCGGGGCTGGCAGCAGCGGTTCGGGCCGTTGGCAACGGGCGCGACGTAACCGTGATGGAGGCCGCCCGTCACGGAGGCGGGCGCTGCCGCTCCTTCCATGATGCGGGCCTGGACCGGGTGATCGACAACGGCACCCATATGATCCTGGGCGCCAACCAGAAAGTTTTCAAATTTCTGGATGCAGTGGGCGCGAAGGACGGGCTGCTGCCCATGGGCAACGGAGAATTTAATTTTTTTGATCTGGCCAGCGGGGATAGCTGGAGCCTGCGGCCCGGCAAAGAAAGTATCCCCTGGTGGCTGTTGCTGCCGTCCCGCCGGGTGCCGGATACGGGGTTGAGGGATTATCTGGCCCTTCGGCATCTGGCGGGGGCCGGTGGCGGAGCCAGTCTGGGTGATTTTTTTGACCCCAGCCGCCCAATTTATGAGCGCCTTTGGGCGCCTTTGTCTTTGGCTGTTCTCAATAATCGGCCCGAGACCGCTTCGGCCCGGCTTTTTTGGCGCGTTTTTGAGAAAACTTTCTTCAAGGGAGCAAAGGCCTGCCAGCCCTTTTGGGCGCCCGCGGGCCTGTCGGCGGCTCTGATCGGTCCGGCCATGGCATTTCTTTTGGAAAATGGCACGGAAGTCCGGTTTTCCAGACTCCTGAAGGCCCTTCTCTCTGCCGAAGAGCGGATCACGCAGCTCAATTTCGCCAAGGATAGCATTGAATTAGCGCCGGAAGATTCCGTCATTCTCGCCGTGCCCCCCGGGCAGGCCAGGAGCATTCTGGGAGAAGCCATTGAAGCGTTTGAAACCCGCCCCATCGTCAATGTTCATTTTCGCCTGGATAAAGCCGTTGATCTGCCGGGCGGGAGCGGATTTCTGGGGGTGATTGGCGGTGCCTCCCACTGGATGTTCGCCAAGGATGACCTGTTATCGGTGACCATCAGCTCGGCGGAGGATTTGGCGGCCCAGCCTGCCAGCAAGATTGCAAATATTATCTGGGGGGAGGCAGCAACCCTTTTGGGCATGGAGCCCAGCCCCATGCCTCCTTACCGGGTGATCAAGGAGCACCGGGCGACCATCGCTCAGACCCCGGATCAGATAGCCCGCCGGCCAGACGCCAGAACGCAATGGCGTAATCTGTTCTTGGCCGGAGATTGGACCGATACCGGATTACCCGCGACCATCGAAGGGGCCATTACGTCTGGCTTTAAAGCCGCGGAATTGGATCAACTCAGCCGAGATTAGCGGCAGCGAAGTCCCAATTGACCAGATTATCCAGGAATGCCCCCAGATAGTCCGGACGCCGGTTCTGGAAATCCAGATAATAGGCATGCTCCCACACGTCACAGGTCAGCAAGGCCGTCTTACCCGTGGTCAGTGGGGTCTCGGCATTGGGCGTGGTGACGATTTCCAGGGCACCGCCGCTATCGGCTACCAGCCAAACCCAGCCACTGCCGAAACGGCCTACGCCGGCGGCTTTGAATTTATCCTTAAACTCATCCAGGCTGCCAAAGGCTTTGTCGATGCCTGCCGCCAGATCGCCGCTGGGCGCACCGCCGCCGCCCGGCGCCATGGAATTCCACAAGAATGTATGGTTCCAGACCTGGGCGGAATTATTGAAAACCCCCACCTTGGAGGCGTCGCCGGCGGTGTGTTTGATAATGTCTTCCAAGCTGCCCCCGGCCAGTTCCGTGTCGGCAATCATGTTGTTCAGATTGGTCACATAGGCGTTGTGATGTTTGCCGTGATGAAAGTCCAGGGTGTTTCCACTGATATGGGGTTCAAGTGCGGCCCGGTCATAGGGTAGGGAGGGAAGTTCAATTACCATTTTAGCCTCGTTGTTTGGAGTTCGTTTAATTTGGGCGCCAAACCTACCCAATCCCCAGCACCAATGAAATATATTTTCCGGAGCTGGCGGGTTGAGATGGTGGCGTGAAATTCCTCAAATTTTCTTCATTGTTTTTTGAATGAGAATAATTACCTATACTGCCGAGGGGTTGCATATTAAACAGCACTGAGTAGGAAAGGCAGGTAAGCATGAGTAATCCATTGGATTCATTGACGGGTACGATCGTACTCGGAGTGGCCATCACAATTGTGATGGCCTATTTGGTCACGCTGATCAGCGGCTGACGGAAATAGGTAAAGGAATCTAGATAATGGAAATTTTTGCATTCGAAGGCTATTGGCTTTTTTTCGTCCGCTGGTTGCATGTTCTAAGCGGTATCATGTGGATCGGACTGTTATGGTATTTTAATTTTGTCCAGACTCCCACTGTTCCCAAAATACCGGAAGATATCAGGCCGGCTATTCCGCGGTTTATTATGCCTGAAGCTCTTTTCTGGTTCCGTTGGGCCGCATTATCTACCGTCATTTGGGGCCTTCTCCTGGCCTGGATGAATGGTTATCTGACCGATGCACTGGCCTTGGGGCTAACCGATGGCGAAGGCATCCATGCGGCAATCGGCTTTGGTATGTGGTTCGGATTAATCATGGCTTTCAACGTATGGTTTATCATATGGCCGAACCAGAAAAAGGTGCTGGGCATGGTTGAAGCCGACGATGCCACTAAAAAATCAGCGGCCAGAACCGCCGCATTAGCCTCCCGGACCAACACCATGTTGTCCATCCCCATGCTCTACGCCATGGTCGGGGCACAGAACGGAGTTTTCTGAGCAAAACGAATCACCTAGGAAAAAGGGCCCATCGGGGTCCTTTTTTTATGTCAAATAAGCTCGCCCAGGATACGGCTGAATTCGGCCATGCGCTTTTCCGCCGTGTGATGGGCCAGGAAACGCCTCCGGCCCGCATCGGCGATGGCCCGGGCTTCTTCCGGATGGGCCAGGTAGCGGTCGATCAGTTCGGGCAATTCATCAAAAGAATGAAAATAGACCATTTCCTTATCCGGCTCGAACAAGGCCGGAGAATCTTCGCAATGATCGCTGATCATGAAGGCGCCGGAGGCCGCCGCCTGAAACAATCTGTGATGACATGAACGGGGCCAGGGGGTGCAATTCAGATTGATCCGGGCGGAACAAAAGAACCGTGACAGTTCGTGCCATTCCATGCCCGCATGCATGATCACGCTGGGGCTTTCGGATTGGGCCGTACCGATCCCCACGATATGGATTTCGCGCCCTTCCATGGCGTCGACGAGCAACTCCCGGTGGATGGCTTTCTGCTCGAAATACATGGCGTGGGAAATCAGGGAAAAAGGCAGACCATAGACATCCCACTCATTCGATAAGGCATCGAAGGCGTCCACATGCCAGCGGCTCTGGCGCAACTGATCTACAATGCCGTCGGCAGCCCCGTTCATACGGTAATCCCAAAAAGCCCGCCATTTGCGCCGCTCAGCCTGATAGGAATAGACCGTACCGGCGAAGCCGACATCACAGCCCAGGTCCGGCTCCGACGCCACCGGGCGGAAGATTTCCGGATCCATATGCCAGGGCGGCAGGTAAAAGAGTTCTTTGATGCCCAATCCATCCAACTGTTCGATCACTCTGGTGTCGGCGACGAACATGGCCCGATGCAGAGGCGTCATCACGTCTTTCAGCAAGAACAGATGCTTGACCGGATTATCGGTCCACAGGCTGACATAGGGCAGACCCATTTCGTCGAGAAAAAAGGGCTCGGATGAGGACATAAGCAGGTTTTGCAGGCTGGACCCCCAGAGGATGGCCACATCAAATTGGAGGCGCTGGGTCACTTTGCGGTAGCCATCCAGCGGCAAGACTTCGTCCAGATAGACCACCTCATGGCCAAGATCGGCCAGGGCCTGCAAGGCGGGGGCGCGTTGTTCATCCCATTGCCCGCGCAGCATGGAAAGAATACGCAACGGCGCCTGGAGTTGAATCCCCCGTCTTCCCTGCAGGACCTTCATTTTTTAGTGGCCGCCGGTTTCTTCTTGTGCGCCGTCAGACGTTTCGGTTTTTTCTTGGCCTGAGGTTTGGCTGCTGGCTTGGGCTTGGCTGCTGGCTTGGGCTTGGGCTTGGGCTTGGGCTTGGGCTTGGGCTTGGGCTTGGGCTTG
>CAZBQG010000192.1:0-8746 GCA_964493945.1 uncultured Rhodospirillaceae bacterium
GGGGCGTGCGGATGCCGGCGACCACATCCTCGCCTTGGGCATTGATCAGATATTCACCGTAGAACGCATTCTCGCCCGTCGACGGGTTGCGGGTGAAGCAAACGCCGGTCGCGGAATCATCGCCCATATTGCCGAATACCATGGACTGCACATTGACCGCCGTGCCCCATTCAACCGGAATGTCGTGGAGCCGGCGGTAAATGATGGCGCGTTCATTCATCCAGCTTTCAAAGACGGCGCCGATGGCGCCCCAAAGCTGATCCAGGGGGTCCTGGGGAAAGGGCGCCCCCAAGGCATCCTTCACCTTGTCCTCGAAGGCGCCCACCAGGCGCTTCAAATCCCCGGCATCCAGTTCCGTATCCAGCCGCACACCTTTTTCATCCTTGAAATCGGCCAGTATTTCCTCGAAATGGTGATGCTCCACGCCCAGCACCACATCGCCATACATCTGGATGAACCGGCGGTAGCTGTCATAGGCGAAGCGCTCATCGCCGCTTTGTTTGGCCAGGCCCAGCATGGTCTCGTCGTTGAGGCCCAGATTGAGCACCGTGTCCATCATGCCGGGCATGGAAGCCCTGGAACCTGAGCGCACGGAGACCAAAAGCGGATTGGCCCCATCGCCGAATTTGGCGCCGATGATTTCCCCGACCGCGGCGACGGCGGCGGCCACGGTTTCCTTCAATCCATCGGGATAGACGCCGTCGGATTGGGTATAATGGTTGCAGACTTCGGTGGTCAGGGTGAAGCCCGGCGGAACGGGCAGGTCCAGGCTGCTCATTTCAGCCAGATTGGCCCCCTTGCCCCCCAAAAGATTCCGCATCCCCGCATTGCCGTCAGCCGCCCCGTTGCCAAACGCATAGACCCAATCGCTCACCGTTCACCCCCTTCGATTTGGGAAAAATCCGCTACCTGATTCATGACGCCGCGGATTTGCGACAAAAGCTTGAGGCGGTTTACACGAAGTTCCGGGTCGTCGCAATTAACCGTCACGGAGTCGAAAAAATCATCGACCGGCCGGCTCAACCCGGCCAGTTTGGCCATGGCGCGGGTGAAGCTTTCGGCCTTTAAATCCGGCGTTATTTGCTCCACGGTCTTGTTCAATTCCTCCAACAGCGCCTTTTCCTCAGCCTGCTCCAGTTTGGATGCATCGGGCGCTTCGCCGTAGCGAGTTTTGTCTTTTTTCTCCTCGATTCGCAAAATGTTGGCGGCCCGCTTGTAGGCACCAAGAAGATTGGCGCCATCGTCGCTGCCCAAAAACCCGTCCAGAGCTTCGACACGGGCCAGCAGACGCACCAGATCATCCTCGTCATTCAGTGCGAAAACGGCCGAAATCAAGTCGTGGCGCACGCTTTTTTCGCGGAGATGCACCTTCAGGCGGTCAGCGAAGAAGGAGAGGAGATCGGCGGCATCGAAATCTGCGGCTTTGCCAAAAAGTGATGTCAGAGATAGCCGGATTTCGTTTTCCAATATCAGTCTGATTACACCCAAGGCCGCGCGCCTTAGAGCAAAAGGATCCTTTGAACCCGTCGGCTTTTCATCGATGGACCAGAAGCTCACCAAAGTATCGATCTTGTCGGCCAGGGCCACGGCAATGCTGATGGGTGCGCTGGGGCAGCTATCGCCCGGTCCTTGCGGCGAATAATGATCGGCAATGGCGCCGGCCACCTCGTCGCTTTCGCCGTCATTGAGGGCGTAATAGCGGCCCATGAGGCCTTGCAGATCGGGAAACTCGCCGACCATGCCCGTGCTCAGATCGGCCTTGGCCAGTTGGGCGGCGCGGGCCGCATTCTTGGCATCGGCACCCTCAATATGCCCGGCCAAATCGCCCGCCAGATTTTCCACCCGGATCATTTTATCGGCCAGACTGCCCAATTTGGCATGGAAGACGATCTGGGCCAGGGCACCCAACCGGTCTTCAAGCGGGGTCTGGCGGTCCGTGTCCCAAAAGAAACGCGCATCGGCCAGACGGGCGCGCAACACACGCTCATTGCCCGCCGTCACCTGGGCGCCGGCATCCTCAGTCTCGGTATCGGCGACGGTGATGAAATAAGGCGCCAGATTGCCGTCCTTATCCGTGAGTGCGAAATATTTCTGGTGTTTGCGCATGGAGGTGGTCAGCACCTCGGGCGGCAATTTCATGAATTCCGGATCGATCCCGCCCATAAGCGCCACCGGCCACTCGACCAGCCCGGCCACCTCATTCAGCAGAGCCGGATCATCCAACAGGTGGAGATTTTTCTCCGCCGCCAGCCCTTCGATCTGTTCCAGGATGCGCGCTTTGCGCCCTGCTGGATCAATCAGGACCCGGGCTTCCTCTAGCTTTGATTTATAATCGGCGAAATCCTTGGCGGTGATTGTTCCGGGCCTAAGGAACGGATGGCCAACCGTGCTGTCCCCGGCCCGGATATCGCCAAAGCCCACATCTTCCACGGCCTCGTCGTCCAACAGGCAAAGAATCCCTTGCAGGGGCCGCACCCAGCGCTCGGGGCTAGCGCCCCAGCGCATGGGTTTGGGCCAGGGGAAGGCTTGGAAAATAGAGTTTAACATTCCGGGCAATAGGGTGGCCGTCTCTTCCCCTTTTTTCTCGATCACGGCGAACAGAAACTCACCCTTTTCGGTTTTGCGCTTTTCTACCTGATCCAGGCTCAGCCCGGCGGATTTTAAAAACCCGTTGACGGCCTTCTCCGGTGCGTCGGAACGGGGGCCACGGCGTTCTTCGGAAATATCCGATGTCGCCTCGGGCAGACCCTCCACGACAAGAACCAGACGGCGGGGGGTTACGAAACATTGGGCATTATCGAAACTCAAGCCAATATCCTTAAGCGCCGCGCTCACCAGACGAACAAGATCGGCCGCCGCCGGCGCCTGCATGCGGGCGGGAATTTCCTCGGAGCGCAGCTCTAAAAGCAGCTCAGCCATGGGCATCATCCCGTCCGGCCAGCCAAGTCTCACAGCAGCCCTTGGCCAGGGCCCGGACGCGGGCGGTATAGGCGGCGCGCTCGGTCACCGATAGCACGCCCCGCGCATCCAGCAAATTAAACCTGTGCGAGGCCTTGATGCAGTGATCATAGGCGGGTAGGGCCAGGCCTTGGGTCAGAAGCCGGTTGCACTCTTCCTCGGCATCAGTGAAATGGCGGGTCAGCGCGTCCGTGTCGGCATGTTCGAAATTATGGGCCGAATATTGTTTTTCGTTCTCCAGGAACACGTCGCCGTAAGTTACCCCCCGGCCGTTCCAGTCCAGATCATAGACGTTCTCCACGCCCTGGATATACATGGCCAGGCGCTCCAGCCCATAGGTCAGCTCGACCGAGACGGGATCGCAATCCAGGCCGCCCACCTGCTGAAAATAGGTGAACTGGCTGACCTCCATGCCGTCGCACCAGACCTCCCAGCCGAGACCCCAGGCGCCCAGCGTCGGGCTTTCCCAATCATCTTCGACGAAACGGATATCATGCAGCGCCTTGTCGATACCCAGATGATAAAGGCTGTCCAGATATTGGGCCTGCACGTCGCCGGGCGAAGGTTTGAGCAGGACCTGGAACTGATAATAATGTTGTAGCCGGTTGGGATTCTCGCCGTAGCGCCCATCCGCCGGGCGCCTGGCCGGCTGCACATAGGCCCGGTTGCAGCCGTCCGGGCCCAAGGCGCCGAAAATGGTTGCCGGATGAAAGGTGCCGGCCCCCATCTCCATGTCATAGGGCTGCAAAACCACGCAGCCCCGGTCCGCCCAGAAGGTTTGCAGGCGCAGGATCAGCGATTGGAAATCGCGTGCCTCGCCACTCGCTTTGCTTTCCGGGGTCCCCATGATCGGGCGATACATAGCCTTCGTGCAAGGGACGGTCAAGGCGGCTGCCGGCGGAGGGGAAGAGCCCCGCCAAAGCACAATTATTTGGGCGGGCCGCCGACCTCGATCAGTTCCACCATGGTCCCGTCCGGGTCATCGAAAAAGATCTGCCGGATGGGGAAATCATCCATGATGTTGATGCGGTGCTCGATACCCAATTCCTCGACGCGCTGCTTGGCCGTGTCGTGATTACTGATGCGAAAGGCAATATGCTGGAAGGGCGCCTTGCCACCGCCTTTCCAGCCCTCTTCGGCCTCGGAAATATGAACCAATGGCTGGTCGTCCTGATACATCCAACGCAAACGCCTGGCGAAGGCCGGATTGGGCCCCTCCTTCAGGCCCAAAACCCGGGAATAAAACTCCACCGCCCGGTCCGTGTCATGGGTGGTGATGTTGATATGGTTCAAATCCTGTACCTGGATCATTTCATCGGTCATTGCGCCGCCTCCTTATTCTTCCCAGTTCCTATCCATATGGGCAGCCGGACTTTCCACAGTTGCTGGGCGCCTCGGCACTGACATAATCGCCGCACTGGGCGCATTTATTCGTATCCACCGATGCGGTGTCGGGCGCGCCGTCATCCAGCTTAGCGCCGCCGCGCCTGCCAAGAAACTTATACCCATACCAGATGGCGCCGACGATGACGGCCAACAGGATTAGTTTTGGAAGGCTGAACATGGTTCCATTTAGGGGTTGTTTATGGCCAGGGTCAAGGGGTTGGGCCGGGCATGGTCAGTGGGGCCGGTCCATTATGTTGCGGATGGCCCGCTCCTCGGCGCTGGGCTCGGCGGGCTGGAATTCTTCGTCTTCTGGGAGTCCGTCAACGGCCTCCTCCTCTTCCTCATATTCCTCCCAGGGATGGGCGATGGCCCTATAGCTCAAAAATGTGAGCCATAAACCAAAGACTGCGAAAATAACCCCCCAGAAATAGTTCTCGTTGCTCACCAATGTGACGCTGAGCGCGAAACACAGAAACGCAAAAAACCCGCCCATAAGCCAGGGCGGCCCCGAATAAGCCTTTGGAATCTTCACTTTCATAGGCCCAGCCTAGCCTATTTTTAAAGCAGAAGCGACCAGACCGGTTTGGGCTAGGTTTCTTTCACCTCATTATCCGCGGCGCCGCCTGGCCGGATGCCGGGCGAAGACATAGGCCAGCACCCCCAGCAGCACAGTGAATATCAGCCCCACCACCATCATGCCGGCAAGGAAGGAAAGCAGCGCGCCGGCCAGACAGCCGGCCATCAGGTGACCCAGCCAGGAATGGGTTCCGGCCAGTCCGGCGCCCGGCATCATGCGCCCGCCCATTTGGGACATTTGATGGATAGGATAGCCCATTTCTCCAGGCCCATCCCTTGGACCATCCGGTTTTGCGGGTGGGGCCCGGGACGGTATTTCCTCGGTGCGGAAATAGGCGACGGGGATCAGGATCGATGAAAAAAGCAAACCGCCAAACATGGAACCGGCACCAAACAGCAAGATGGCAACGAACAGGCAAAACCCAACCAGCAGCGTGGCGAAAATGGGCACCACTTCCTTATCGACGAAGTTGGGACGCCGGGGCGGCATACTGACGGTGGATTGTGGTTTTCTGTACATGATGTCAGATTAACGCGGTGGGTTTATTTTACAAGCCGAAGCGGCCCCAAAGCGCCTTTTCTTCCACGACCGCGAGCAGATCGGCCGCCCAGGCACCGCCTCCGCCACCGCTCCAGGCGCCCTGGCCCATCCCCAGATTCAGGCGCCGCCTGAGCCAGCCGCGGCGCTCGCCCACGGGCCGGAAGCGCACCTTGTCGCCATATCTGGCCCGCATCTCCGAGGTCAGCTCGCCGATGCCGTCGATCAGGCCCAGCTCCAAGGCCCGGCGCCCGGTCCAGAATTCGCCGCTGAACAGGGCATCGTCTTCGCCCTTCAATTTGCCCGCCCGGCGTTCGCGCACCTGCGCCTTGAAGGCGTCATGCACATCGCCCTGCAAAAGCTTAAGCCGGGCCACATCTTCCGGATCTTCGCGCAGGAACGGATCAAGCATGGATTTCCTCTCCCCGGCCGTGTGCACCCGGCGCTCGATGCCCAACCGCCTCAGCAGTTGAGGAAAGCCGAAACCGGCCGAGACCACCCCCAGGGAGCCAATGATCGATGTGTCATCGGCGATGATTTCATCACCGGCGCAGGCCAGCCAATAGCCGCCCGATGCAGCCACATCCTCGGCGAAGGTGATCACCGGCAGGTCATGTTCCTCGGCCAGGGACCGGATGCGTTTGAAGATGAGAGAGCTCTGGGCCGGTGCGCCGCCCGGCGAATTGACCGACAACGCCACCGCCTTGACGCCTTTCATTGAGAACGCCTGCTCCAGCGGCCGGTTGAGGGTGGCCAGATTGAGACCGGGCCGCAAGGGATGGGTGCCGGTGCCAATGACCCCCGTCAGGCGCACCACGGCGACCAACGGGCGGGGATTGCGGAAACCGGGAACGCGGTATTTTTCCAACAAAGACCTGATCATTTTGCTTCCTTTGCCAACCTTGCCAACCTTGCCAACCTTAGATGGTCAGACCCAGCCCCTGGCGCAAGACCTGCTGGGCCACCGGCGTGTAGGCGCCATCCGCTTCATGCAGGGCCAGCCCGGGCATCATGCGGGCCGGCGCCTTTGATCCCTTGTCGCCCCGCACCAGAACCCGCTTGGCGGCTTTTTGCCCCTGAGCATTTGGCAAAAGGGGAAAGATCACCATACCGCCCACCCCCGGGGTGAGACAGGAGATGAGCTGGTCGATCCGGTCTGCCCGATGGATAAAGCTGATGCTTCCCTTGGGCCGGGCCTGGGTCAGGCAGAAATCAACCCATTGGGCCAGATCGGCGCCGGTTTCCCGGTTGGCCAGATGCTTGGCCGGGTTCGCCGGCGGATGGCCGTGGGATGCCTCCAGATAGGGCGGATTGGCCATCACATGATCATAGCCCCCTCCCCCAAAATAGTCCGGCGGGTTGGCGATGTCGCCTTCGAAAGGCCGGAAATCATCCCCCATGCCATTGGCCGCGCCGTTTTCACGGGCAAGGTCCACCAGGGGGGCCTGCAGCTCGATGCCGTCGATAGCCAGGCCCTGAACCCGGCTGGCCAAACAAAGGGAGGCGGCGCCCGTGCCGCATCCCGCATCCAAAACCCGCTGACCCCGCCTGGCGGGGACGAAGGCTGCCAGGAACACCGGATCGATGGCCGCCCGGTATCCCTCTTCCGGCTGGGCCAGACTGACGCGCCCATCCAAAAGCAGATCCCGGCTAAGCCCTTCCGCCTCAGTCATCATCCAGTTCCTCGCCGGCCTGGCGCAACAGCCATTTGGCCCGGTTCAGATCATCATCCCCGACCATCACACGCCTGGGAATGGCGATGGCGCTGCCTTCCAGGATGGAAGCGTGGCTGTCCAGCACCACAACGGGGATTCGCGCATCGCCCAGATAGGCCCGGAGCCATGAAATAAAAACCAGATTATTGGTGCGCAACAGCTCGATCATAGGTAATAGCCCGGACTTGACCGGCCCCCGAGGGGCCACCTATGCTCCAGATTGCGCAATCAAGCGCCAAATTGCAACGAAGAGAACGCCCTTGGGAGTAGTCATAAATTTGGACGGTGCGCCGGACCACCAGCCTTCGCTGGACGGGCTCAGCGCCTTGGTCGAGGCGGATATTAAAAAGGTCAATGATCTGATTATCCGTGCCATGTCCAGCCCCGTCGCCCTGATCCCGCAACTTGCCGGGCATATCGTGGCGGCCGGCGGCAAGCGCCTGCGCCCCATGCTGACCCTGGCGGCTGCCCGGTTATGCGGCTATACGGGTGATCGTCATATCGGGCTCGCCGCCTGCGTCGAATTCATCCACACCGCCACATTGCTGCATGACGATGTTGTCGATGAGAGCGATCTCCGCCGGGGCCTGGACTCGGCCAACGCGGTCTGGGGCAATCAGGCCAGCGTGTTGGTAGGCGATTTCCTGTTCAGCCGGTCTTTCGAGCTGATGGTCGCCGACGGCTCCCTGGCCGTGCTGGCCGTGCTGTCGCGGGCCTCATCGGTGATCGCCGAGGGCGAAGTGATGCAATTGGCTACGTCGAACAACACCGAGACCGGCGAAACCGCCTATCTGGAAGTGATCCAGGCCAAGACGGCGCAATTGTTTTCCGCCGCCTGCCGCATCGGCGCCCTGGTCGCCGACCGCCCCAAAGTGGAAGAAGAGGCGCTGGAAACGTACGGCATGAATCTGGGCATCGCCTTCCAATTGGTGGATGACGTGTTGGATTATTCGGCCAAGCAGGCGACCCTGGGCAAATCCATCGGCGATGATTTCAAGGAGGGCAAGATCACGCTCCCGGTAGTTCTGGCCTTCCGCCGGGGCGGCGATGAGGAACGCACCTTCTGGCGCCGCACCCTGGAAGACCTGGATCAGACCGAGGATGATCTGCCCCATGCGCTGGAGCTTTTAAAAAAGAATGGCGCCCTGGAAGACACGGTGGAGCGCGCCAGGCATTACGGTGCCATCGCCCGCGACACCATGGGCATCTTCGCCGAAGGGACAGAAAAGCAGGCGCTTATCGACGCCATAGATTTCTGCATCCTCCGGCCTTATTGATTTGGGTGCTCAGGCAGGCTTCCGCCCGCGCTGGATCGCATCGATGATCGTGTTGCTGACCGGCTTGACGCCGAAGGCCACACCCAGAAAATAAAGGTACCATTCGGGAAAGCTGGCCAGGACCTGGAAGCCGTTCCGGACCTAGGCTGCCTGGTCGGCCCCCATTGAGTGGTCCAGGTTGAATGTTAGTGCATGACCGGCCTGTAGTCCATTGGAACGATGGTTTCTGGGGCTGGTGGGTGATAGCCCAGCGCACTGTGTGGTCGCTTCGTGTTGTAGTGTTTCCTCCATTGCTC
>CAZBQG010000193.1:0-8730 GCA_964493945.1 uncultured Rhodospirillaceae bacterium
ATTTTCTTGCTAGGGGGTTTTTTGCTCTTCAAACGCGCCTTTATGTTCCTTGTTTTGGGGTTGCTGCTGGTCCAGCCGGCCGGTTTTGCGCTGGCCCAGGATGGGAATATTGTGCGCGAAATCATCATTGAAGGCTCGCGCCGTATCCAGGCCACCACCATCCGTTCTTATCTTTTGATCCAGGAAGGTGACAGGTTTGATGCAAGGCGCATTGACCGCTCCCTGAAAAGCCTGTTCGCGACCGGGCTGTTCAATGACGTGAACTTCAAACGCCGGGGGGACGCCTTGGTTATCAAGGTGGTCGAGAATCCGGTAATCAACCGCATCGCCTTTGAAGGCAACAAACGGCTGAGTGATGAAGATTTGACGCAGGAAATTACCTTGCGCCCGCGTGTCGTCTTTACGCGGACCAAAGTGCGCAAGGATGTGCAAAGAATATTAGACCTCTATCGTTTCAATGGCCGGTTCGCGACGACGGTCGATCCCAAAGTGATCCGGCTTGAGCAAAACCGGGCGGATTTGGTTTACGAAATCAATGAAGGTCCGAAGACAGGGATCGAGAAAATCAGTTTTGTGGGAAATCGCGTGGCCAGCGATTCAGATTTGCGCGGTGTCATCCGCACGAAGGAATCCGCCTGGTACCGGTTTTTCACGGCTGATGATACCTATGATGGGGACCGGCTGACTTTTGACCGGGAGCTTTTGCGCCGCTTTTATCTGAATGAAGGCTATGCGGATTTCCGCGTCGAATCCTCAGTGGCCGAACTCACCTCTGACCGCAAAACCTTTTTTATCACCTTCACCATCGACGAAGGGCGGCGCTACAAATTCGGCAAGCTGGACATCGAAGCGGGCCTGCGCGGCTTGGATGTGGGGAAATTGAAATCCCTGATTACGCCCAAGAATGGCGAATGGTTTAACAACGAAGATGTGGATGAGGTCGTCGAAGAGCTGACCGACGCGGTCGGTACCATGGGTTTCGCCTTCGTGGAAGTGCGCCCGCGCATCAACCGGAACCGGAAAACCCGCAAGATCGATATTGATTTCGTAGTTGCCGAAGGCCCCCGCGTTTTTATCGAACGTATAAATATTTCCGGTAATGTGCGAACCGTGGACAAGGTCATTCGCCGCGAATTCCGCTTGGTTGAAGGGGATGCCTTTAACGCGGCCAAACTGCGCCGCTCGCGTCAGCGTATTAAGGATCTGAACTTTTTCGAAAAAGTAGAGGTTGAGCGGGTTCCGGGTAGCGCCGCGGACAAGGCCGTGGTCAATATGAAGGTGGAAGAGAAATCAACCGGCTCCCTCAGCCTGGGTGCGGGCTTTTCCACCGATTTGGGCCCGGTCGGTGATATCAGCCTGACGGAGCGAAATCTTCTGGGCAAGGGGCAGACTCTCAAATTACGCACTTCCATCGCGGCCGAAAAAAGCACCTTCGATATCGGCTTCACCGAACCCTATTTCCTGGACCGGGAAATCGCCGTCGGCGTGGACCTGTTTCATGTGAACCGAGATTTCTCCGATGCCAGTTCCTACTCGTCCAAACAAACCGGGGTCGGGCTGCGTGCGGGGTATCCGTTGACCGATGAATTCCGCCAGGATTGGAAATACTCCTTCCGTTTTTCGGAGGTCTCGAACATTTCCGCGAACGCTTCCAATTTGATCAAGACCCAGAAGGGGTCAGAATATATTTCGGAGATTTCCCACGGAATTACCTATGATACGCGGGACAGCCGGCTCAACCCGACGGAAGGGTTGATCTCGTCCCTGGACACGGATCTGGCCGGTCTCGGTGGAAATGTGTTTTTTCTGCGCAACACTTTGTCTGCAAACAATTTCTTTAATATAGCCAAGGGGTGGGTGTTATCCGTCGGTGGTGAGGTTGGCTATATTCTTGGCTTGGGCGAGGATGTGGGGATAGCCCACAGATTCAGTTTGGGCGGCGACACGTTGCGTGGGTTTGAGACATCGGGCATCGGCCCCAGGGACAGGGTAACGAAGGATGCCTTGGGCGGCGAGTGGATGTACAGAGGCCGGGTGGAACTCAAACTCCCCCTTGGTTTGCCTGATGAATTGAGTCTGGGCGGAAAACTGTTCGCCGATTTCGGCAGCGTGGGCGCGGTCAGTCCTTCCGGGAGCAACGTTTTTGATAGCGGTAGCTTGCGGGCCTCCGTTGGCACCGGCGTGGTCTGGTCGTCTCCCCTGGGGCCCATCAGCATTGATTTTGGCGTACCCGTGATCAAGGAAAGCGTGGATGAGATAGAGAATATCCGGGTTAATTTTGGAGCGAGATTTTAATATGTTTAAGGTGCGGCAAATTCTGATCGCCTTTTTTGCGGGTATTTTCCTTCTTTCGCTGTCAGGCGCCACCCTCGGCCAAAATAAAGCAAAACCCGCCAGGGCGCCCGTTAAATTGGGTGTTTTGAATGTGGGGCTGATTTTCCGAACCTCCCTGATGACCAAGGATATTGACAGCCAGATCGACACGAAGCGGCGCAAATTTCGTGAGGAAATTCTCAAAGAGGAAGAGGACTTAAGAAAAAGACGCAAGGAATTGGAAGACAAAAGGGTGCTTTTGGCTCCCGAGGTCTTTGCCTCGCAGGCCCGCCAATTCAGGGCCAGCGAGGGTGAACTGCAAAAAAAAGTGCAAAGGCGTAACAAGGAGTTCAACGAATTCAGAAACAAGGCCACCCGCGCCTTCGAAAATGCGCTCAACCGGGCGGTTTTAGCTTATGCCAAGAAAAATAATTTCACCCTGATTTTGCGCCAACGCCAGATATTTTTGAGCGCCGACCATTTGGATGTGAGCAAGGCGGTCATCGCCGTATTGAATAAAGCCGTACCCAGCTACAAGATTGCGGACCGCCCACCCAGACCCGGCAAATAACCCATGGCGGATGCCCGTTTTTTCAAAGTGGCGAGGCCTTTCTCCCTGCGTGAATTGGCTGGTATCAGCGACGCGGAAATAAGCGGCGAAGCCGATCCCGACAGGCAATTCAGCGATGTGGAACCCCTGGCCAATGCCGGCCCCGGTCATATCAGCTTCATCGATAACCGGCGCTATCTGAAGGATTTTGAACAAAGCAAGGCGGGCGCCGTTCTGGCCCAGGCGGATCTGGCCTCGAGAGCGCCCCCGGGCATGGCGCTTCTCATATGCGCCGATCCTTATCGGGGCTATGCGCGGGTGGCCCAGGCATTTTATCCCGCCACCAGACAAACCACCGGAATTTCCGGGTCCGCCCAAATCGCACCATCGGCCAGCATCGGCGCGGATTGCGCCATCGATGCAGGCGTGGTCATCGGCGAGGATGCTGAAATCGGAGAGGGGTGCTGGATCGGTGCCAATTCCACGCTGGGAGATGGGATTGTGCTGGGCCCTAAATGCCGGATTGGGCCAAACGTCTCATTGGCTTTTTGCCTTATCGGTGCGGGCGCTGTTTTACATTCCGGCGTGCGCATCGGCGGGGACGGGTTCGGGTTCGCGCCCGGTGCTACCGGTCATGAAAAAGTCCCCCAACTGGGCCGGGTGATTATTCAAGATGACGTGGAAATCGGCTCCAACAGTACCATCGACCGGGGCAGTGGGCCCGATACAGTTATCGGCGCTGGATGCAAGATTGATAATCTGGTCCAGATCGGACATAACGTGCATATGGGAAAAGGATGTCTGATCGTTTCCCAGGTTGGTATTTCAGGAAGTTCCAGGCTTGGTGATATGGTGATGATCGGCGGACAGGCGGGGGTGGCCGGTCATTTGACCATCGGGCCAGGGGCGCGCATTGCGGCCCAGTCGGGCGTCACCAGGAATATAGATGGGGGCGAGACGGTGGCCGGTATGCCGGCGGAAAATTCCCGCAAACATTGGCGAAAGGTCGCCCGGCTGAACCGTTTGGCGGAGGATGATGGGGGCCGGAATGATAGATAGCGAGCCCAGCGGTACGCAAGAAGATACATTGGATATCGAAAAAGTCCTGGAAATGATTCCCCACCGCTATCCGTTCCTGATGATCGATCGGGTTCAGGATTTGGTACCCGGCAGCCATGCCGTTGGCCTGAAAAACGTGACCATCAATGAACAATTTTTTCAAGGGCATTTTCCCTCGCGCCCGGTCATGCCCGGTGTGCTGGTCATCGAAAGCATGGCGCAGACCGCGGCCGTGCTGGTGGTCAGCACCCTGGGCGAAGAGGTGGAAGGAAAGCTGGTCTATTTCATGGCCATTGACCGGGCCAGATTCCGCAAACCCGTGACCCCCGGTGACAGCTTGCACGTCGCCGTCGATACCCAGCAGAACAGGGGACGGGTTTGGAAATTCAAGGGGGTGGCCAAGGTTGGCGATGTAATCGTGGCCGAGGCAACCTTTTCCGCCATGATCGTGGATAAATGATGACTGCTGAAATACATGCGACCGCCATTGTCGAGGCCGGTGCCAAGCTGGGCGAAGACGTAACGGTCGGGCCCTTTTGTTGCGTCGGTCCGGATGTGGAACTGGGCGACGGCGTGCGAATTATTTCACATTCCGTCGTTGCCGGAAAAACTACCGTCGGTCCCAATTGCCATATATACCCCTTTTCATCGATCGGACATCAGCCTCAGGATCTGAAATTTCACGGTGAACAATCCCGCTTGGAGATTGGCGCCGATAATATTATCCGCGAACATGTGACCATGAACCCGGGTACCGAAGGGGGCGGCATGCTGACCCGCATCGGGGACGGTTGTCTGTTCATGATCGGCGCCCATGTCGCCCATGATTGTCAGATCGGCGATCATGTCATTTTGGTCAATAACGCAACCTTGGGCGGACATGTGGAGATCGGTGAATGGGCCATCGTCGGCGGTCTGTCGGCGGTCCATCAATTTGTGCGCATCGGCCGCCACGCCATGATCGGTGGCATGTCGGGCGTTGAAAATGACGTCATCCCCTATGGGTCGGTGGTGGGCAACCGGGCCCATCTGTCCGGGCTTAATCTGGTCGGCCTCAAGCGGCGTAATTTTTCCCGCGACGTCATCCATGATTTGCGCCGGGCTTACCGTTTGATTTTTGCTCAGGAAGGCTCTCAGGGAGAGAGGCTGGCTGATGTGGCTGAATTGCTGGCCGATGTGGAACCGGTCATGGAAATCGTCGATTTTATCGGCGAGAAGGCGTCGCGCGCCATTTGCCAGCCGCTTTTGAAGGATGCCGCCTAAACTGGGAATACTGGCCGGCAGCGGTTCGCTGCCGGGCCGTCTGGTCCAGGCCTGCCGCGCCGAGGGCCGCGGATTTTTCGTCATTGCCCTGGAAGGGCAGGCGGAAGGGGATTGGGTGTCTCAAACACCCCATCAATGGGTCCGCCTGGGTGCCGCGCAAACTATTTTGGACCGGCTGAAGCAGGAAGAAGTCCAAGACGTGGTATTCGCGGGCGCCGTCCGCCGCCCTTCAATCGCTGAATTGCGCCCTGACATGAAAGCCTCCAAGCTGCTGTTGAAATTCGGTGTGGTGGCGGCGGTGGGCGATGATGGTCTGCTGAGTGCCATCGCCGCTGAGATCGAAAAGGAAGGCTTCCGCGTGATCGGCACCCATGAAATCATTCAGGCATTGCTGGCTCCCGAAGGCGTGTTGGGGGAAACCCGGCCCGATGAAATGGCCCGGGCCAATATCAAAAGAGGCGCGAGCGTGGCCAGGGGTTTGGGGGCATTGGATGTAGGCCAGGCGGTGATCGTGCAGGAAGGGATCATACTCACCGTCGAGGCGGCGGAAGGAACCGATGCCATGATCCGGCGCAGCCGTGAGCTCAGCCGGGCAGGCGTTGGCGGGGTTTTGGTCAAACTCAAAAAACCAGGACAGGATAGGCGCCTGGATCTCCCGGCAATCGGGCCGGCGACGGTCGAACATGCGGTCCAGGCCGGATTGGCCGGGATCGCGGTGGAGGCGGGGGGCACGTTGTTGATTGACAGAGATACCCTGATCGAGGCCGCTGATGCGGCTGGCTTGTTCGTGGTCGGAATTGGCCCCGAGGCATGATTGGCTTTGCGGCCGACGGCGCCGCCGGGCCCCTGGTCTATCTGATCTCGGGCGAGCCGTCCGGCGATATTTTGGGGGAGCGGCTGATGGAATCCCTCCGTCAATTGACCGGGGGCCGGGTTCGCTTTGCGGGTATTGGCGGAGAGCGCATGTGCGGGCCTGACTTTGAGAGCCTGTTTTCCATGTCCGAACTTTCCCACATGGGGTTGGCTGAGATCGTTCCCCATCTTCCCGCATTGCTCAGGCGCATGGGGCAGACGGTACGCCATGTAGAAAGCCTGAAACCGGATGTGCTGGTCACCTTGGATGCGCCGGGCTTTAATTTACGGGTGGCCAAGCGCCTCAGGGCCAAACATATTCCCCTGATTCATTTTGTGGCCCCCACGGTTTGGGCCTGGAAGGCTTGGCGGGCCAAGGAAATGGCGGGGTATCTGGATCATCTGATGACGCTTTTGCCATTTGAGCCGGCCTATTTCGAAGCGGTCGGCCTGCCCGCCACATTCGTCGGCCATCCGGTCTTGGAAAGCGGTGCGGACAAGGGCGGGGGGCCCTCGTTCCGGGACCGCCATGGTATTGATCCAGATGCACCTCTCTTGTGCCTGCTGCCGGGCAGCCGCATGGGCGAGGTTACCCGGTTGCTGCCGGTCATGACCCAGGTGGTGGAGCGGCTGCTGACTCAAATTCCCGCTCTCAAATTGGCCGTCGGAGTGGGGGAAGGGGTTGCAGGCTTGGTCACCCAAGCCATCCGGGATTGGCCGGGCGAAGTGATCACCGCCAGGGATGAGCGTGAGAAATTCGATTGTTTTGCCGCAACTGACTTGGCTTTGGCGGCATCAGGCACGGTTGCGCTGGAATTGGCCATGGCCGGCACCCCATCCATAACCGTCTATAAAATGAGCCCCCTGACCGGCTGGATCGCCAAGCGCATGGTGCGCGTTGATCATGTTAATCTGGTCAATATTCTGCTGGACCGGGAGGCCGTGCCGGAATTGCTGTTGGGTGATTGCCGGGCTGAGAGAATTACGCCCATCGCTGCTGGGTTGCTGGGCGATCCAGTGGCCAGGGAGGCGCAGGGAAAATCTCTGGGTGAAGCCGTCAAACTCCTGGGGGTGAATGACACGCCGCCCAGCATGGCGGCAGGCCGGTTGGTGCTGGATCTCATCAAATAGGAAATAAGGAGGGTTTCATGAGCGGTTTTAAATTACTTCACACCATGATCCGGGTCCGTGATCTGGATGCGTCCCTGGAATTTTATACGGAAAAGCTGGGCATGGAGCTGAACCGGCGGATCGATAACGATCCCGGCCGCTTTTCCCTGGCCTTTGTCGGCTATAAGGGCGAGCAGACGGTGGTCGAACTGACCTATAACTGGGATCAGGAAGAGGATTACGAGCTGGGTTCCGGTTTCGGGCATCTGGCCATCGGCGTCGATGACCTTTATGGGACCTGCGACAAGCTGGCCCAGCTGGGCGTTTCTATCCCGCGCCCGGCCGGGCCCATGAAGGGCTCCAAGGCGATCATCGCCTTTATCGAGGATCCGGACGGCTACAAGATAGAGCTGGTTGAAAACCGCTAGCGGCGCTTACTGATAGGCACGAATTTGCGCTGAGTGGCACCTTTGTAAAGTTGCCGGGGCCGGCCGATTTTCTGGCTGGGGTCTTCGACCATTTCGTTCCATTGAGCGATCCAGCCCACCGTCCTGGCCACCGCGAAGAGAACCGTGAACATGGAAACGGGAATGCCCATGGCCCGGAAAATAATACCCGAATAGAAATCCACGTTGGGATAAAGCTTGCGCTCGACAAAATAATCGTCCTCCAGCGCAAGGCGTTCCAATTCCATGGCCATATCCAGCAGGGGCTCATCTTTTATGCCCAACTCGGCCAACACCTCATGGCAGCTTTCCTGCATGACTTTGGCGCGGGGGTCGAAATTCTTGTAGACCCGGTGCCCAAAGCCCATCAGCCGGAAGGGATCATCCTTGTCCTTGGCCTTTTTGACGTATTGGGGAATGTCCTTTTTGTCGCCGATTTCGTTAAGCATTTTGAGAACCGCTTCATTGGCGCCGCCATGGGCCGGACCCCAAAGGGACGCGATCCCCGCCGCGATGCAGGCAAAGGGATTGGCGCCAGACGAGCCGGCTAGGCGAACTGTCGAGGTGGAGGCGTTCTGTTCGTGTTCGGCATGGAGGATCAAAATCCGGTCCATGGCCTTGGCCAGGACCGGGTTCACCTTATAATCCTCGGCCGGCGTGGCGAACATCATATGCAGGAAGTTTTCAGCATAGCTCAAATCGTTGTTTGGCGCGATGAAGGGCTGGCCGATGGAATATTTATAAGCCTGGGCCGCGATTGTGGGGATTTTGGCCAAAAGGCGGTAGGACGCCACCATGCGGTGCCACGGATCATTGATATCCAGGCTGTCGTGATAAAAAGCCGACAGCGCCCCCACCACGCCGCACATGATGGCCATGGGGTGAGAATCCCGCCGGAAGCCCCGGTAAAACATGTTGAGCTGCTCATGGAGCATGGTGTGATAGGTGATGTCGGTGTTGAATTTCGCTTTCTCGGCCTTGGTGGGCAATTCGCCATAGAGCAGCAGATAGCAAATTTCCGGATAATCCGACTTGGCGGCCAACTGATCGATGGGATAGCCCCGGTAAAGCAGAATACCTTCTTCGCCATCAATATAAGTGATGCTGGATTCGCAGCTTCCCGTGGAGGTGTAGCCC
>CAZBQG010000194.1:0-8721 GCA_964493945.1 uncultured Rhodospirillaceae bacterium
AACGGCCTGGACCAATTCTTCGGTGGCGCGGGGATTGGCAAACTGGTTCTGGTCGCGGGGGTGGTTTTCCTCTTACCCAATACGGTGACATTTTTAAGGAAATATCCGCTCGCCCAGAACGTAGCGGAACTTAAGACCTGGCCCGGTTTCCTAACCTGGAGGTTGACCCCGGCCTGGGCGTTCTGTATCGGCATCATTGCGATGGTTGGTTTGATATGGATACCCAAGACCAGCGAGTTTATTTATTTTCGATTTTGAACGGGATGGCCCAGATGACCGCTCGGTTCAGCAAACAGACGATTCGCAATTTTACCTTTCTGGGGATTGTGCTGTTCCTGTCCGCGTTTCCGTTTGTTTTCCATAAACCGGTCTTCGGCCTGATATTCAATCATGTTTACGCCGAACGCTACCCGGCTATCATCGTTCACCGTGGCTGCCAGACTTTGGTCGCGCGCAATTCGGATATTGCGGTTATCGGTGATTCCCATAGCCGCTCCTTTGACTTTCGCCAGCTTCAGTCGCGCACCGGACTGGCCGTCGGAGGATGCACATTATCCGGCCTTAGCATGGAAACGGTCAGCGGCCTGCTGCGTCTGATCGCGGATCACGGAGCCCTGCCCGAAAGGGTCATCCTGACCACCTCCCCCAGAATGCTGATAACCTACCGGGAAAGGGCGCAACAGATTGAAGCCCACAAACAGGTTTTGGATGGTTTGATCGGCAGTTCGGCAAAACAGTTATTCGCCGCGCTTGAGGATTTGCGCATATATTACAAGCCGGGGAGCGCCGCCAAGGAGCAAAATGCCCGGCTTGAAGCTTTAGACGAGAAAACGCTGTCAGGAATCCTTACTGATCCCGGCCGGGCCGAAACAAATTTGGAACGGTGGAGGAAAATTCTGAACGATGCCCAAATCGTCTCATCGACGGCGGATGATATTGGCCAAATTTGCAAGTTCGTGTTGGACAGGAACATCCGGTTTTGGGCCGTGCATATACCCGAAAGCCCAATGTTGGAATCCATGTATCCGGCCGGGCTTTTGCAGGCCTACCGCACGGCGTTAAAAGGTTTTCAAAAATGTGCGCAAGGCGTCATCCTGGGTGGGGCTCGCGGCTATGGGATCGGGAATCGCCATTTCATCCTGAAAGGCAACAGGTTTATCCCGGCACCCGGCGAAACCGTGTCCCAGGGTGGAGCTAAGATCCAATGGGATGCGGATCATCTCAATGACCCCGGAGGAACATTATTTACAAAAAGACTTATCGATTCCCATGGAGCAGCCCTGATCAAATCCTCACCGAACAGGTAGACCCGATCAGCGGTCAATGCTCCAAAGAAATCTTCTCGATCACTACCAGCATGCGGAATCCCATCAGGGGTGCCAACACCTTTTCCAGATAGGTTTCAAGCCACAACAGGGGCCGGGCGGCAAAACCCGGTATGAGACCCCAGGGCCGGAACCCGCCGGACAAAGGATAGGCGAATAGTCCGAATTTCCGGCAAAGCATCAGTTTGAGGCTGGGATGGGATTGGATAAACCGCTCTTTTTGATGGATGAACAACAAGGTGGGAATGGCCTGATTGGCTTCAAACGGGTCCCGGTCCGGATCCAGCTCCCCCTCGGCCAGTGGGTCCGCATCCATCCTGACCGGTTCGGGGTGAAAATAGGTATAAACCAGACGGCTGACGGGCGAGATCATAGGTTCGGCCATGATCAGCCGGCCCCCTTCCCGAAGCACCCGCCCCGCATCCTCCAAAAAAAGCCCCGGCCTTTCCAAATGATGCAGCGCATCGATCATAACGATATTGTCGAAACTTGCCCCGGCGAAGGGCAGCAAATGGGCATCGCCGACCAGATCGACCGAGGGCAGGGCCTGGATATCGAGACACAGGGTCTGGGGGTTTTCTTCTTTGTAATTTCCGATCCCGCCGCCGATTTCCAGACAGCTTCCTGGCCGCCGCCGCTCATCCATGCGGCGGTACATATCGCGGTAAACGGCTCTGAGCACGGGTTTTCTCTGCCAAATATGGTGATGCTCCAGCGACGGGCTGGGGGCGGGTCCGGGCATGTTTAGAGGGCCTTCATTTTGAAATAGGCCTTGATGACCATCTGCACCAGCAGCGATCCGTGGCGGAAGCGGGAAATCTGGGTCTCGCCATATTGGCGGCTGCGGTAGCGGATCGGCACTTCGACCATTTTTAATCCCAGTTTCATGGCGCCGAACAACAGGTCGAAATCGCCGAAGGGATCGAAATCGCCGAAATAGGACCTGTTGGCCACGATCTTGTCGTAATGGGCGCGCCTGAGAACCTTGGTGCCGCACAAGGTGTCGGTAATGCGCTGGTTGAGCAGATAAGAGAAGATCATCGAAAAGCCCCGGTTGGCGATCAGGTTCAAAAACCGCATGGCATGGTCTTCCATGGGATAGACCAGCCGGGATCCATTTATATATTCGCCCTTGCCCTGGCGGATCGCCTCATAAAATTTAGGGATGTCCTCGGGCGGAACGGTCAGGTCCGCATCCAGGATAATCAGGACCTCGCCGCCGGTCGCGTCATATCCGGCGCGCATGGCGTCACCCTTGCCGATGCCGGTTTGCTGAAGTACCTGGATCTTCTTGCCGGGATAGGCCTTCTGGACGCGAAGGCATTCCTCATAAGTTCCGTCCTGGCTGTGCCCCTCGACGAAAACGATTTCCAGATCTTCGCAAAATTGCGGCAATCTGTTGACCGCATCCTCTATGTTCCCCCTTTCGTTCCGGCAGGGAATGATGACGCTAGCCGACAGAGTCTCGAAATTCCCTTGGGCGACGGACCGGGCAATAGCGTAATTACGTAAACATAAACGCCGCAGCCCGGGCAAAGTGGCAATGAAACGGTTGACCAGCGGGCCCAGCCCCAAAAGCCGTTTGGGCAGCAATTGGCGCCACTCCCAGCCCACCACCTCAAAATCCGCCAAGGCCAGGAGATTACCTATGTCGGGCGTGGCCAGACTGTTTTGAGGGGGCTGGGGCATTTTCCCGCCAAATAAGGTGACCAGACTGAGCAGGGGATCCCAGTGATATCCGTAATAGGAAATAATGACGCGGGTATCCCGGCCGCACAGTCCCCGCACCGCCGACAAGGCGGCCTGACAATCCTCGAACAGGCCAATCGTGTCGGAAATGACCACATAATCAAACGGCCCCTCCAATTTTTCCAGGACGCCGGGGTCCGTGATGTCGCCCGTTTCAAAGTGGTAATCGGAAAAATTCTTTTTTGCCTGTTCGATCATGGCCGGGGACAAATCGACGCCGACGGCCCTGGCCGGTTTCAACGCGGCCAGCAGCCGTCCCGTTCCGCAGCCGATTTCAAGCACGGAGGAATTTTCGGGCACCAGGAAGCGCATATATTTTGCATCTTCCTGGTAAAAATACGCACTCCGTTCGATCCATTTGTCGCGGCTGGCGGCAAGCTTGTCGAAAAAATTTCTGATGGCTTCCGTCTGTCCGGAGACCGATTTAATTTGTTCAGTCATTTGCCTCAATTAATCCAATACCGATCCCGGCAATTCATAGCGAAAGGATATCTTGTGCCGTCCCTTGGAAACCATAACGCCCCAAAAAGCATGGTTCGCGGGAAACAGTTCCGCCGGTCGTCCATCAATCGTCACCGACCAGAAAGGCGACCATGAATTAAACCCTACCAGAATACAGTCTCCATCTCCCTCGGCAATCAATTCGATCCGGTCTGGCCGGTAACTGACCGGCCGGATGAAAAGTGGCCCATAGCTGCGCCCAGGATCAAGTCCCGGCGGCAAATCGCCTACCGCCGCGAAAAGGGTGTTTGCCAATGCCGCCATATCCGCTCCACCCATGGCCGCCAGGGTCCCCTGGGCATCTTTGAATATCCTTACCTTGGAGGGTGATATGAAACGGGGAAGCATGTGTTTGTTTCGGTAAATATAGAGATTTTTCCGGCCTTTGAAATTTGCCGCCAGATTGATCTTTATTTTTTCCAGGCGTGAATTGGCCGACCAGGGTTTTTCGCCCCCCCGCACAAGTTCCAATCCTTCATCCGTCAGCCGGTCCCGGGAAATGATCCAGCCCACATTCGCCATGGACAGCAAATTCAGCCGGTAGAGGTCGCCAAATCGTCTGTCAGGAGCGTGAGAATTGGTCGTCAGATTCAGTCTGGTTATTCTGTAGAAAGGCCAATCCTGGGCCATGACGGCGGTGGAGGAATTGGCCTCTGACTTTCCCCATGGCTCGATCACCGTCGACCAGAACTCATAATAACGCCGCGGGTAAAGCGCCTGATAGCCGCTGGCGGTCTCGATCCCGTATGGATGAAGATAGGTAGGCTGAACCTGAAACAACTCGGCCCGCTCCGGCCAGGGGGTCCTGGGGATTTCCGCCGCCAGGCGCTTCAGCTCCGGGCTTTCCAGGTTATGCACATAATTGCCGTTGGATAGCCAGTCGCGGATCTGGCGGTCCGCTTTTTCCGCCGCGAAATAAATCAGGCTGATCCCAACCAGGGCCTGGGCACCCCTGGACAGGGCACGCTGGCGGCCGTGTTTTTGGATGCCGGCAACCAACATGGCAGCGAAATAAGCGCTGGACATCCACAAGACGATCTTGAAGAAAAACGAGACCCGGAAAACATTGAATCCCTGCAGAAAGGGAAGCCCGTCCGCGAAAAAGACCTGAAGGGTCATGGCGGCCGGCTCCACCAACAGGCCGATCAGCAAAAAGACGGCTACCCGGCCCATCTTTGGTGGCCGGGGTTTGGTCACCACCAGGCTTAGAATAAAAAGCAGGGCGCATAACTTGTCGATATTGGTGGCGATCAGCCCCCAGGCCGAAAATATATCCGCCACCGTCGGCAGGGGGCGCAAAAGCTTTATGTGCGAGACCGGCGCGATCTGGGCCAGGGCAATAAGATCATCCGCCCGGGGCGCCACCAGGACAAGGGCCATCAGCGCGATGATCGCCCATTCCCAGGGGCGTTTGCGCGTATCGATGATCAGAAACCAGCCGATGACCAGCAGGCTCGAAAACGGGAAAAGCCAGGAGATGTAGCTGGTGCCCGATATCCAAAACAGGACCGCAAGGCATAGCACCCAGGCACCAATATTTCGAGGGTAATCCAGCAGCTTGGTGAGCGAGAACAGGAACAAAGGTTGCAGGGCAAGTGTGGAAAGGTACATCTGCCCCGTCAGGTTCAGGCCGATTATCATTCCAGGCAGCAAGCTGGCCGCTTTTCCCAGGCCCAGCGAATGCCGGCACAGGAAATAGCTGCCCAGCACAGCGCCGGCAAACTGGACCGCGACATTTATTTGAAGGGCCAGCCAGCCTGGAAAAATTGAAAAAAGAATAACGTTGGCAAAACCCGTAAACCCCATTGAGGGCACATCGGTGCCGGCGGTCGAATAGGGAGCCCAGGCCGGAAGGTCCAACCCATGATCAGCCAGGGCCATAAGATGGGAGACCAGGATCTCAAGATTATCCGCCGTAAAGACGTAAGAGAATTTTCCGGCGATAACAAAAGGCAGAATAAACCAAGCCAGCACGTATATAAGAATCCGCTCGGGCGAAAACCATTTTGAAATTATTCCGGATTCCCGTTCCGCCATATTTTTTTATATCACCCGGTTGCTCTTTAGGTGTCGGCCAAGTGTCATTCACCTCGGTCCGTGCCCAAGGGAACCGCACCTAAAGTAACGATTCGGCGCCAGTGACGCAACGCCGTTTCCAGGCGTGAGCCGCACCATCCGCCCGCCCGAAAAATTATTTTTCATTGGGATCGGTCGAATTGTTTATCAAAACGGCAGCCGGCCATGTATAGCTAAATCCAGCAATGACCAACCGCGCAAAAATACTGTCTCTTGGAATTTCCCTGCCCGGGGAATCCGTCCCACTCCGGGAACAGGCCATCGACAGTGCCCTGGTTGAGCAACTTAAGGCTTCGGGCCAGGAATTTACCTTTGTGTCCGAGGGCAATTCCACGGAGCTCGCCTTGCAGGCGGCCAGGGATGGCATCCAAAAATCTGGGCTGGAGCCAGATAAAATCCATACCATCATTTCCGCGCCCACCCTGTTGACGTCATATGGATTTGAAATACCGGCCATCGCGCTCGCAGCCCAATTGGGTTTGAACCGGGCCCAATGCGTTAATATATCTCAGGGCTGTACCGGTTTTCTCGTCGCCCTCAAAATGGCGGAGATGATCCTCCGCACAGAAGGTGGTCAAAACAATATTCTCATTGTCAGCGCCTGTAAGGCCTCTACCCTGATGGATCAGTTTACCCACGGTTCATTTTTTTGGGGAGATGGGGCGGTGGCTGCGGTCATCACGGCGCCCGGAGACAGGGGTTTGCATTATTGTGCCTACGCCGAGGCCAATGCCGGGGCCGATTGGGGCGCCATGCGCCTGGACCATGGCGACGGCGTTCCCTTCGCCGAGTGCGCGCCCGCCCGGGATCTTAAGATCATCGTGGATTTCCCCGACATCAGGGCCCAGGCCGATTATATTTCCGGCGAAAAGGACCGGTGTGGCTCGGTCATCCGCGCGCTCCTGGAGGCAAACGAGTTAGGTGAGGAGGATATTGCGGCCCTCTTCCTGCCCTCCATCGGCAAAAACCGCGTTCCCATTCTTCTGGAAGATTTTCCGGGTCTCAGGGAAAAATTAGGCACGGATTTCCGATACGCCCATATGGGAGGCGTGGACGTCATGTATTTTGTCCATAAGCATCTGGCTGCCGGACCGCCCGCCCAAGATGAATATTATATCGCGCTCACGCCGGCCTTCACCGCCCAATGGGGCGGCGTCCTTTTGAATTACCAAGCCTGATGATAATCCAGGCGGGTCATATTCTGGGCGGGACGGCTTTTTTGTTTTTGCCCCTTGGCATTTTCGCGTCCAAAGGCCTGGCACCGCTTTTCGTACTGTGCGCCTTGGCACTGCTGGCGGAGGGGTGGCGCCACCGCCGGCTGGCATTTCGCCCGGGCGGGCTCGGCTGGCTGTTTCTGGCCTTTACGGCCTATTCCATGGCCAGCGGGTTCTGGTCCCTGACCCAATTGGGATCGGTTAAGTCCTTTGCCTCGGTGGCCCTGATGCTGCTGGGAGGTTTCGTGATTATCCGGGCTGCCACCCATTTGGACGAGGTGGGCCGGAAAATCGCCGGCTGGGGATTGGTCGCGGGCGGTCTTCTCGGATTTGGCATTCTCGGTCTGGAATTAGCCAGCGACGGCTACCTGATCAGGCATGCATTCGCGCTGGCCGGCAAGCCAATCACCAACAACCTGTCCGCCGAAGTTGCCCTCAGGCCCGGATACTCGCTGGCGGCCTTGATCCTGTGGCCCTGGAGCCTGCGGCTATACCGAAGCCTTTCCCAAACCAGCGCGCTGCCTCTGATCGGCGCGGCCCTCGCCATCGTGATCCTGGGCGGCGCGAAGGCGGCAATCGCGGCTTTAATTTTCGGGTTTGGATTTGCCCTCGCGGCTCTTTTCATGAAACGCGGGGCGGCCATAGCCTTCAGCCTCATTGTTCTGGGCGGCTTTGCCCTCATGCCCTTGATTCCCGGTCAATTGCCCGATCCGCTGGTTTCGGGAAAAAATTTTCCGGACCTACCCAACTCAGCGGTTCACCGCATATCGATCTGGCAGACCACCGCAAAGCATATCGCCGAGCGCCCAATCCTGGGCCATGGCTTCGACACCTCGCGTGCCTTGTACGGTCCAGCGACCAAAATCAGAAAATATTTTTTCCCGGATATTCCAGAACGAAAATGGTTCAACGATGCCGAGCCCATTCCCCTGCATCCGCATAATCTGGCCTTGCAGATTTGGCTTGAATTGGGCTTTGTCGGCGCGCTGCTGTTCGCGGTCTTTTTGCTCTGGGTGATTCGGGCCATCCAAAACCAAACCGGAGAGGCGCTGGAGCGGGCCGCTCTTTTTGGTTTTTTTGCCGCGGCCCTCCTGGTTGCCGGAATAAGTTATGGCGCCTGGCAGACATGGTGGTTGACGGCGCTGTTAATGCTGAGCGGGATAGGAATTCAGTCGAGATCGAAATCGCCCGTACCCGCGTCATGAATATCCCGTGGCACAGGCCGCTGATGTTGGCGATGCGGGTATAGAGCGCTCGGTCGTCGCCATTAATCTCCGCTTAGGGTTCTCTAGCCATGTCCTACCAAACAGCATTAATGGTGTGCCAATCGGCCTCATCAGGCACTCAACATGAGACCACCCGTTCCGGAAACTCTACGACAAGGTGGTACATGACTTGGGGGCTAGACACGCGTGATTCCCAATAGAGGGCAGGCCCGGCCGACATCTGGGGAAGCTCAAGAAAGTGCCTTGAAGGAAGCTGAAACAGGTGCCATGAAACGGGCCCTCTCGACTTTCGGCAATCCTTTCGGCTTATACCAACTTGCAAAAAGAATCATCGATAGGCCAATTCCCTGTATCCGATTGACATGATTTTCCACGGTTGATTGATGAGTTGGTTCCAAGCGAAGCAGCAGTGGTCGAGGATATCGTTGTAGGATTTGAATATTCTGTTTGAGAGCCAGTTATCGCGCATGAGCTGCCAGATGTTTTCGACCGGGTTTAGCACGCACGCCGATCCTTTTGATTATTGCTCGGCCAACCCTTGAAATTTTGTCCGCCCGAAGTGAGCCTTGAGAAATTAGTTCTCCGTGAAAAACCTGATTTTTGTTGATCTGCGTTGCGGTTTCTCTGAAT
>CAZBQG010000195.1:0-8706 GCA_964493945.1 uncultured Rhodospirillaceae bacterium
GGGCAGCGATAAACCCGTTCTCAGTGCTCAACTGGGCTTCTTAACGTTCAACTAAATAATTTATCTCTGGTATCGTGAGTCAGTCCGGGACTGGCCAGCAGAGTGAATTAATCAATTCCACCCGGAACATAATTGGCCCGGCCCCGTTGGCGGACCTCCATTTCCGCCAGCACGTCGCCGATGGCTTCCACCACGTCTCGCATGATTCGGGCATCAATGCGCCCGATGCAGCCGATGCGGAAGCTGGGGGCATGGGTCAGCTTGCCGGGATAGATGGCATAGCCCCTGGCCCGCAGCTTTTCGTAAAAAATATCAAATTGATAATTGGCATCCACCGGGGCGTGAAAGGTGACGATGATGGGGGCCTGCAATTGGGCGTCAAGGAAACAATCCAGCCCCAGACCGCTTAGACCTTCCATGAGAATGCGGCAATTCTCCCGGTAGCGGGCAAGCCGGCCCGCGATGCCGCCTTCTTCTTCCAGCTCGATCAGCGCCTGATCCAGGGCGGCCAGCACCTGGGTGGGCGGGGTGAAACGCCATTGCCCGGTGGCTTGGAAGCCCCGCCATTGATCCGCCAGATCCAAACTCAAAGACGTAGAGTGGGCCGGGCCTTCCAGGGTGGCGCGCTGGGCGATAACGAAAGCCAGTCCGGGAACTCCTTCCAGGCATTTGTTGGCCGAGCCGGCCACCGCCTGGGCTTGTATCTGGGTGAGATCGAGGGGAAGAGCGCCGAATGAGCTCATGGCATCCACCAGCAGGCTTCGGCCTTGGGCCTTGACGGTTTGGGCGATTTCCGCCAACGGATTGAGAATGCCCGAGGTGGTTTCGCAATGGACCACCGCCACATGACTTATGGTGGGATCGGCTCTGAGGGCGCGCTCCAGTTCCACCGGGGCGGGCGGCGTGTCTTCCGGGGTTTCCAGGGGAATCCAGGCCCGCCCCATGCGCCCGCAGATTTCACCCATGCGCCTTCCATAGGCGCCGTTGATGGCGATCAGCGCCTTGCCATCAGCCGGCAGCACGCTTTGCAGCATGGCCTCCACGGCGAAGTTACCGCTACCTTGCAGGGGCACGCAGACATGGCTGGCATCCGCCCCCTCCATACCCGCCAGACCGGCCAGGCCAGCGCTGACGCGGGCGGTCATTTCAATGAACGCCCCATCGCGCGACCCCCAGTCATTAAGCATGGCCTCTTTGACCCTGGCCGAGGTGGTCAGGGGACCGGGGGTCAAGAGGAGCGGAAAATCATTTTCGTCATTCATGGGCTGGTTTTATCACGAATTGATCCACGGTCAGCCCGAATTAAGATGCCGGGCTGCAAAGCACAGGGTGGTCAGGGATGCTCGGCTGTGGCGGGCCAGGATTCGAAGCCGGCCCAATTCGCCGAGCCGCGGGATTAGCACGCCCAAGATGGACAGAATACGCACCTCACCACCCGGCCCTACCGCATGAGCGACGCAATTGGGCAGGGCAAAATCCGCCGGATCAGCGATGGCGCGCAAGGCCAGAAATGGAACGCCCTGGGCATGGGCAATCTCCGCCACGGCGTGGGATTCCATATCCACCGCCCGGGCACCGGTTTTGGCGAAGAGATCGGCCTTGGCCTGGACGCCGGAGAGAAGCTGATCGCTGCCGGCCAAACTGCCCTTGCTGATTTGGAAATCCGCCCCTTCCTCTGCCCCGCCAATAGATGCAAGTATTTGGTGGCGCCAATCCGCATCCACCGCAAGGCTTTGCCCATCCGGCCTGATGACGCGGTCCGCAACAACCAAAGTCCCGGGTGCCAGAGCCGGATCCAGGCCGCCGGCAGTTCCGAAACTGATCAGCCCATCACAGCCCCCGGCCAGTAATTGGGCCGCCAATTGGCAGGCGCGGGCCGCGCTGGCGCCGGCTGAGAGGACTGGAAGCCCGTCCAGGCAGGCCGCTTCGCGCCGGAGGCCCGCGATGACCCCCGGATTTTTCATTTAAAGACCTAGATCGGTGCGCGAGTTATTCCGCCCCCGCAAATTGCGGTAACGGGCCAGGGCCCAAAGGGGGAAATAACTGGCATAGCCGTGATAGCGCAGAAAAAACACGCGGGGGAAACCGACCGCATTGTAATATTCGTCCCGCCAGCCGCCCTTCTCCGTGAAGTAATCCGTCAGATATTTGACGCCCCCGGCGACGGCTTCGCTGTCCACCTCGCCGGCAGCCATCAGGGCCAACAGGGCCCAGGCGGTTTGCGACGGCGTCGCCGCCTTTACTTCCAATTTGCGCTGATCCCAATAGGAGGCGCAATCCTCGCCCCAACCGCCATCATCCATCTGGCGCGATTTGATCCAATCCACGGCGCGCCGGATATAGGGTGCCTGCATATCCTCACCGGCCCCATTGAGGGCGGCCAGAACGGACCAGGTCCCATAAACATAATTGGTTCCCCAGCGCCCGTACCACGAGCCGTCCTTTTCCTGCTCGCTCTTCAAAAATGCCAGCGCCCGGCTCATCTGCGGGTGATCTTCGCGCCAGCCCAATTGGGCCAGCATGCCGACGCAACGCGCCGTCACATCGGCCGTCGGCGGATCGAGCAAGGCACCATGATCGGCAAAGGGCATATGTTCCAAGATGGTATATTCGTTATCCACATCGAAGGCCGCCCAGCCGCCATTATTGCTTTGCATGCCCAGCACCCATTCGGTGCCCGACCGGATGGCTTCGTCATAGGCCCGGTCCCGGGTGCGGTGCAGCGCCATGACGACCACCGCCGTATCATCCACATCCGGGTAATGATCGTTGCGGTACTGGAAAGCCCAGCCGCCGGGCCTTATTTCCGGGCGCTTTGAAATCCAATCGCCGGCCACGTCCAGAACCTGGCGGTCGGTCAGCCAATCGCAGGCCAGACGAAGTGCGGGTGATTCTCCGATGGGCTTGGCTTCCATCAGGGCATGGGCCGCCAGACCCGTATCCCAAATAGGCGAAACGCAGGGCTGGCAATAGGCGCTGTCGCCCTCCACCACCAAAAGCCGGTCCAGCGCCTTGCGGGCCGTGACCACATCAGGGTGATCGGCCGAATATCCCAAAGCCTTGAAAGCCATGAGGGAGTTGGCCATGGCCGGGAAAATACCTCCCAGCCCATTTTCACCGTTAAGCCGTTCATGGACGAACCCCATGGCCTTGTCGATGGCCTTGCGGGTCAGGGCCCGGGGGATGAGCGGTTCGCAATATTTGGCAATACGGTCAAGCCCCAGCATGACATCGCCCACCCAATGATCGGTCGGGTTGGCCAGTTTGTAATCTTCCTCATCAGGAGGTTTAAGGAACAGCTCGTCGATCATGACCTTGCGCGGATTAACCGCCTTGGGCTTGAGCGCCGTCAGCACCAAAAGCGGGATCGTCACCGTGCGCGTCCAATAGGAAACCTTGTTGAGGTGCAGCGGAAACCATTTGGGCGCGAACAAAATCTCGGCCCGGGTGACCGGCGCCGCGCGCCATGGGATGAGCCCGAAAAGAGCCAGGGTTATGCGCGTGAACACATTACATTTGGCGCCGCCGCCAAGCGCCAAAACCGCATCCCGCGCCTTTTGCATGCGTTTGGCACCGGGATCATCACCGATAAGTTTGAGAGCCAGATAGGCTTTGACCGAAGCGCTGATATCCGGATCGCCGCCCTTGAACAACGGCCAGCCGCCATGGGCGCCCTGCCGGGCCCGGATATAATTGCCAAGCTTGGCCTCAATCAGATCATCCACCTCACCCAGGAAATGGTTGAGAATGATATATTCGGACGGAATCGTGGTATCGGCTTCCAGCTCGAAAATCCAGTGGCCATCCTCGGCCTGGTGGGCCAGAAGGGATTGGCGCGCATCCTGGATCACGCCATCCAGCATATGATCCAGGCAGGGAGCTAAGGCTTCCACCCCGGCATTTTTTTCGGTTGAAATTTCCAATATACAGAGCCGCTGTAGAGTTGAGACCGGTTGTTCTTCTTGCGCCCTGTCTTTTGGGTTCCAGAGCACCCTTTTGTCAAGTCCCTGAGTGAAGAAAAGATTTTATATTTGTTCTTTTTCATAGCCTTGAAAACAGAACCGCACTGGCGGCGATGGTTAATTTTTCCAAATTTGAAATCCGCATGCGCTGTTTGACGTCAAGCCATCCTCCGGCCTGGAGCCGCTTCAGCAGACGATGATAGACGGCTTTCATGATCAGGGCGGGCCGCACTTTCACCCGGTCCAACTGCTTAAGAATTTCCTCTGTCTCGGTGTAACGCTGCTCGGCCAAATGGGCCAGCTCCTGGCAGGCCCCGGCCAGCGCCGGATGGGACGCGATAGCCATGGCGCCGCTCTCATGAATGCCGTGACGGACCAACAGATCGGCGGGCAGATAGACATGATCGCGTTCAGCGTCTTCATGGACGTCGCGCAAGATGTTGGTAAGCTGTAGTGCCTCACCCAGTGATTTTGCCAGATCCCAGGCGGCATCCCCTTCAATGCCGAAGACCCGCGTCGAAAGGCGCCCGACGGCACAAGCCACCCGGTCGCAATAAAGCGCCAGCTCCTCCATATCGGCGATACGCAGCCGGTCACCCGCATCCATTTCCATGCCCTCTATGATGCAAAGAAAATCCTCTTTCGCAAGTTGGAATTGGGCCATCGGCTGGACCAGGGCGCGGGTGATGCCGTGGCTTGGCCTGCCCTGGGCCAGTTGTTCCAATTCTTCCCGCCACCGGCCCAGCTCCTTGAGCTTGGAATCCGGGTCCAGGGTGCCGTCGGCGATGTCGTCCACTTCCCGGCAAAAAGCATAAACGGCGTACATGGCTTCGCGCTTGACGCGGGGCAGAAGGCGCATGGCCCAATAAAAGGACGTGCCTGAATCGCGAGCGACCTGGGCGATTGCGGCGGGGGTTCCGGTCATTTTTGTCCCGTTATCGGTTGCGCACGGTTTGGGCGTCCATTCCAGCGGGGCGGGCGGCCAAGATAATGACGCAAGCCCGCATCAAGGGTCATGAGCGTGAACAATAAGGCTGCCAAAGGTAGCAACAAGCCATGCACGGCATTCCGGCCATAGCGCCTGAGCGTCGGACCATAGGCCAAAATCATCAACCCCCAACCCAGCAAGCCGGCCAGCACCATCGGCCAGGCGCCATGAACCCAGCCATGGATCAGGGCGGCGGGCGGGGCAATATAGATGATCAACATGGCCAGCACGGTCCCGGCAAGCAACAGGGCCGAATAATTCAACTGAACGAAGGCGGTGCGCGTGACCATGCGCCAAATATCGCCCAAGCCGCCGTAAGGGCGCAAGCCGCGCGTCGCCTGGCCCAGTCCCAGCCAGATGGGGGCATGGGGCTTGATCAGCCGGGCCAGGGCGCAATCATCGATAATCGCATCCCGGATGGCGGTGACGCCGCCCACCTTATCCAACAGGCCGCGGCGGACCAACATGCAGCCTCCCGCCGCCCCGGCGGTGGCGCGGCCCGCATCCGCGACCCAGGCAAAGGGATAAAGCTTTTGGAAAAAGAACACGAAGGCGGGGATCAAAAGCCCGTCCCAGAACCCAACCACCGGCAGGCGGGCCATGAGCGAGACCAGCCCCAGGCTTTCCACTTCGGCCTTGGCCACCAGGCGGCGGAGATTGTCCGGGCCATGTTGGATATCGCCATCGCACAAAAGAACGAAGCGGGCACCCGGATGGGCTTCCTCAAGGCGCTTCAGCCCTTGATGGACGGCCCACATCTTGCCGCTCCAGCCCTCTTCCAAAGATGCCCCGTCGATCACCTCCAGGCGCCCATCACCGGCGAAGGATTGCCTGGCAAGGCCGCCGGTTCCATCCTCCGAATTATCATCCACGAGGATCACATTCAGCCCGCCCGGATAATCCTGACCCAACAGGGAGCCAAGCGCCTGGATGACGCAGGGGGCCTCGTTGCGGGCCGGGATCACGGCGGCGACCGGCGGCCAACGGTCCGGCTCGGGCTCATCTCCCGCGAGAATGCTCCGGGCCCGCCAGAACCCTCCCCGCCCCATCAGCAGATATAGCCAAACGGCAACCGGAATCAGCGCCAGAATTTGCAGCGGATGATCGAACAAAGCAACCCTACCCCGCCCGGCCCCTCAGGAGGGCGCCCAAGGATCCCAAGGTGCAATTCCAGATATAATCCGCCTTGCCTAATTTGACCCGGTGGCCCAGCGGGTCCTGGCGCCGAAGGCGGGCGGACAACACGCCGGCAATACGCAAGGTGGCGCCCGATTCCATGGCCAGGCGGCGGCTGATCAGCCCGCTCGGCAAGGGGCCGGCCTGGGCCAGCAGCCTATCCACACCGACCAGCGTGGCATCCAGCACCCGGCGCATAGGGGGATTTGCCGCCGGGGCAGCCAGATCACCGATTTTGGCACCTTCCCGGTCAAACCAGTCCTGCGGCAGATAGATCCGGTCCAGGGTCAGATAGTCCTCCTTGCAGTCCTGCAGATGATTGAGAATCTGCAAGGCGTTGCACAAGGCGTCCGACGGCCCGTAACCCAACAAAGAGCCGCCATGCAGATCCAGCAGATAGCGCCCAACGGGGGCTGCCGATAACTGGCAATAGGCCATAAGGCCGTCCCAATCAGCATAGCGCTGCTTGGTGGCGTCCTGTTTGAAGGCCTTGAGCAAGTCCAGGCAATGGGCCTGGGTCACGCCCGTCGCTTCCAGGCTTCGGGCCATGGCATGGGCCTTGGTGAAGGCCGCCTCATCCGGCCCTTCACCCCGGAGCGCGCCCTCGAAACCGCTCAGCCGATCCAGCTTTTCCTGGGGCAAAAGATGAGGCGCATCGGCGATATCATCGGCGGCCCTGGCAAAGGAATAAAACACAGCCACATGGGGCCGGAGGGGTGTGGGCAACAGCCACGATCCCACAGGAAAGTTTTCATATTCCGTGTCCTTGCCCGATGGCGTTTCCACCGCCGGGGGATTTGCCACCGTCATTTGGGTTTTCCCACGGCCAAAGTGGGTGATGATTGCAGATGAAAGCTGCCAAGTCCATTATGCCTTGCTATATTCAAAGCTCAGAACTGCTGAGGATGAAGTGGATCAGACCGGCCAAGAGAAGCGGACCATCGGCGTTGAGGTGGGCAATGTCATGATCGGCGGCGGTGCGCCCATCGCCGTCCAGTCCATGTCCAACACCGACACCGCCGATGCCCAGGGCACGGCCACCCAGGTGGCGGAACTGGCCCGGGCGGGATCGGAACTGGTGCGCATCACCGTAAACACGGAAGAGGCCGCCGCCGCTGTCCCCCATATACGGGACCGCCTGGCCGACATGGGGACGCCTGTGCCCCTGATCGGTGATTTTCACTATAACGGCCATCTGTTGCTGGGAAAATATCCGGACTGTGCCGAGGCACTGGCCAAATACCGCATTAATCCAGGCAATGTGGGTTTCGGAAATAAGCGCGACAGCCAGTTCACCCGCATGATCGAAACGGCCCTGGAAAGAGACAAGCCCGTGCGCATCGGGGTCAATTGGGGAAGTCTGGATCAGGCCCTGCTGGCTCGCCTGATGGACGAAAATCCAAACCTCGCAGAGCCGCTGGAGCCCGGAGAAATAATGCGCGAAGCCCTGGTCACTTCGGCCCTTGAAAGTGCCGAACAGGCCCGCGGTATGGGTCTGGGTGCCGATCATATTGTCCTTTCATGCAAAGTAAGTTCCGTGCCTGATTTGATTAGCGTCTACCGGCGCCTGGCCCGGGAGTGCGATTACGCATTGCATTTGGGCCTGACCGAGGCGGGCATGGGATCGAAAGGCATCGTCGCCTCGACGGCGGCCATGGCCATCCTTTTGCAGATGGGCATCGGCGATACCATCCGCGTATCCCTGACCCCCGATCCCGGTGGAGACCGCAGCCGGGAAGTCATCGTCGCCCAGGAAATATTGCAAAGCATGGGGCTTCGCGCCTTCACCCCGGAAATCACCGCCTGCCCCGGCTGTGGGCGGACGGCCAGCTCATTGTTCCAGGAACTGGCCGCCCGCATACAGGCATTCGTCCGCGCCCGTATGCCCCAATGGGCGGCGGAACGGGTGGGAGTCGAGGAAATGCGCGTCGCCGTCATGGGCTGCATCGTCAACGGCCCGGGCGAAAGCAAACAGGCCAATATCGGCATCAGCCTGCCCGGTAGCGGCGAAGAGCCGGCGGCACCCGTTTACGTGGATGGCAAGAAAACCACCACGCTGCACGGTGCCGACCTGGCCGGTGATTTCGAAAAGATCGTCGAGGAATATGTGGCGGCCAGTTACGCAAAACGCGGAGATTAAAGCCCCGCCGCCGCCATCATGGGATCCAGCAGCCCATGGGACGGGTTCCCCCATTCCGCCGGTCCGGTCAGGGATTAGCGGCCAGCACTGGACAGACGCCCGGATTTTTTCTATACACCCGTTCACGCCCGCAAGCGGGGCGCCGCCAAGGCGTTCGAGGGCCGGAGCCCAGGTAGCTCAGTTGGTAGAGCAGTGGACTGAAAATCCGCGTGTCGGTGGTTCGAGTCCGCCCCTGGGCACCATTCTTTTTTCAATAAAATCAGTGTATTAGCGTGTTCGCCCCGGTCAGTTCTAGCCGTGATTTAAGAAAAACACCCTTTCTCGCTAACATACTGTATTTACTCACGTTTCCACCCAGTTCTCTCCAGTGTCGGCAGCTACATGGCACATGGATGGCACATGACGGCACATGATGTTCTCCGTTTGGCCCCCGAATGGGA
>CAZBQG010000196.1:0-8704 GCA_964493945.1 uncultured Rhodospirillaceae bacterium
CCGTTGGGCGCGGGGCACTTCACCGCTCACTTTTCCGCCCGCCAGCCTGTCAGCCATGCGCCCGATAAAATACTCACCGCCCAGCAACATTTGATGGCGCAGCGACTCCCAGGGGCTTGCCGCCCCCACCCCCTCGGCGGTGAAACGGGCATAGGCCCTTCTGGCCTCAATCCCGCCACCACTGAACAGGGCCAGCAGCGCCCCCGTATGCAGCCAGTCTGGCGTCTCCACCTCCCCGGCCGTCGCCAGAAAGCTGCTCCACCGCCAATCACCGGCTTCCCCCACCATCCCAGCCCGCACCGGGTTGAGCACCACATAGCGGCTGAGCTCCAGCAAATGGCGCTCCTTCTCCACCAGGATTGACTTGTAGCGCCCCTCAAAGACATGCCCGGTCCGCCCATGCGCCCGGTTGAGGCGCTGGGTATGGATACCGTTCAGCTGGCGCATGCCGTGTCCGAGGTTGGCTTCTGGGGTCTCCATGAGCAAATGGTAATGATTGTCCATCAGGCAGTAGGCATGCACCAGCCAGCCAAACCGGGACACCATCGCGGCGAGGATTTCTAGAAAACCCGCCCGCCCGCCGTCATCCAGAAAAATCTCCGCCCGCCCATTACCACGCGCCGTCACATGGTAAAGCGCGCCTGGATACTCAATGCGAAGCGGACGGGCCATGGCGAAACAGTACTGAAAAGAAGCGCAAAACGCAAGACCTGACCCCGGCTTTAAAAGAAGCGCAAAACACAAGACCTGACCCCGCGCTTTTGACCCCGCGCTTTCGAACTACGGGGCAATGATGCTCAATTAATCTGTCCGTTAAAGCCGGGTTAGCTCACATTGACCCCACTCCCTTGGCGATTCGCTCTAAAAGACAAGCACAGCCAAGCCGGTAATGATCAGCAACCCCAGGGCCACCTTGCGGTAAATTGCCTGCGGTGCCCGTTGGAAGGCCCAGTTGCCGGCCCAGGTGCCCAGCAAGGTCGCCGGAAACAGGATCAACGCCCGCCCCACCGTGGTCCAGCCGAAGGCGCCATTGAGCAAAAGAGTGAAAAACATGACCGCGATCATCAGGCCGATGGCGGCGATGATGTTGGCGCGCTGTACATCGGGGAGCTCGGGGGCGGCCAGCATATAGGCGATCAGCGGCGGGCCGTTTATGCCGGACATGCCCTGCATGCCGCCACACAAGGCGCCGACCAGGGCGCTAACAGGCCAATTTCGCTGTCCCCGCCAGACCCAGCCGATCATCATCAGAAGTGCCCCCGCCGCTACCAGGGCGCCGATCACGCGGCGGATCAATTGGGGATCGGCATGGACCAGGGCAATGGCGCCCACCGGCGTGAAGATGAGCGCCGCCACGCTTAAGGGGATCACTTCGCCCCATCGCGTCTTGCGGAAGGTCACGGCGGAAAGCTGCACCTGGGAGGCGATGCCCGTCAGGGTGGCGATGGCGATGGCTTCCACCGGGCCCCAAAGAAGGGTAAGCAGGGGGACATTGACGAGCGCGCCGGCAAAGCCCGTGAAGCCGCGCACCAATCCGCTGGTCATGACGATGAGCAGGCCGATAAGCAAATCAAGTTGCAGGATGCCCAGCATTATTTCGGTTGGCGATTGGGCCACGGTTTTTCCTTACTTTTTTGCGTAGGCCGCACGCTATGATTTTCCCGGGTCCTTGGAAAGGGGGATAGGCATTGTTATTACCGGGGTTTCGGGGCTACAGTTTCCCGTAGGGGCGGATGGTTTTGGAAGGATGGGGATATGAGCGTCGAAACATTGGTCGATCCGGTCGCGTTACGCGAACAGGTCAAGGAAAAATACCGCGAAGTGGCCGCCGAGCCGGAAAAGACCTATCATTTTCATACGGGCCGGCCATTGGCCAGGCGCCTGGGATATGATCAGGCCGTTGTCGATGCCTTGCCTGACCGGGCGGTGGAAAGTTTCGCGGGCGTCGCCAATCCATTTTCCATGCGTAGATTGTCGCCGGGCGAACATGTGGTGGATGCGGGCTCGGGCGCCGGTTTCGACAGCTTCATTGCCGTCGGGCAGGTAGGCGCCGGTGGCCAGGTGGTGGGCATTGACATGACCCAGGAGATGCTCGCCAAATCCCGCGCCACGGCGGCCGAGATGGGACTTGAGAATGTTGAGTTCCGCGAAGGCCTGTTGGAGGAAATGCCCGTCGATGATGGCTGGGCCGATGTGTTGATCAGCAACGGCGTATTCAATCTGTGCACTGACAAGAAAAAGGTCTTTGATCAGGCCTTCCGTATCCTGCGTCCAGGGGGGCGGCTGCAAACCGCCGATATCGCCAACAGCCAGCCGGTACCGGAGGGCGCGCTCAATGATATTGACCTATGGACGGCGTGAATTGCCGGTGGCCTGCCGTGTGCAGGCTGGCAGAAAATGCTGGAGGAGACGGGCTTCGTTGAGGTGAAAATTGGACCGGCGGTGGATACGTTCGGGGATGCGGACGGTGAAAAGAGCGCCCGGCGCTTCGAGGTCTTCGGCTACGCCTTCATGGCCCTCAAACCGGAATAGATCATGGAATACAAAGGCAATTCCTACCCCGCGGAGGAATTCGAGTGGCAATTCAATCCCCGTCAGGCGGTGCCGGATGTGGATGAAATCCTGGCCCAGCGCCCGATTTTGAGCGAGGCCAGCCGCGCCCGCCTCACCCATGAGCTGGATCACCATTACGGCGACGGGGAGCGCGAGGTGATCGACGTCTTTCCCGCCGCCGGCGGCGGGACGGGCGCGCCCACGCTGATTTTTTTCCATGGCGGTTATTGGCGGGCGGGTCATGCGCGGGAAAACAGCTTTTTCGCCGAGCCCTTCGTCAAGGCGGGTGCTTGCGTCTTCGTCGCCACCTATGATCTTTGCCCCGATGTCCCCTTGGGCCATATCGCCGGTCAGGCCGAGCGGGCCATCGTCTGGGTGGCCAAAAACGCGGCCAAATTCGGCGCCGATCCAAATAATATAACTATCGCCGGCCATTCGGCGGGGGCCCATCTTTGCGCCATGGCCCTGGCCTGCGATTGGGGTGTCAGCCACGGAATGCCCGGTCTGACCCTGTCCGGTGCCTGCCTGATCAGCGGCATTTATGACCTGGCCGCGGTGCGCCAGATCCAGATCAATGAAGATATCCAGGCCAAGGAGGAAGACGTGGCCGTCCTAAGCCCCTTGGCCCGCCCGCCACGGAAGGCGGTTCCTCTGATCTGCGCCGTCGGGCTGGGCGAGACCGAGGAATGGGTACGCCAGACCCACCTTTATGCCGAGGTGGCGAAGGGGGTGGGATGCGATGTGGATATTGTCGAGGTGCCGGAGATGGATCATTTCACCATTTTGGTGGAAATAATCGACCCCGCCCATCCGGTTACCGTTGCGCTGAGCGGTATGATTGGGGCTCGCTGATCTTAAGGGTCTGCAATTCGGCCACGGGTTCGGGTTCGCGGTCGGTCCGGAATAGAATCTCAGCCCGGCGGTTTTTAGCATTTTTTACCCCGTCCCGGGTGGCCACGGCCGGCTTGTCCTCGCCCGATGCGCGGATGGCCATGCGCTTGGCCGGCACGCCGGAATCCGCCATCCGTCGCCAGACGGCAATAGCGCGGGCGCGCGACAGATTGCGGTTATAGGGCTCTGTCCCGGCCCGGTCCGCGTGGCCGTGGATGATGATGTCCTGGTTTTTGTTGGATGCAATGCGCTGCGCCAGATTGTCCAGCCGGGCCATCTGCACCTGGCTCAACCGGGCGCTGTCGAAGGCAAAGGGGATGGAGGTTTTGCCTTCTGCCCGCTTTTCCACCCCGGCCAATGCGGCGCTAAAAGCCTTGCGGCAGGCGGCGATATCATCGGCCTGGAAATTTTCCTCCTGCTGCTCGACCCAGCAATCAAAGCTGGCCTGGGCCTTGGCGGCGCTTTTGGGCATTCGCTCCCGGGCACCGGTGGCCAGGGCCGACACAAGTCTTAGGTGGGCGGCTGCCAATTCACCGGTTTTTTCCACCGGCAGGCGCCAGGCCCGGAGTGTTTCGGGGGCCACCGGATCTCCATGGGCGGCCAGGAGCCCTTTTCTGGCGAAATGTCCGGCATCAAACCAGTCGCGCATCTCGTCATTTTCGTAAATGGCGAAGCGCTTATATTCGTTGGTTAATGCCACCGTAAAGGGCGAGCCCGTTGGTTGGGTGTTGCGCAGCGCTTCCACATCGCCCATGGCGCAGCCGGCGAGAAAGGGTAAAGCGAGGAACGCCCGCGCGCGCTTGGGGTTGAATTTCCGGGTCATGATCAGTCCTTCCTGAAATCGGTTTCCATGTGATGGGCTGGAAACCTAGAAAGAGAATCAGACCTTAGGATGTCCCGATTATGGCAAAATCAAGGTATTTTGCCCTGAGATGGACGGAACATGGAGGGCGGAGATTTGCTTTATGGCGAACCAGCCTCGCGGATCGCCCGCCACACGCGCTCCGGCGTGGCGGGCATCTCCACATGTCTGACGCCCAGTTCCGACAGCGCGTCGACGATGGCGTTGATAACGGCGCCCAGTGCCGGCGTGGTGCCGCCTTCGCCGCCCGGCCGGATGCCATAGCGGTGGCTGGCCGCCGGCACTTCGATGAGCTGGCATTTGAAATCCGGCAGCGTATCCGCGCGGGGCACCCCGTAATCCATGAACGAGCCCGACAGGCATTGGCCGCTTTCACGGTCGTAATGGCACTGCTCCAGCAGCGCCTGGCCAATGCCTTGCGCCGCCGCACCGTGGGTCTGGCCATGGAGGATCATGGGGTTGACCGCCAGACCTACATCATCGACCCCCGCCCAACCGACGATCTCGACCAGACCGGTGTCGGCATCGACCTCAACCTCGCAAATATGGGTTCCCGACGGATAGGCACCAACCAACACAGTCTGATCACCGACACCGTCGAGCTTGCCCTGCAACTCCGCCGGCAAATCATCACGGGTCGCCGCGGCTTCCGCCGCTTCGAAAATACCGAGACGCCGGTCGGTGCCCTTGATGGTGAAAAAGCCTTCGGCGAATTCGATGTCACCAGCATGGGTCTCGAGCACGGTGCTGGCGATCCGTTTTCCCTTTTCGATGATTTCGTCCGTGGCGATGCCCATAACCAGGCTCGCCAGCCGCATGGAGCGCCCCGAATGCGATCCGCCACCCGCCGAGACACGGTCCGTATCGTGGGCGACGAAATCCACAGAGTCGAGGGGCACGCCGAGCCAGGTCGTCAAAAGCTGCGCGAAGCTGGTCGGGTGACCCTGGCCGCTGTTCATGGTGCCGACCACGAGTTCGACGCGGCCCTCGGTCCCGACCGTCACTTCGGCCCGTTCACGCGGAAAACCTCCCGCGCCCTCGATATAGTTTCCGATGCCGATGCCGCGCAGCTTACCCCGTTTCCCAGACGACTGACGGCGTTCCGCGAAGCCGTTCCAATCGGCAAGCTCAAGGGCCGTATCCAGACCGTTATCATACTCGCCATTGTCATAAGTAAGACCAACCCCGTTGGTGTAGGGCATGGCATCCGGCGGAATGAAATTGCGCTTGCGCAGCTCCACCGGGTCGAAGCCATGCTCATCGGCCGCCAGATCGACAAGGCGCTCGATGACATAAATTGCCTCGGGTCTGCCGGCGCTGCGGTAGGGCGTGGTCGGCGGCGTGGTGGTCGTTGCCGCCCTGCCCCGGAAATGGATGGCGGGGATATGATAGACGCCTGACATGATGCCGAGCCCCTTGCGCAAGGGCACATACGAAATGGTATGGGCGCCCACATTACTGAGATTGGAGCCGCGCACGGCCAGGAAATTACCTTCCGCGTCGAGCGCCAACTCCGCTTCGACCTCCAGGTCACGGCCCTGATAGTCGCTGAGGAAGGATTCGGTCCTATCGCCCTGCCATTTAATCGGCCGGCCGATCTTTCGTGCCGCCCAGGGCAGAAGGACATATTCCTGAAAGAAAAAATTGCGGGTCCCGAAATTGCCGCCCATATCGCCACAAAGGGTATGGACCTCGTCTTCAGGTACATCCAGGATGCTCGACAGATCCTCCTTCTCCTTGACCACCCCGCTGCCGGTCCCCGCATAAAGCACATATTGGCCGGCTGCTTCGTCGTAATCGCCGATGGCGTTGCGGGGCTCCATCGGCGTGCCGGTGACCCGTTGAATCCAGGTTTCCAGCCGCACGCTATGGCTGGCAGCGGCAAAGGCCGCGTCAACCGCCGCCTTGTCGCCAACCTCCACATCGACGCAGAGATTGGTCCCGGCCTCATCCCAGACCAGGGGCGCATCGTCATCGAGGGCGTCGGACGCCATGGTGACGGCGGGGAGAATATCATAATCAACGACAACGCGCTCCGCCCCGTCCTTTGCAATGGCGAGGGTTTCCCCAACCACAATAGCGACCGGTTCGCCGACATAACGCGCCTTGTCGACGGGCAGGTGCGGTTGGGGCACTGCAAAACCGTCAAAATCCGTGTTGGGGGTCACAACCACGTCGGCGCCGCCGTCCATGGCGGCCTTATGATCCAATGGCTTGCACCCATCACCCACGAAATCGGCGCCGGTAAACACGGCGATCACGCCGGGCAGGGCGTCGGCCGCGCTTCCGTCAATGGACTTGATACGGGCATGGGCATGGGGTGAGCGGACCACCGCCAGATAGGCCGTTCCGGGCAGTTGAATATCGGAGACGTAACGTCCGCCGCCGGTCAGCAGACGAAAATCCTCCTTCCGCCGGACCGGTTGTCCGATGCCTTGGTTCTCAACAGGTTGGTTGGTCAATTCACTTCCCCACCTTAATCCAGTTCCACCAGTTCATTTCTGCAATACTAGATGATGTGCGGAAAATCGCAATGAAATCGAACAAAATCGCCAGGGTCCGGTCCGGCTCACAGGGAGCGGTCAACTCTCAACTGTGATCAGGCTTGCCAATCCCTTATCCCAACTTCCGCCGTGCCATTTTTGCGGCAAGGCTCGCCGCCAGGCCCGGGCGGCTCCAGGGGCAGACGGCCAAGCACAGGCCGCAGCTTAGATTTTCATTGAAATAAAGAATGCATTTGTCGAAATCCACGTACCATTTCTCAGTGCCCCGGACCATGACCTTGTCCCCGTCGATGGCACCCGCCGGACAGGCGCGGGTGCATAGCTGACAGTTGAGGCAAAAATCCTGAGCCCCGAAGGGGGCAGGCGGATCGGCAACTAACGGCATGTCAGTGGCAACGCCGGCCAAACGAAACCAGGCCCCATAGGTGGAATTGATCACCGAGCCGTGCTTGCCCAACTCCCCCATACCGCTTTCGATAGCCGCCGGCACCAGCAAAAAAGGCCCTGAACTTGGCCCGCAATGGGCAATCGCATCATAGCCTTGCGCCCGGATCCAGCTTGCAACATCCGATGCCGCCTGGGTGCCCCTGCCATATTGGGTCATGACTTCGACCGATGTTGCGATGGAGGGGGCCTGGGCGACGGGTTCGTAATCCATGGCGACGGCGATGATCACCATCCAGGGATAATCCGCTTCGCTGTCGTCGTACACCCATTCGGAGCGGAAATTGGTGACGGCTACCTGATCCGAATGCCCGGACAAGGCTTCGGCCTTCAGCGCCTTGGTCCAATCCCCGGGCGAAGCCTCTTGGCGCGTACCGGCCATCGGCCCCAGGGGCCGGGCGGCGATTTCCATGCACTTATCGCGTGCCGCCATGGCCGGCGCACTGGTATTTTGGGAGTAATAATATTGCTGCATTGCGCCCCAGATGATGCGCTCGGCCGGGCGCCAATAGATGGGCGTGGGGCGGCGTATTTCGACCTCGCCAACCCCGTTGATCTGACTGCCGGGGATGTCCGGGCGGAGCGCCAATTGTTCAGGATTGGGTTGGAAGCTTTGTTTTTTGGTCTTGCCCATGGCGCTAGGCTTTTTCCGCGGCCGAACTTTCCCCCAGCGACGCTGTGGCGCGGACGAAACTGTCCAGGAAAGCGACCTTGTTGCGCACCGCCTGCTGGATATGAACAAGCTGTTCCTCATCCAGATGGCGGTATTTTCCCGACATATCCAGATATTCCTGGACGGGCAGGGGATCGGCGACGGGCCGGGTATAGCGAAGCCCCTTTTCGGCCTCGAATTCCCAAAGGGGTGCGAAATTGGTTTCCACCGCCTTGCGGCAGACCTCGTTGGTCTTGCCCGACGGAAAGCGCCAGCCCGTGGGGCAGGGGGAATAGATATGGATGTAGGCCATGCCCCGCTTGGTGGCTTCGACGGCCTTGTCCAGCTTGGCGTAATAATCATCCATGAAAGCCAGTGACGCGGTCGCCACGAATTCGCAATTATGCATCATCATGATCACCGGCATGTTCTTGGCGTCCTGCGTTTTGCCCTTGAGCGCCGAGCCCACCGGCGTTGTCGAGGTCCAGGAGCCATAGGACGTGCTGCCTGACCGTTGCATGCCCGTATTCATGTATCCTTCGTTATCGATGCAGACGAAGAGCAATTGTTCGCCCCGCTCGGCGGCACCGGACAGGGATTGGAAGCCCACATCCACCACGCCCCCGTCGCCGGCGAGTGCTACCATGTTCACATCCCGCCCGATGCGGTTGTAATAGCGTTTGGCCCCGGCCAGCATGGCCGCCGTATTGGTCAACAGGGGATGGAAGGTGGGCAGCTTGGATGCCGTCTTGCCGTTATAGCCGACCGTGCCCATGCCGGCGATGCAGCCGGGCGGCG
>CAZBQG010000197.1:0-8667 GCA_964493945.1 uncultured Rhodospirillaceae bacterium
CCATATCCGGCTCGCCGGTGGTGACCGATGCGAACGACTTCAATTGCGGACTTTACCTAGCCGATGGCTCGATTGTCGTGCTCGGTCCGCAAATTATTTTTCACGCCGGCACAATGTCCACCATCGTGCGCAGCATTATTCAGGATTCGACGGACAATCCCGGTATTCGCGAAGGCGACATGTTCATTCTCAATGATCCCTATCGCGGCGCTATTCATCAGCCCGATGTGTCCATCGTCGCGCCGATTTTTCATGATGGACGCCACGTCGCCTGGGCGGGCGCTTGCGCCCACCAACTCGACATTGGCGGCCTGAATTTTGGCAGCTGGGCCCACGCCGCAACCGAGGTGCAGCAAGAAGCCATGCTCCTGCCCGGCATCAAGCTGGTCGAGGGGGGCGAGCTGCGCGAGGATCTGTGGCGAATGATCCTCGGCATGAGCCGCCTGCCCCAGGTTATCGGTCTGGATTTGAAGGCCATGATCGCCGCCAACAATGTGGCCATCCAGCGGCTCGGAGGCATGCTGGACCGCTACGGCATGGAAACAGTCGAAAAAGTAATGAATCGTGAACTCGACACATCGGAGAGCCGGCTTCGCGCCCGCCTTAATGAGATTCCGGATGGCGTCTACCGCGCCCGTGACTTCATCGATCACGATGGTCATGACAATATTCTCTACCAAGTCTGTGTCACCGTGGAAAAGCGGGGCGACAGCATGGTGATCGACTTGGGCGGCACATCCGGGCAATGTCCGGGGTTTATCAACAGCACATATTCCGGCACTAAGGGGGCGCTGTTCGCAGCTATGCTGCCGATCCTGGCGCCGGACATCCGTTGGAACGAGGGTTTGTTGCGTCCGCTCACCATCCGCATGCCGGAGGCCAGTTTATGCAACGCAACCTGGCCGGCTCCTGTTTCCGGCGCCACCGTGTCCACGGCATGGATCGTCAACAATGCAACCGTCGCCGTCTTGTCGCGCATGGTGGGTTGCCTGCCCGACTGGGCCCACGAGGGACAAGCGGTAACGAAGGGTCATGTTGCGATTATGACCCTGGCCGGGCGCGACCGCGACGGCGGTCCTTATGGAACGATGTTGATGGATTCCATGCTGGGTGGCGGCGGTGCTTATGTGGATCATGATGGGCTTGATGGATCCGCCGGTCACGTCATCCCTCGCCCGGCCATAGCTAACATCGAGACGACCGAGGCGCACGGCCCCCTACTCTATCTTTTCCGCAGCTTCATGCCGGACACCGGTGGAGCCGGAAACATGCGCGGCGGGAGCAGCGGCGCACTGGCCGTAACGCCGCACGATACGGACGAGTTGCATGCCATGATCATCAGCCATGGCGTCGAGGTGCCGAATGCCGTCGGGATATTCGGCGGCATGCCGGGTTCGTGCGGCTACAACCTGAAGCGATCCGGAAACGAGAAGATCGGGACTTTGATCGAAAATGTTACGGGACCCGAGGATTTTATGCGCAATTCGGAAAATTTGGGCGCCAAACCAGGATACCTGCCGCTTAAACAAGGTGAGGTTCTTGGCTACGCCTGCCAGGGCGGCGGCGGCTATGGCGATCCTTTGACGCGCGACCCCCAATCGGTTGCCGCCGACATCGCCGAAAGTCTTTTGTCGAGGGCAGCGGCAAAAGCCTATTACGGTGTCGTGGTGCAGGGCGGCCAAGTCGATGTAAAAGCGACCAAGAGGGCCCGCGACGCAATGCGGCGCAAACGGCTGGGCGGCAAGAAACCGAGCAAGCCGGCATCCGCCGAAGCTTCGGGCGCCTTGCCGGGTCTTCGCGTTGCAAAAAATCGCCACATGCGTTGCACCTGCGGTTGCGACCTGGCGGCACCCAGCGTCAATTGGAAGAATTGCGTGGTGTGCAGAGAGGTCGACCCGGGCTCCTGCGGGCGCCATATCCATCTCCATGCCGACCTCATGATGCTTGAGTTTGCTTGTCCGGATTGCGCCCAGGTTCTGGAGGTCGAGATCTGCCGGAAAGGGGAGACGCCGCTTGCGACGATAGTGCTCGACCCCTGATCGGCCTTGACCGCTACGGCCTTTCCCACCTCCGCACCCAGTGCGTTGAATCCTTTGAGAAACGCAAGGATCGCTGCTTCCCCTTTAGCACAGAGTTGGGTGGCTGGCGCTATCTATGGTCCGCTTGGCGCGATTTTTCCTCATTGAAATTAGGATTGGCTAGCAGGTGGCATGTCGGCTCTTGGCTGAGTCTGTTGAAAAAGTCTGATTTGAGCCAGGTTTCCTGTGTCCGCTAGTCGCATGTGCGGACTTTTTGATCCCGCCACCGATTATATCGGGGCGGGTTTGGTTTTCTTACCTTGCCCGAAATTCTCAAGCGCAATGGCTACGCGACGGCGATGATAGGCAAATATCATCTGGGGGTGCCGGTCGCCGGCCATAACGGCATTGATCACTGGGTGAGCATGGCCCAAGGCCATACGCTGGATTTTCATGGCAACCGCATGACGGTGAATGGTGAGAGCTTCATCCATGAAGGCCATTCGGTGGATTTTTTTCCCGAGCAGGCGGTGGATTATATCGACGAACGGGCAGGCAAATTCGATCAGCCTTTTCTTTTGCTCCTGCCCTATAACGGTCCTTACGGCCACTGGCCGTCCATCAAGGGGCCGCCCAACAACCGCTTCGCCTATCTATATGAAAACACCCCGATGCACTCCGTGCCGCGCGAGGGGGTGAGCAGGCAAGTCGTGGAGCTCTATGATCTGCGCAAAGATGAGAGCGGCGGCGGTGGCCCCGATTACAGCGCCGTCCTGCGCATCTCCAACGACCTTCCGTCCTTGCGTAATTATTACTCCCAGATGAGCCTGATCGATGACGGGTGGGAAAGGTTTTCGAGGCGCTGAGGCGCAACCGTCTGGAGGAGGACACACTGGTCATCTTCACCGCCGATCACGGATTTTCCCTGGGCCATCACGGCTTCTGGGGTCACGGTCAGGCTACATGGCCCTCGAACATGCATCGCGTGGCCTACAATATTCCCCTGCTCGCCTGGTTCGGCGGTGAGATTGTGCCCAAACGGACCTCGCGGCGACTGCTGGGTAGCGTGGATCTGTTCGCGACCTTGCTGGATTATCTGGGCCTGGAAGGCGTGGCCGGGCCAATGCCCAATCCTTCGCGAAGCTTCGCTCCCATTTTGCGCGACCGCTCTCTGGAATGGGAGGATGTGGTCTTTCTGGAGCAGGAGGAAACCCGCGCTATTCGCACGCCCGAATGGCTTTACATAAAAAGGTTCAAGCAAAGCAGGGCCTACCCGCTGGAAGACGAGCTATACGATCTGACCCGGGACCCGGACGAGCGGGGCATGTGATCGGTCGACCCAAATCCAACACGTCCAGGACTTGGCTGTGGAAGGATGCCTGGAGCGAGGACTGGACGCCCGTTACCTAGAGCACTTTCCGATCAAATGCGATCATTTTGATGGGCAAATGGGTCTTTCGGGCAGGTGCGGCGCGATGCCTTAGCATCGGGCAAGCGTCGCAACGCACCCGCAAGGCCCTTGGAACCATCACGCTAGGGCCAGGTCCAGCCGGCGAGCCGGATGAGGACTTCCGGCAATTCAACATGTTCCAACACGAATTCTGTGCTGATGGACAGGGCCAGGGTTCCGGTCAAGGAAACAAAAATCCCGCTCACCACCCAGATGTCGAACCGCTCATGTTCCCGGTTGATGAGCCAGGTAAACAGCAGGCGGAATACGGCAGAAGTCTGCTGTATGGGTGAGACCACGGTAACCGGGGCGATGGACAGCGCCATGAAGCGCGCCGATTGGGACATGACCACCATCAGGCCCGACAGGGTGAACCATTTGGCCGTCGACGCCTCCATGCTCCGCACATGGCGCCAGCGTCCCGGGCGCAGCAGCACCAGAGCGACGGTCAGGCTCGCCGCCAAATAAGAAATGAGCACGCCGGCCATGCCATGGGCCGGGCTGGTGCCGATTAATACGGCGCGGGCTAGAACGGCGCTGGCGCCGAAGCCGAACACTGACAGGATAGCAAAAATTACGCCTTCACTGTAATTGGGGCGGAAGATGGAACTGGCGGTTTGGTTTTTGCCCGCCCGGCGCCAGTGCAACATGACCATGGGCCCGGCGATGACCAAAAGGATGCCCAGGATGCGCAGCGGTGTGAGCATTTCATCCAGAATCCAGATGGCCAGAATAAGCGACATGAGCAGATGGGATTGCTGGATCGGGCTCACCAGATTGGAGCCCATGGCCTTGAGTGCCCGGTAATTGCAATAGCGCCCCCAGGCAAAATGGGTCAGGCCCGCCGCCGCCAGCAACCCCATGTCACTCCCGGAAAATTCGCCCAGCAGGCCAAGTGATCCGCTGGCCAATCCGACGATTAAAAGCAGGGGAACGCCTATGGGCAGGGTGATGGACATTCCCTGCAGGACAGTTCCCGTGAGTACGCCCCGCCGGATGCTGGCCGTGTTCAGTCCGAAGAGGCCAGCCGACAGGAGGGCCAGGAGTGCGCCGGGCACGGACGCCTAGAGCCTGATTTTGCCGCGCCCTACTTCCATAAACCAAAAGCCATGGCGTTGCCCGTTCCAGCCGTCGAGCGGTAGCACGGGAGGTAATCGATCAAATCGAATTCCAACCCGGTTCCCTCGGTCGCACCCATGGCGGCGATCCAGTTCTTAATCTCCGAGGTGCCCGACTGGAACGAGGATTCGGGCTCGGCCCTGATGGCCTCCTCGTCCCGCTCGGTAATGGCCTTGATCAGGCGGCGGTCCAGATCCTCATCGATGACGAAATGGCTGAAGCCGCCGGATGCGGCGATACCCACCTTCAAGTCCTCGTCGTAGGAGCCTATGGCCCGCCCGACCGCCCGGCCGAAGCTGAGCACCCGGCCAACCGTCGGCTGATTGGGCGGAAAGAAGGTGTTGATGAAAATGGGCAGGGTGGTCATCCCCGGCGCCCTTTCCATATCCTTCAGAATGCGGCGATAGAAGAAGCCGAAGGCATGGGGGATACCGTTGGAGCCGAATTCGCCATCGGGCATGCTGCCAGAAACGCCCACATCGAATTCCTCTTTTGTCAGGCTGGTGGCGATATGGTTGGCCAGCTCGGCCGCGCCGCCAATTTCCATGTCCTCATCGGGCATATATCCCTTGGATGAAAGGGTGCGCGATTCGTTGAAGGCGGCCTGTCTTTCACCGGCCAGGGCCTGATGGTAAACCATCTCGCCGTTATAGATCATGAAGGACGGCATATGGTCGGCGGTGAAGACTTCGTTCTGGTCATCGCCGAAAACCAAAAGAACATCCAGTTCCGCTTCACTGATCCGTTCCCCCAGCACTTCCAAATGCTCCTGGTTTATTTTGTTGCGGTAGCGGCGTACTTCCAGGGCATTCTGGCCGGCCAGATTTTCCTCTTTGCGCAGATCCACCAATTCATCGAAGGTATAGTTTTTGCCCCGGAACGGATGGGCCGGATTTATCCTGTCGGCGTCCGTCCTCAATTCCCATTGTTCCGGTGTCAGTGTCAAAAGCGGGCTGTGTGAACTGCCCACGCCAAGTACGATTTCTGCCATTTTTTTTCCCCTCCCTTAAAAACGCCGTTAATCCTTTGTTTTCCTTTTCCACTTTACCATGGCCGCTGCCTTGTTGAAAGCGTACGCCCGGCAAGGAGGCTGCGTGCAAGCAATGCCTGAAAATAATGGACCATCCTGGCCCAAGACCCCCGCCGGCACGACGGGCTGGGAGACCGTGTTTGAGGACCCTCAAACCGGGCTCATCGCACTGATTCATCAGGCCCACACGGAGACGGCGCTCTGTGACTGCACGGCCCTGATCATCGAGCAGCTCCATTCGCACAAGGATGATCCGGCCGTGGTCAAGCAGTTCACCGACCAACTTCATCAACTCATCCCCGATGACACCAAGGGAGAGGATCTGGCCCCCACCATGGAGGCGGTCATCGCCGTCCTCCGCCAGATCAAACAAGAACGGATAGCCAAGGCGGAACAGTTTCTGGCCGAGATTGAAGATCAGGAGCGCAAGGTCCAATCCAAGGCGCGCAAGGAACGCAGAAAAACCAGTCTGGCGGCGGAAGCGGTCAGGAAGGAAGAGGCGAGGCGTTCTCCCCTGCTTTGGGGGGGATTGGGTCTGGCGGCGGTGGGACTGATCGCCGTGGTGGTGGTGAGCTTTCTCTCGCCTGAAAAAAGAGCCCTATCTGGTTCTCATTGAGCAAATGAGGATGGCGGCCAGGGGCGAGCCGATCGAGAAACATGTCATGGGCGGCAGGCTCAGGACCGGCAGGAAAGCTGGTAAATCGACGGTCACCGCCGAGTGGGTCCCCCATCACGAATGTCTCAACGTGTCTTGGGTGCTGCTCAATCAAGGCATCATCGCCATCAACGGGATTGTGTCAAAACGCATGTCCCAGACCATCATCGAGGGGCTTTGCGCGAAGAGGGGGTGACGGCAACCGTAATCTGGTATCCCAACAACGGAAATAACACGAATTATTCCGTGCAAACCGCATCGGCAGCAGATAATAGTAATAACATCGCCTGCTGAAGACAGAGACAACAGGGAGAATATAGCATGCAAAAAGTTATGAACTTTGTACTGGCGCTTACGGCTGCGGCCATGACCGCCGGACCGGCAATGGCGCAAAAATCCAAGGACACGATAAAAATCGGGATCATCGATACGTTCCACGCCTTGGATTCCTACCACGTACCGGCTAACGAGCCCGGCCAGTACACCCGCGCCATCTACGGCAAGCTGGTGATCTTCAACGAGCATAAAGCCGAGTTCGTGCCCGAACTGGCGAAATCCTGGAAGAGGATGAACCCGACCACCATTGAATATGAATTGCGTGACGATTTGACTTTTTCGTCGGGCAACAAATTCACCGCCGAGGATGTGCGCTACACGCTTGCCTATGTTGGCGATCCCAAGCTGAAAATCCGCTTCAAGCGGCGCTATACCTGGGTCAAGGAAGTGCAGGTCCTGAGCCCCCATAAAATCCGCATCGTGGCCAAGAAGCCCAAGCCCGACGACATGATGTCGACGGCATACCGCTTCTACATCTACGATTCCAAAGAGCATAAGGCGCTCAAGAACAAGGCCATGTACGGCGCCCTTTCGGCATCCACCACCGGCGTCTACAAGGTAGTTTCCATCAACAAGAACGACGGTGTGCGCCTGACCCGCCACCTGGCGGCTGCCGGCAAGTTTCCTCACCGCCGGGCGCCTATTAAAAACGTGCATGGGGTTCCCATTCCGGACCGCATGACCCAGGTGGCCTCACTGTTGACCGGAGAGATTCATTCACTGCGCAATCCCACGCCGGATCAGTTGGAGCGGTTCAGAAAGGATAAGAGGCTGAAGGTTACCGCCTTTCCAACCCGCTTCTTGAACTACATCACCCTGGATGCCGCAGGCCGCTCGAAAAACAAGAATTTCAAGGACATCCGGGTGCGTCAGGCTTTCATCAAGGCCATCAACCGGGAAAGCGTCATCAAGAATTACGTGCCCGGCGCCGAAATCGCTCTCAGGCCCCAGACCGTTTGCTACGACGACAATATCGCTTGTTCCTACACCACCAAGCCGTTGGGCTATGATCCGGCGGGGGCGAAAAAGTTGCTGGCCGAAGCGGGTTTTCCCAACGGTTTCGACATGGAGCTGTCCGCCTTCGCGCCTTACAAGGAAATCGCCGAGGCCATCTCCGGCGAATTGCGCAAGGTAGGTATCCGGGCCAAGGTCGTTGCCATGCCGCTTAGCGTCTATACAAAGCGGCGCGGGCGCGGCGAACTGACAGCGCTTTATGCCGGCTATCCCACCTTCGCCCAGCCCAATACGTCGAACCTGATGAACTTCTTCTTCTCTGGCAACCGCGACTATTCGAAGGATCCCATCATCCAGAAGGCGCGCAAGATGGGCGGCTCCGAATTGGATGCCAAAAAGCGGGCGGCCATCTATCAGAAGGCCATGGATCAGGTGAATAATCAGTCCTACATCCTGCCCTTCGTGGAGCAGCCCAACGTCTATGCCCACTCCGCCAATGTAACCATCAAGTCGGGATTGACGTCCAAGACCGAAACCCGTCTGACTGATTATTTCTGGAAATAATCGGAACTAAATATGAGTGAAGGTTTGGCCCGCTCTCCGGAGCGGGCCTTTTTTTAAGTTTTTGTTTCTTTATCCAGCAGTTCCGCGACGAAGGCGTTAACGCTCACACCGGAAGTAGCGGCGGCCATTGAGACGCGCTTATGAATTTCCGGCGTCGTCCGTACCGGGAAATTGCCGCTATATGGCTTTTCCGGGTCTTCGCCCCGCTCGGCGCAAAATTCCAGATAGTCGTCGACGGAAGCATGGAATTCCCTTTCAACATCCGCCGGAGTATCTGCCTGGAATGTGATGACATCCCGGGTGTCAATGACTTCGCCGTGGAGAATTTTGGCCTCCTCGTCATATTCCACGGTCGCGGAATATCCCTTGTAAGTGAGCATGGCTAGCTTTCCTTTCCGGGCGTTACATCCGCTTCCACCAAAAACCGCCGCATGGATTTTACGGCTCCCTTGGTTGTCTCCTTCTCCGGGTGCGGCCGATGAAACACAGCTGGACGCCCCCATTTACCTCGCTTGATTACCTGATTTGTGATTCACTCTGA
>CAZBQG010000198.1:0-8663 GCA_964493945.1 uncultured Rhodospirillaceae bacterium
AAGAAGAACGGCCAGTCCAAAGAGCGCTTCAACCATGCTCTTCATCCCTCCCGCCATGGATCCACCAGAGGCCGGTCATTTCGCCACTGCATTTTTGAGATGGGCCCACAACAGCATCAAAAGAACACCAAAGGCGACGAAAGATAGAACCGACATGACATAGACGACGGGATAAATGGGAAAATCCAGATATTCGCCCCAAACGCCGGATTCATGGAAATCCCGGGCGGAATTCCAAATCCGTACCGAAATAAAACCGACCGAGCCGGCGCTGACGGCGATAATGAGAACTTCTTTCCATATTTTGACGCGGCCACGGAAAGCCTTTTCGAACAAACTGACGGTGATATGGGCGTTGTCCCTGGACAATAGGGGAAAGCCGGAAAAGATCAGCGTTCCCATAATATATTCGATATATTCCCGGGCGCCGGGGACCGGATTGGCGAAGACACAGCGGCCGACGACATCGGCGAATGTCAGCGCCATCATGGCAAACATCATGAGGGCGACAACCACCGTCAGCACCCGGAAAAGGGCGCTGATGAAGCCACCCTCGCTTAGCGTGATATCCGGCTCACTATCCATTCGTTGTGCTGTCTCGATGGACTGCCTTCCCTGAACCGCCAGTAACGCAATAAATTGGCCGCGCATCAACCAAAAGCTTTGCCAATCCATAAATTGGACGTAGACTGTTTGGTGATAACATCTATGTCGAGCACGAGGATGTCGATGTATCACACGCCAACTTGCCAAAGGCTCGCACTTTGCACGGGAGGCAAAAAATGAACAGATTTAGGAGCTTATCGCTCTTGGCCGTGGGCGGCGCCACGTTGTTTGCCGGGTCAGCTCAGGCCCAGACCAAATTGCTGGTGGATGTCTACTTCCCCCGGACCCACGCCCTTTACCTGGGCTGGGTCCAGCCGTTTCAGGCGGATGTGGCGAAGGTAACCGGTGGCCGCGTCGCCATCACCACATCGGGGTCGCGCCTGGCGCCGTCCAAAAAACAATGGGAATCAGTCGCCAAAGGCATTTCCGATGTCACGGTCCAGTTCGTAAATTGGCAACGTCAACGTCTTTTCCTGCCGCAAGTGGCGGGCCTGCCCTTTAACTTCACGACCGGTGCCCAATCCAGCGTCGCCATGTGGCGCACCCACAAGAAATTCTTTGAAGCCGCCAACGAATACAAGGGCATGAAGCTGCTGAGTTTCATCGTATCGTCGGGCAATCATCTCATGAATGGCAAAAGGCCTCTGGAAAAGATCAAGGATTTCAAAGGCATAAAACTTCGCGTATCACCGGGCGACCAGCAGAAAATGGTGTCATTGTTGGGTGGCGCGGCCGTCACCTCTTCGGGAGCCCAGATCTTTGAGTTCATTTCCAAAGGTGTGGTCGACGGCGCGGCCGGTCCCTATTACATGGCGACAACCTACAAGACCGCCAGATACACCAAATATGCCACAACCGTTCCTGGAACCATCGGCGCCACGATCTTTGGTGTCTATATGAACCAAAAGAAATGGGATGGTCTCGGTGCCGCCGACCGCAAGGCGATTATGAATATTTCCGGCGAAAAGATGGGCTGGCGCGGCGGTGCTCAGTTCGACAAGAACTCGGACAACGGGCGCAAGGCATTGGTGGCTCAGGGGGTCAAGTTTTCCCTGGCCAGCCCTGAATTGCTTGCCGAAATGAAAAAGAGATGGCAGCCGATCACCGATGCCTGGCTTAAAAAGGCCGCCAAGAGAAATGTGGATGGCAAGGCCGCCATCAGATATCTCCGTTCCCAGGCTTTCGCGAAAAACTAAAGCACTATCCGGTCAAATGCGGTCATTTTGACGGGTGAAGAAAATTGAGGGGGGAGCCGCCAGCCATGGCGGCTCCCTATTACACCGTCGCTTCTTTCATGGTTTCGGTATGCCAGACGAGAAGCCGGCGGCGCAGATATTCCATGGTGCGGATGACGCAGATACCGACAATGCCGATTTCGACGATGCCGGCGAAGACACCGGGGGTGTCCACATAGCGCGCGGAGCGCAGCATGGAATCGCCCAGGCCCTGGCCACCCATGACCATCTCGGTTACCAGGATGACGATCAGGCAGATGGGCATGGCGATCTGCAGCCCGGTCAGAATCTGGGGCAGGGACGCGGGCAAGATGACCTGCCATAAAACTTCGCGGTCGCTGGCCCCCAGGCTGCGTGCCGACCAGATCAGTTCCTTGTCCACGCCCTGGGTTGCCGACCAGGTGGCGATGATGATCTGAAAGGAGGCCGAGAAGGCGACCATCAGGATCTTGGACAGATCGAACAGGCCGAACCACAGCATGAAGATAGGCAAAAGTGCGATCTTGGGCATGGGCAGGCCGATGGAGATAATGGGATCGAAAAACCAGCGCACCAGGGAGATGCGGGAGATCAGGAGGCCGAGCGTCACGCCAACCACGCCGGCCAGCGTGAAAGCGACCAGCGTGCGATAAAGCGTGATCGCGATATCGAACGGAAGCTGCCCGGAAATGGTGTCGGTGAAGATGCGCACTAATACCACCGACAGGGCGGGCAGCAGGAAGGGGATGACCAACTCCAACTGGGCGGTCAGCTCCCAGGCAATGAAGATGGCGCCGACCGAGGCATAAGGACCCAGCATGTCCGCCAGCCGGCGCAACCCATCCGCCAGCGCCGCCGCCGGCTGAACGCCGGTATTATCCCGAGGCTCGGTAAATCCGGTCATGGCGCCTTCATTGCCGCCGCCAGCGGAGGAGCCGGTTGGTCAGCGCCACGAAACCGCGGTCGGCGGCGAAGCCGATGGCCGAAATGGTGATGACGCCCGCGAACATGCCGGAATAGTCGCCGCCGCCGCCCAGCATGTCGATCAGAAAACCTATACCGTCGTTGGAGATGATCAGCTCGGCACTGACCATGAGGATGAAGGACAGGGCGAGTGAGATGCGGATGCCGTTGAGGATCTCGGGCAGGGCGGCGGGGACCACGATCTCCCTCAGGATTTCACGCTCGCTGGCCCCCAGGCTGCGCGCCGACCAGAGCAGCACGGTGTCCACGCCGCGTGCCGCGTTGAAGGCGCTTATTACGATGGGCAGCAGGCAACCGATAAAAATAAGGGTGATCTTGGACGCATCGCCGAGCCCGATCCACATGATGGTCAGCGGGATCAGCGCCGATTTGGGCATGGGGTAGAAAAGGCGCATAACCGGGTGAAGCAGTATACGCACTGGCCGGTACCAGGCCATCAGCACGCCGGCCGACACGCCGATCACGGCCGCGCTCAGGAAACCCGCGCCGCCGCGCGATATGGAGCGTGCCGTGTGAAATCCTAGATCGTCGGCCAGCAGCCTGAAGAAGGAGACGATGACCGCGCTGAGCGGCGGCAGGGCAAACTCGGAGATCAGCCCCAGCCGCGTGACCGCTTCCCACAATACGGCCAGAATGAGGATCGGCGTGAAGCGCCAGAGAACCATGACCGCGGTCATTTGTTCTGCTCGGCGTCGGCGTGGACCGCCTCCTCGCGCACCAGGTTCCAGATATATTCGACCTTATCCAGGAAATCAGGCGATTTGGCGACTTCGGCGTTGGTCACGCCTTCGATACTGGTATCGACCACTTCTTTAACCCGGCCCGGGCGGGCGGTCATCACCACCACCCGGTTGGCCAGCAGGACCGCCTCGCGCACATCGTGGGTAACGAAGAGCACCGTCGTCGGTGAGCTGTTCCAGATGCTCAGCAGTTCTTCCTGCATCAGGGTCCGGGTCTGGGCGTCGAGCGCGCCGAAGGGTTCGTCCATGAGCAGGGTGCCGGGTTGGATGGCCAGGGTGCGCGCTATAGCCACCCGTTGCTTCATGCCGCCGGAAAGCTGCGAGGGGAAGCTGTCCTCGAAGCCCTTCAGATGGACCAGTTCGATATAGCGCTGCGCGATGGCTTCGCGCTCGTCCTTAGGCAGGCGTTGTTTCTCCAACCCGTAGAGAATGTTCTGGCGCACGGTCTTCCAGGGGAACAGTGCGAAGTGCTGGAACACGATACCGCGGTCCGGTCCCGGCCCACGGACAAGCTGGCCATCGACCTCGATGGCGCCGCTTTGCAGGGGCATGAAACCGCCCATCAGGTAAAGCAGGGTCGATTTGCCGCAGCCCGAGGGACCCAGGAGTGCTACGAACTCCCGGTTGGCCACCTGGAATGAAATGCCGTCAAGTGCCAGTACCGGCCGCCCGTGGGAAGGCCGGTACTGGTGACCCACATTATCGATTTCTATGCCTTGTTCCATCCTGTCCGCACCCCGGGTCCCGATGCGGACCGCAAAATTACCTAGCCCGCCGCTCACCGCTTCAGACGGCCATAGGCCTCCGTGGTCAGCGTCTGATCGGTGTTCTTGGCCACATTGACGCCAAAGGGCAGGATCTTCAGCTTGACCAGATCGTCAATGTTCTTTTGCAGCATGGCGGTGTTGCTCTTGGCGTCGGGGGCGTGATAGTAGCCCTTCTTGGTAAACACCCAACCCGCATAGTTCTTGGCCGGCCGCTTGGTCGCCTTGGATACCACCTTGAGCATTTCCTGGCGGTTCTTAGGATCCTGCGCCCATGCACGGAAGCGCATATGGTCTTCGAGGAAATCGACCACCGCGGCGCGGTTCTTTTTGATCCAGCCGGCCCGTGCGATCCAATTCAGGGTCTGGGTCGGCCCCAGGGCATCGCTCATGGCAAAGATTGGCTCGAAGCCGCCTTTTTTCTTGGCGATGAAATTAAACGGCAGGACCAGATAGGCGAGGTCCACGCGTTTCGATTCGAGGGCTGGCAGCATGGCCGGGAAGCGTACCTCGACCAACTGGAAGTCGGGACCGTCGCGATAGTTGTAGCGGCCCAGCATGGCGCGCAACGCGGCGTCGATCGTGCCGCCCCGCGCATTCACCGCCAGGCGCTTGCCCTTCAGATCCTTGGGCGATTTGAACTCTCCCTTGCGCGCCCAGAAGGACGAGGACGGATAGCCCTTGAAGCCGGCCGACATGAGCTGGGCGATAACCTTGAGGTCGAGCTTGGCGCGCTTGATACCGAGGACCAGGGCCTGGCCGCTGAGCCCACCGATATCGGACTCGCCCGCGGCAAGGGCCTGCAGGGCCGGTCCGCTGCCCCGCATGCGCAGGGGCTTGATCACATAGGATTTGCCGTAATGGCGGTACATGGAGGTGTTGATGTTCAGTAAGGCCGTCAAATGGGCTGGTGCCACTGCCCAGCTTATGCGGATTTCAAGGGGTTTCGCCGACGCCGTCACAGCGCCCAGCCCGAACCCAAGACCCGCGATCAAACCAATTAAAAATCTACTTTTGTTCATTTCAGTCTCCCGGTGAATGCCTAATCATATATTTGAGCCCGTTACCGCTTGCCGGTTCGGACTTTAGTTGACTCTGATACTATCCAATAGCCCATAGCACGGAAAGGGTTTTTCCACGGGTCCTGTTATTCTGGGTTGCTGATGAAATCAAGCAGTTCCGGGCCCAATTGGTCGACTTCCGAATTGATCTGCATGGCCGGCGAAACATGGTTATGTCCGGTGAGCCGCCTGAGCGGCGGCATGCGTTTGTTCAGCTTGACCATGCGCCCGGCCATGGCCGCGGTCGGCCAGGATAGTGGATAGAGATCCAGTTCGGCGGTCGCCAGGAAGGTCCTGGGATGGCCCTTGCGGATGTGATAGAGCGGCGACATGTCTTTCCATTTGTCCAGATCCTCGCCGTAATAATCGGTCTGTTGGGAGCCCGGATCGCCTTCGGAATATTCGGGATCCAAGGGCGCATAACTGCCCGACATCAATATGGCCCCCGCATTGGCGGGTCCGCCGGCGCCATGTACGCTTTCGATGAAACTGTAGGCCGCCACATGGCTGGCCCCGGCCGATTGGCCCATGGCATAGATGCGCTTCGGGTTACCGCCATGTTCGGCCACATTATCCACCAGCCAATTCACCGCCCGTCCCACATCCGCCGCGCCGCCCGGAAATTTATGTTCGGGCGCCAGCCGGTAGGTGGCGTTGGCGCCGATCAGCCCGTGGCGGGCGAAGAAGGTGGGCACGTTATCGTAAATCAGGCCGGACACAGGGCTGCGCTCGCCCGCGACGAAACCGCCGCCGTGGAAATAGATCACCACCGGGGTCAACCCATCACCCGGGTTGGAGGGTTTGAAAAGGTCGAGCCGGTGGCGTTCATGGGGGCCGTAAGCCACATCATCGACCCGCTCCACGCCGTCTTTGGGTGCCCGTTCCTGCAAGGGCTTGAACAGCCTGTAGGTTTCTTTCAGGACCTCGAAGTTGAATTCCTGGCCCATGGCGCGGATTTTTTCGGTGACTTCCGCCTGGACCGTATTTTTTGCCTGGCTATCCATTTCCCAACTTCCTCCCTGAAAGAATATTATTGATCCCAGTATGCGCTGTGGGCTCCGGGAAATCGACAGGCTTTTCATTCCCGTGGTAGAATTTTTCAAACCGGCCATACAGCAGGGAGGACAAACCGATGCCAAACCAAAATACCTCCACCGAGACCGAGCTCGCCTTCGATTATATTGACCGCAACCGGGATGCCCTGGCTGGGCTCAGCGATGCGCTATTTTATTTCGGCGAGCTGGGCATGCAGGAACACCGTTCCACCGCCCTGGTGGCCGAAACCCTGGGTGCCGCGGGCTTCGAATGCGAAGTGGGGTTTGGCGGCTTTCCTTCCGCCGTCAAGGCGAGTTACGGATCGGGCAGCCCGGTCATTGCGATCCATACCGAATATGACGGCAATCCAGACAATTCCCAGGTGTCTGGCGTGGCGGAACGCAGGGAAATCGTGCCCGGCGCGCCCGGCCATTGCGAAGGGCACAACGTCAATGGCGCGGTCATGGTGGCGGCCGCCCTGGTGGTGCGCAAGGTGATGGCGGAAAAGGGTTTGGGCGGCACCCTCAAGGTAATCGGCGCGCCGGCCGAGGAGCAATTGCTAAGCCGTCCCTATATGGTGCGGGACGGTCATTTCGATGATGTGGATATCGCCTTCCACGACCATGTCAGCGGCTTCTCCGAGACCAATCACGGCGTGCTTCTCTCAGCGCTTGTTTCGGCTAATTTCACCTTCCATGGCGAGACGGCCCATGCCGGCATGGCGCCCTGGAAGGCGCGCGATGCGCTGGACGCCGTCGTCTTGATGGATGCGGGCATGGCCCAATATAGGGAACATTTCGAGCCCGGCATGTCGGCCCAGCGGGTCATCACCAATGGCGGCGTTCAGCCCAATGTGATTCCCCCCGAAGCCACCATCTGGTGGTATTTCCGCCACCCCAACGCCGAGGGCGCGGAAAAGCTGTTCATTCAAGCCAGGCGCATCGCCGAGGGCGCCGCCCTGATGACCAATTGCGAGTTGGAACTGGATCTCATGAGTGCCGTCTGGCCGCTCCGGGCCAATCACAAACTGGCCCAAATCATTCAACAAAATATTGAATTGGTCGGCCTGCCCGAATGGACCGAGGAAGAAGAAACGCTGGCCCGCGACGTGCAAAAGGCCGCCGGCGTGGATGTGGATGGGCTGGCCCGCGCCATCCGGCCCCTGGGCGGTCCGGCCAAGCAGATACCGGCCGGCAATGATGCGGGAGACGTTTCCTGGAAAGTGCCCATGGGGCGGGTCTGGTTTCCTTCCAATATTCCCAATGTGCCGTTCCACCATTGGGCCGGCGGCGTGGCTCTGGCCACCTCCATTGCCCACAAAGGTGCCGTCACCGGAGCCAAGGTTCTGGCCGGCTCGGTGCTGGATTTTTTCCTCAACCCGGAAATGGTCGACGAGGCCAAGGAGGGATTCGCATCTGAAATAGGCGATCAGACCTATAAGCCCCTCCTGGCCCCGGACCAGACCCCGCCGCTGGAACTTAACCTGGAACTGATGGAAAAATTCCGGGAACCCATGAGTGAGCATTACGTCAACGAAGTGCCCCGCTTTTCCGATTGAGGGCCGCACACGCCCCGGTCATGAAGCTTTTATCCCCGCCAGGCCCGGCTCCGGGATATGCTCCGGCTGATCAACAGGAGTCCAAATCGTGGCCAACAAACATGTGCACATCACCCACCGGGAAAGCGGCCAGCTTCTGGCCGAGGGGCCCGTCGGTTGGGGCATTACGCCCTTTGAAGGCAACTATTACATCTAGAAGAAATATCTCAAGACGCAAGGCTTCAAGCCCAACTTCCTGCCCGGCCTCTGCATCTACAAATTTTTCTATGTGTGGATGGACCTCCATCTGGAGGACGGCTCCAAACTGCCCAGCTTGGGCTGGCTTTATTGGCTGCCCAATCCCTTGTTCCCTTTCACCTGGTACCGCATCGGCCTGCCCCGCGAGCATCCCCAACTGAGCGTCGAGGAATATCAGGTTGAGGCCTCATCCCAGCCAGCCTAGGCATGCCCGGTTTTGCCAAAATAAACTAGTTGTGATAATGTTTAGATCACTAATCCTATAGTTGCTTAACCCTGGGGTGGCGGTTTGCGGTGGGTTTTCTTCATTCTCGGGCTTTTGGTGCTTGGCGCCTTCAGCCATTCTGTGGTGCTGGCGGCGGAAGGGCAGCAGGATCCACAAAAGCCGGGCGGTTGGTGGTATGAATATGGGAAAGCCATTGATCGAAAAGATTGCGCCCAGGTGCGGTTCCATTTGGGCAGGG
>CAZBQG010000199.1:0-8487 GCA_964493945.1 uncultured Rhodospirillaceae bacterium
CCGGCCGGCAATCTCCAGCCGGGCCTTGGCGCGGGCCAGTTGGCCTGCGTTGCGCCCAAGGTCCGGACCATCGTGGGACAGGTTTTCATAAGCCTCCTGGGCCTTGTTGCGTTCAAACCGGGCCACCCCTTCGGCGCCCCAGGCTTCCCGCATGCCCCGTGACAGGTCCAGGAGATTGTTCCAGGCACCAGAGCCCGGCTTTTGCATCTCCGGGTTATGGTCGGCGCGCACCTCCCGCAGCAGTGTTTCGGCCTTCTGATGGGTGCCCCGGGTCTCGTCCAGGCGGGTCTGAGCGGCGTTCAGCTCATCCAGGCTCTGATCCAGGGGGGATTTGGCTGGTCCCCGCCGGTCGCCTCCGCGGCCGGCGGGGGCTGGAGAGGAGTCGCAGGGGGAGTGTTTTGATTATTATCCGACTCGGACTCGTCGTTAGTTCCTAAAATCAAGATCGTTGATCAAAACAATATATTTCTTTGCAGCAGCGAGATTAAAGTTGATAATTAAACATGATATATGATGCTATTTTCTCATTGTCAATATCACAATTTATTTGGCATTTTCCCGCGCTCCCTTGCGAATTATTGTCAGGGGAAGCCTTAGGGGATAATCTTAGGTCCAATTTCAGGCGGCCATAGCCGGCTGGAAAAATTTGATGGAAAAAAAGGATTTGGATGATGGCAAAAGGAAAACGCATCGGACCCGATGGCGGCAATCTGTATAAGCGGGCCAATGACATGTTCGTCAAGGTGACCGCCCAGGACACGGGGGGCGCCTATGAGGTCTGCGAGGAACGGTGCCCGCCGGGATTTGCCTCCAGGCGCCATGCCCATACCCAGAATAACGAAACCTTCTATGTCATCGAGGGCAGCGCCACTTTCATATTGGGCGATGAGGAATTCGAAGGAACCGTGGGCTCCATGTTCCACATTCCCCCCGGCCTGCCCCATCAGGTGATCGCCGGCGATGAGGGCATCCGCATGCTGATGGTCTACAGCCCGGGCACGACCGAGGCCATGTTCAACGAAATGACCGCCCTGACCCCCGATCAGCGGGCCGATTTCAAGACCGGCAAAGCGGTTGCGGCCAAACATAACACGGTCTGGGTGGAGGACTGAGCGACGCCATGAAGGCCCTCCGCGTCACCCAAAAATCCGCTTCGCCCGAGGAATTGTCGATCCAATGCAGCGACATTGAGACGCCCGGGCTTGAAGCCGGCCATTGTTTGATCGAGATCGCCTCCAGCGGAGTCAATCCCAGCGACGGCAAGGGCGTATTGGGGAAAATGCCCAATCTGGCCTGGCCGCGCACACCCGGGCGGGATTATTCAGGCACGGTGGTGGAGGGCCCAAGTCATTTGATCGGCAAGGAGGTCTGGGGCGGCGGCGGCGGTGATCTGGGCATGTCCAGGGACGGGGCCCATGCCCAGTTCATGAGTGTGGAGGAAGGCGCCGTCAGGGAAAAGCCCGAGGGTATTTCCCTGATCGAGGCGGGTGGCATCGGGGTTCCTTTCACCTGTGCCTATCTGGGGCTGGTGGACGGGGCCGGCGTGGCCGACGGGGAAACGGTCTGCGTCCTGGGGGCCAACGGTAAGGTGGGCGAGGCGGCGATCCAGATTGCCGCCATGCACGGCGCCCGGGTCCTGGGCCTGGAGCGGAGCGGCGGCACCTATCGTGGCCATTCTTGCGCCCCGGTGGAAATCATCGATGGCAGCGCTGGGGATGGGGCGGAAGCGATTATGGAGCGGACCGAGGGCAAGGGGGCTGATATTATTTTCAACACCGTCGGCAGCCCTTATTTTGATCTGGCTTGTGCATGTCTGGCCAAGAAGGGCCGCCAGATCATCATTTCCACCTTTGAGCAAAGCATGCCCTTCAACCTGCACCGATTCTACCGGGGCAATCACCGGCTGATTGGCGTCAGCAACATGGACCTGGACCGTTTCGCCACGGCGGAGATTTATGAGAAACTGGCGCCCGGTTTTGCCAGCGGTGAGCTCAAACCCTATCCCACCGGGGTCGGACAAGTGGTGGGGCTAGCGGGCGCCACGAGGGCCTACACCCAGGTCCTGAAAGGCGCCAAGGAGCGCATCTTTATCGATCCCCGCATCTGACGGGTGAGGAAGCCGCCCATGGAACACACCTCCTTGTTCAATATGTCGGCCCTGCTTTTGACCCTGGCTGCCGGCTTCGGATATGTGAATCATCGCTGGCTGCGCCTGCCCACCACCATCGGGATGGTGGTCATAGCACTGTTTGTTTCTTTCGCCATGATGGGGCTGGATTGGCTGTTCCCCGAACTGGGTTTCCGGGCCACCGTCAGCCGCACATTAACGGCCATCGATTTCCACAAAACATTGATGGAGGGCATGCTCAGCTTCTTGCTGTTTGCCGGCGCCCTTCATGTGGATCTGGATGAGTTCCTGGCCCGCAAATGGGTTATCGGCTTGTTGGCCAGCCTGGGGGTGATGACCTCGACGGTGTTGATCGGGCTGATCATGTATCCCTTGTTTTCCCTGGCCGGGTTTGAAGTGCCGCTCATCCTGTGCCTGGTCTTCGGCGCCCTGATTTCGCCCACCGATCCGGTGGCCGTGCTGGGTATCTTAAAACTCGTCAAGGTGCCGCCCAGCCTGGAAGCCAAGATCGCAGGAGAGAGCCTGTTCAATGACGGCGTGGGCGTGGTCATCTTTTCCATCCTCCTGGCCATGGCCACGGCTGAGAGCGGCGGCGCACCCATGGGGGCGGGGAATGTGATCATCCTGTTTGTCCAGGAAGCCCTGGGCGGCGCATTGCTGGGGCTGGCGGCGGGCTATATCGCCTACCGCGCCATGAAATCCATGAACGAACATAATTTGGAAGTGCTCATCACCCTGGCCCTGGTCTCCGGTGCTTATGCCCTGGCGCTGATGCTGCATCTGTCGGGCCCCATCGCCGTGGTTCTGGCCGGCATCCTCATCGGCAACAAGGGCAAGCGCCTGGCCATGAGCGAGACGACCCGCGATCATGTGGAAAAATTCTGGTCCCTCACCGACGAAATCCTCAACGCGGTTCTGTTCCTGCTGATCGGTTTCGAGGTCATGGCGCTCAGCGTGACGGCCGATATGCTTTGGCTGATGGCGGCTGCCGTGCCCGTTGCCCTGGGGGCGCGCTTCATCAGCGTGTCTGTACCCATTACCTTGCTGGGCTTGAGCCGTGAATTCATGCCGGGCGCCATACGCGTGCTGACCTGGGGCGGGCTCCGGGGCGGCATCTCGGTGGCCCTGGCCTTGTCGCTCCCCGATATTCCGGAAAAAGGGGTCCTGCTGGGCGCCGCCTATGCCGTCGTTGTCTTTTCCATCATCGTCCAGGGCTTGAGCATGAAAGCGCTGGTCAAGCGGGTGGTCAGATGAGCCGGGCTTTTCTGGTTTTCGCATTTTTGATCCTGGGCGCCCAACCCGCCGGTGCCGCCGGCAGCCTCAACCCGGTGGAAATCAAGGAATGGAAGGTCCCCTTCGGCGGCCACTCCCGCGACCCCTTTGCCGAGAGCGCCAATTCGGTCTGGTTCGTGGGCCAGAGCGGGAATTATCTGGCGCGCCTCGATCCCCGCTCTGGCCGCATCACCCAAAAAAAGCTGGCGGACGAGCCCGGCCCCCATAATCTTATCGTCGGCACGGACGGCGTGGTTTGGTATAGCGGCAATCTTTCCGGATATATCGGGCGCTACGATCCGGCCAGCGGGAAGTTGGAAAAAATTCCCATGCCCGACCGCCGGGCCGGCGATCCTCACACTTTGGTGTTCGACCGGGACCAGCGCCATATCTGGTTCACCGTGCAGTGGGGCAATTTCGTCGGGCGCCTGAGGCTGGCCGGCAGAAAGATCGATCTGATCAAAGTTCCCACGCCGCGGGCACGTCCTTACGGCATCATCATCGCCCCGGATGGGGTTCCCTGGGTTGCCCTGCTGGGGACCCATAAGCTGGCCTCGGTCGATCCGGCCACGCTCCGGCTCAGCGAACATCCGCTGACCCCCGGCGCTCGGCCCCGGCGCATCGGTGCCACGCCCGACGGGCGCATCTATTACACCGATTATGCCAGGGGCTATCTGGGCCGGCTCGATCCCAAGACCGCCAAGCTGGTGGAATGGGCCCTGCCCGCCGGCTGCGATGCCGATCCCTATGGCATGGAAATCGATGGAAGTGGCCGGGTCTGGCTGGTAGAGACCGGGACTAGCCCCAACAGCTTCATCGGCTTTGATCCGGCCAAGGGCAAAATTTTCTCCATCACCCCCATCTCGTCGGGCGCGGGCAGCGCGCGCCATATGCATTATCATGGGCCGACGGAAAGCGTATGGTTTGGCACCGACGAAGACACCATCGGCCGCGCCCGCGTGGGAAAATGATTTTTTGGATAACTGATCAGGAATAAAAAAAATGCTTGGCCTCAACCGCCGCCACCGCCCTGCCCATCTGGGCCCTTATCCGCTGGAACGCCTGCAACGGAACCCCGCTCAGGCGGCAAAAGAAAATGAACACCCGGCCAGGCCCGGTCCCGGATTGCGCCACGGGCCGGCCGGCCAGCCCCTGGTGGCCGCCACCCTGGCCCATCTGGAAGCCTATGATGAGCTGCGCGAACCCGAGCCCTTTTCCAGATTGGCGCCGGTGCCCGACGATATGTCCGTGCGGGCCCGCGACCTGAAAGGGGCGGGATATTTTCTGGATGCCTGCCAGATCGGCATTTGTGAAATTCCCGCGAATGCCTGGCTGGAAGGCGCTGCCCCGCCCCATACCCATGCCGTCGTGCTGCTGGTGGGTTTTTGCGATGCCATCGACGGGGACAACAACGCGGCAGGCTGGGTGGCGGGCAACGAGCATCTTCTGGCGACGCTCAGGGCCGCCGAAATCGCCACCTGCCTGGGCGGGCAGGTTTCCGCCATGGGGTTCAAATCCCGCACCCATTGGCCGGGGGCCAGTGATCTGGATCTGGATAAGCTTGCCGTTCTGGCCGGGCTAGCCGTCAGGGATGGCGAGATTGTTCGCAATCCATATCTGGATGAGCGTTTCGCCCTGGCCGTGCTCAGCAGTGACTATCCGGTTCTTTGTGATCAGCCCCTGGGTCCCTTGGCCCGTAACGGGCGGGATTTAAATTATCATCTGGGATTGTCGGGCGCCGTGTCCGGGCTGGAGCGCTGGCGCAGGCGGCGGCGGCCTTCTCATCTGGGGCCATATGCCGTCGAAAGCCTGAAACGGGTATCCCATCCCACCACGCAGATATTCGAAGACGAAGTGCCCCGCATCCCCAGCCGGGCCAATTTCTATGTGCGCTCGGCCCTGGGCGATCTCAGCAAAAAAACCCAGCGCGAATCCAACCGCTGGTCCCAAAAGCAGCCCGTCTCGCAAGGCATCGTGCGTCCCATGTGGGCGGTGAAGCCCTTGCAGGAAGGCCAGACCGGGGTCAGCGCCGCCAAAGGCACGGATAACGCTGAAGAGAATTCAAAAGCCCTGAAGGCGCTGAGCCACGCCATGGGCTCCGCCGTCACCGGCATCTGCCAAATCCCCGATCATTGCTGGTATTCCCATGACAAGCGGGGGAAACCTATCGAGCCCTATCACAAGAACGCTCTGGTGGTGCTCATCGATCAGGGGCAGGAGACGGTGCTGGGGGCCAGCGGCAATGACTGGATTTCCGGCGCCCAATCCATGCGCGCCTATCTACGCGGCGCCGAGGTGGTGGGCGTCATGGCCGCCATGATCCGGGAAATGGGCTATCCGGCCCGCGCCCATTCCAGCCTGGACAGCCATGTGCTGCACGTCCCCTTGGTCATCCACACAGGCCTGGGCGAACAAAGCCGCATCGGCGAAAGTGCCCTGAACCCGTTTCTGGGTATGCGCTTCAAGACGGCAGTATTGACCACCGATATGCCCCTTGCACCCGATCAGCCCATCGATTTTGGGCTTCAGACATTTTGTTCCAAATGCGTCAAATGCGCCCGCGAATGCCCCTGCGGCGCCATTCCTTACGGGGACAAAGTCATCTTCAACGGCTATGAAACCTGGAAGCCGGACAGTGAACGCTGCACTATGTACCGGGCCACCAACAACAAAGGATCGTCCTGCGGGCGCTGCGTGCATGTCTGCCCACTGACCAAAGACGTCACCTGGGACGGGCCTTTGTTGCACCGCATGGGGAGCTGGCTGGGCATTCATGCCCTCTGGGCAAAACCCATATTGGCACCCCTGGCCATCTGGCTTGACGATAAGATGGGCGGCGGCAATCCGGTGGACGAAAAGAAATGGTGGCTGGATTTTGAGGTCATGGGCGATAAGAGCTTCCGCTATAATCCGGTCAATTACACGGTCGCCGCCAAACAGGCCAACCGGCCCAAAATTGATACAAATAGAAAACCCCCGGCGGATCAAAAGATCGCCCATTTCCCGGCCTCCACCCTGCCGCCGCCCGACCTGATGGCGCCCTTTCCGGCCGACCGGAAACTGGGCCAGGAATTGGCGGCCAAGGCGGAAACGGTCGAACAGGCCCTGGCCCGCCGCGCGGCGGGCGGCGCCATGCCGGAAACCTATATCCCCAGCTATGCGAAGAAGGCGGGTCAGTGAGTTTCTCCCACCCCAGCCATAAGCGCCTGCTCCCCGGCCAGCAGGTTTCCACATCGGGCGAAGTGCTGGCCTATGCGGCCAGTGCCCATCCCGATAAGACAGGGATCATCTGCGGCGAGAGAAGCTGGAGCTTCAAGGAGCTGAACGCCGCCGCCAACCAATTCGCCAACGGGGTTCTGGAGCGGTTCGCAGGCAGCCCCGGCCCGGTGGGCATCATGGCCAGGAATTCTGCCGAATATGTCATCGCCCATTTCGGGACGGCGCGCACGGGCAGGGCAACGGCCAATTTCCCCACCCGCTGCACGAGGGCGGACCTGATCCGCACCATCAACCTGACCCGGCCCGTATTGCTCATCCTCGATGCCGAAAGCCGGGCCATGGTGGAAGAGGCCAGGGACCAATTGGAAGCCCCGCCCGTCCAATTGGGCCTGGAGGAGTTCGCCGCATTTCTGGACGAACAACCCGCCACCCCGCCGGACCTGGAAGTGGATCCCGACGGGCCCGGCTCCATCATCTTCACGGGCGGCACCACCGGGGCACCCAAGGCGGTGCTGTCTTCCCATCGCGCCCGGGCCATTTCGAGTATGGCGGCGGTGGAGGATTTCCGCATCGACGCGTCCGAGACCGCCGGCTATTCCGTCCCCCTGACCCATACGGCGGGATTGTTTTCATGGTTCCAGCCCGCCATCCTGGCCGGCTGCACCGGGGTGATCATCGCCAAATGGGATACTATCAGTTTCATGGAACTGGCTGAGCGCCACGGCATCAGCGTCATCTTCGCCGTCCCCGCTCAATTGGCGGGCCTGCTGAACCGTCCCGAATTCGATCCCGGGCGCCTCAAAAGCCTCAAGCGCATCGTCTTCGGCGGCGCCCCCATTGCCCGCCACATGATCGAAAAGGCCGAAGCCCTCATGCCCTGGATGGAATGCCACCGGGCCTATGGCTCATCGGAAACCGGCCATCTGGCAGTGCAAATCAAAACCGACCGCCATGCCGCCTATGACGGCTACAACCAGCCGGGCGGGCGCCTGGAGATCGAAATCTTCAAATCCCCCGGCACGCTTGCTGCAATTGGCGAGGTGGGCGAAGTGGCCACAAGGGGCGAGCATCTGATGAGCGGCTACATGCAAAACCCGGAAGCCCAGGCTGCCTTTTTCAAATCAGATGAGACCCAGGGCGATTGGGGCTGGATGGGCGATCTGGCGCTCCGCCATGAGGGATATTTCACCCTGGTGGGGCGCTCCAAACATATGATCCTGTCGGGCGGCATGAACATCTACCCGGCCGAGCTTGAGGAAATCCTGGGCGCGCATATGGATGTTGCCGATTGCGCCGTGGTTGGCCTGGATGACGAGACCTGGGGCGAACGCCCGGTCGCGGCCATCGTCGCCGCAGAAGGCGCCGCCCCGGATGTGGAAGCGCTGCTCGTTCATGTGGCGGCGGGGGTGTCGGATTATAAGAAGCTTCGGGATATCTTCGTGGTGGCGGAGATACCGCGCACTGCCGGCGGCAAGGTGCAGGTGGATGCAGTGCGGGATATTTGTGCGGGGCTTGCGGGGCGGGGGTAGGGGAGGGGAGCAAGCTTATCCGCCTTGCAACACCAGACGACCGGGCCAAGGGTTCCCGCAGGCGCAAGACGCAAGACCTAACCCCCCGCTTTCCAGTGATCGGAAAATGCCCTAGCAGGCTACTGAAAAACTCAACGATCGCCCCCTCGAACGTCATACCCGCGAAGGCGAGTATCCATGGGTTGGGCAACAATGGCTGAAATCAGCGCTTTTATGGATTCTCGCCTGCGCGGGAATGACGATTTTTTTATGATTTTGACGCCCAAAATAGTTTTTCAGCGCCTGCTAGAGCGTTTCATGATTTATCGGAATCGGGTTTAGGATTCCCATAGGCGTCGA
>CAZBQG010000200.1:0-8428 GCA_964493945.1 uncultured Rhodospirillaceae bacterium
CAGCAAAATCATGATGAAAGGTCCGTTAAAGGCGTGCCCATTTGGGAAATGGGGGATAAGTGTGTTCAGATAGCGCATGGCGCTAAATAGCATAATCAGGCCCCTTGTAAAGAGACGGGCCGTCACCGGCTTATTGAAAGTTTAACCAATAGCCCCCAGATTGGGCTCCCATGATCAAATATGCATTGTTAATCGCAGGCTTCTTCCTTCTTCTGGGCGGCGCCGAAATCATGGTGCGGGGTGCCGTCGCCCTGGCCCGGCGGCTGGATATCTCGCCCCTGGTAATCGGCATGACCGTCGTCGCCTTCGGCACCTCGGCGCCGGAGCTTGTGGTATCCCTGAATGCCGCCCTGTCCGGCGCGGCGGGGCTGGCCATCGGCAATGTGGTGGGCTCCAATCTGGCCAATATATTGCTCATATTGGGCGTATCGGGCCTGATCGCACCCATTGCCTGCCAGGCACCCACACTGATCCGCGATGGTCTGGTGCTGTTCGCCGGCACATTGTTGTTTATGGGTCTGGCGCTCACCGGCCAAATTGGTCTGACCGGCGGCATCGTCCTGCTGATCGGCTTTTTCGCCTTTATCGCCTATTCGGCCTTGCAGGAAATCGTCACCAAACGCTCCGAGCTGGACGGGGAGATTGAGGAAGAGGTGGAGACCATGGTCTCGCCTCATAATCTGGGAGTGGCCTTTTTATTGCTCATCGGCGGCTTCGGTGGACTTCTTTGGGGATCGGAATGGCTGGTGGATGGAGGCGTCGCCATCGCCCGCGATTTTGGTGTCGGCGAGGCGGTCATCGGCCTGACCATCATCGCCTTCGGCACCTCCTTGCCCGAATTGGCGGCCTCGGGCGTGGCGGCCTATCGGGGGCACATGGATGTGGCCTTGGGCAATGTGCTGGGCTCAAACCTGTTCAACCTGTTGGGCGTCATCGGCGTCGTTGGCGTGGTTACCCCGCTGCACATCCCCGATCGCGTGCTTAACATGGATATGTGGGTCATGCTGGGGGCCACCCTTTTGCTTATGCCCTTCATGCTGATGGGCAGGAAACATCTGGGACGCTTTGAAGCTGGAGTATTTCTGGCGCTTTATCTGGCCTATATCGCAGCGCTGGGCATGGGCGTGGACCGCCTGCCGGGAATTTGACGCAGCCCTTGCGCCGGCCCCGATCATCACCCATTCTTGGGCCATGACTGATGGTGATCCGAAAGCCGCCCTGGTGACCGGTGCCGGGCGCCGGGTAGGCCGCGCCATTGCCCTTGATCTGGCGGCGGATGGCTGGGCCGTGGCCGTCCATTACCACCGGTCAGCCGATGAAGCCCGGTCCGTGGCCGGCGAGATCGAAGCGGCAGGCGGGCGGGCCCAGCCGCTGGGCGCCGATCTTTGCGACGAGGAGCAGACCGGCGAACTGATGAAGCAGGCCACGGGCGCGCTGGGGCCGGTCAGTTGCCTGATCAATAATGCCTCGGTTTTCGAGCCGGACGGGATCAGCGATGCCACCCGGCAATCCTGGGACCGGCATATGGAAACCAATCTACGCGCGCCCTTCCACCTGACCCAAGCCCTGGCCGCCCAATTACCTGAAGGCGCCAAAGGCAATGTGATCAACATGATCGATCAGCGGGTCTGGAACCTGACACCCTTTTTTACCACCTATACCCTGAGCAAAGCGGGCCTTTGGGCCCTGACCCAGACCCTGGCCATGGAATTGGCGCCCAATATACGAGTCAACGCCATCGGCCCCGGGCCCACATTACCGTCTGCGCGGCAATCCCAGGCCCAATTCGCCCAGCAGGCCGCCTCCACGCCACTGGGCCAGGAGGTGCCATTGGAGGAAATTTGCCAAGGCGTGCGTTTTATCCTTGCGGCGGGCTCCATGACCGGGCAAATGATAGCCCTGGATGGGGGGCAGCATTTGGGATGGGCCCAGGCCGGAAAAAGACGTCAGAATGACGAGTAAAATCATACCTACGGAGTAAACACTAAATGAGCGTCGCCAATACCAACAAGGTCACCAGATTTCCCCTCGCCGACGCCCAGACCTCCATGCGCCACGTCTTTATCTGCGATCTGGTCCTCAGTTGCCTGATCGGTGTTCATAAGCACGAACGCCGCAAATCCCAAAGGGTGCGCATCAATCTTGATCTGGCCGTCCTCGAAGAGACCAATCCCCTGGCCGATAAACTATCGGAGGTGGTATGCTACGAGGATGTAGCGGACGGCATCCGGGCCATGCTCGCCGAGGGCCATGTCAATCTGGTCGAAACCCTGGCCGAAATGATCGCCGAGATGTGCCTGGAAGACGAACGGGTCCGGGTCGCCCGGGTGCGGATCGAAAAACTGGATGTGTTCGCCGACGCCACCAGCGTCGGCGTGGAGATCGAAAGGTTCAATCCAACGCCATGGATGGAGTAGGGGAAAGCCTCCTAAGGACTTGCAATTGAAACGATTTTTGGATCACGGGGCGCGAAGTTTTACACAGCCCGGAAAATCCGCCCGCCAATGCTGCTTTTGCTCTACTGTTACATCACGTGACAAAACCGAAACATAAGACCACAGAAAAATTGTTAATTATCAATTGTTTATAATTTGTGCCCAATTATTGGGCAAAGTATAGAAAATGGCTGTGTGGCTACCACCTCTCCTTTAGACGCGGCCTTTTCAACATACTTATCCACAGACACGGTGGATAGGTTGAGAGTGGCTCGCGCCGGGTGGGTTGAACTCCTGGCCAAGGCCTACCGATGGGGGTTAGGTTTAAGCCCTGAGAGATAAAAAATGAGTTCAGAACAGGACCATACCCAGCCAGCCCCAGCCCCCCGGACCGGCGGGGATAACGGCGAGGTGAAGGAAGGCATGGGCCCGGCAGGGGGCGTGGAGACCATCCAGGCCCATCTCAAGACCCTGCCCGGAACGCCTGGCGTCTATCGCATGCTGGATAAGAAAGGCAATGCACTTTATGTGGGAAAGGCGAAGAACCTGAAAAAGCGGGTGGCGTCCTATTCCAGACCGGCCAGCCAGAGCCTGCGCATCCAGCATATGGTGAACAAGACCCGGTCCATGGAATTCGTCACAACCCAGACCGAGGCCGAGGCCCTGTTGCTGGAAGCCAACCTGATCAAGCGGCTGGCGCCCCGCTATAATATCCTGCTGCGCGACGACAAATCCTTCCCCTCGATCCGTATCACGTCGAACCACGCCTTCCCCCGCGTCCTCAAGCATCGCGGTGCCCGGCGCAAGGGGGGTGAATATTTCGGGCCCTTTGCCTCTGCCGGCACCGTCAATCAGTCCCTTGCCGTCCTGCAGCGCGCCTTTCTGCTGCGCACCTGTTCGGACAGCGTCTTCGCCAACCGCACCCGGCCCTGCCTGTTACACCAGATCAAACGATGCGCGGCGCCTTGCGCCCAAGGTGTGGATGAGAAGGATTATGGTGCCCTGGTCGACCAGGCCCGCGCATTTTTGAGCGGTCAGTCCCACCGCATCCAAAAGGAACTGGCCGGCGAAATGCAAAAGGTCAGCGACGCCCAGGACTATGAAAGCGCCGCCTTCCTGCGCGACCGCATCCGGGCCATGACCTCGATCCAGGCCCATCAGGAGATCACCGCCGCCGGGGTGGAAGATGCGGATATCATCGCCAGCCATCAGGAAGCCGGGCAATGCTGCATTCAGGTCTTTTTCTTCCGGGCCGGATGCAATTACGGCAACCGCGCCTATTATCCGGCCCATACGGCGGAAAGCGGGGCGGGCCAGGTGCTGGAGGCGTTTCTTGGGCAGTTTTACGCCAACAAGGTTCCGCCCCGCCTGATCCTGCTCAGCCATAAGCCGGGCGCCAGCGAATTACTGATGACCGCGCTTTCGGAAAAGGCCGGCCACCGGGTGCGCCTGCAATGGCCCAAGCGGGGCGGGAAAGTAAAACTGATTGCCCATGCCAGGGCCAATGCGGAGAAGGCACTGGGCCGCAAGCTGGTGGAAAGTGCGTCGCAAAACAGATTGCTGGGCAAGCTGTCCCGCCTGTTCAAGCTGGACGCACCGCCCGAGCGCGTCGAAGCCTATGATAATTCGCATATTTCCGGCAGCGGGGCCGTCGGCGCCATGATCGTCGCCGGCCCGGACGGCTTCATCAAGGGCGAATACCGCAAATTCAACATCAGGACCATTCCGGAAATACCCCAGGCAGGGGGAGAGCCGGCCCCCGGTGATGATTACGCCATGATGCGCGAAGTGCTGACGCGGCGCTTTTCCCGCGCCCTCAAGGAAGATCCGGACCGGGCCTCGGGCAAATGGCCCGATCTGGTGCTGATCGATGGCGGTGCCGGGCATCTTACCGTCGCCCGCGAGGTCTTCGAGGAGCTGGGACTGGCACAAATACCTTACGGCGCCATCGCCAAGGGGGAGGACCGGGACGCAGGGCGCGAAACCTTTTACCTGCCCGGCAAGGCGCCTTTCACCTTGGAAGCCCGTGATCCGGTCTTACATTTCCTGCAAAGGCTGCGCGACGAGGTTCACCGCTTCGCCATCGGCAGCCACCGGACGCGGCGCTCCAAACAGATGGAACGCTCGCCCCTGGATGAAATCAACGGTGTGGGCGCTGCCCGGAAACGAGCCCTGTTGCACCATTTCGGTTCGGCCCAGGCTGTTTCCCAGGCGGGCCTGGAGGATTTAACCTCGGTGGAAGGTGTTTCCAAGGGGTTGGCCAGAAAGATATATGACTGGTTTCATGCCGAAGATTAGCAACTATAATAGGGACTTAGGCGCCCCACTTACTCTTCCCCTGGGAATTATCCAGCTTTCGGACCATCCGCATGTTTAAGCTGCCCAATCTTTTAACCTTCTCCAGGATCTGCGCCATCCCCCTGCTGGTCAGCACCTTTTATCTGGGTGAGCCGCTGAGCAACTGGCTTGGGCTGGCGATATTGGCTTTGGCCGGCTTCACCGATTTTCTGGACGGCTATGTGGCCCGCGCCTGGCATCAGCAATCCCAACTGGGAAAGTTCCTGGATCCGGTGGCCGATAAGCTGCTGGTCAGCGCACTTTTGTTTATGCTCATCGGTTTCGACCGCATTCAGGGGCTGGCGATCCTGCCGGCGGTGGTCATTCTTTGCCGTGAGATATTGGTCTCGGGCCTGCGCGAATTTCTGGCCGATCTCAGGGTTTCGGTTCCCGTCTCCCGCCTGGCCCGTTGGAAGACCACCTTGCAGATACTTGCCCTTGGTTTTCTCATCGTGGGCACCGCGGGGCCTGATTTCGGACCGCTCACAACCTTGGAAATTGGCGTTGCGGGCCTTTGGCTGGCCGCCCTTTTGACCCTGATCACGGGCTATGATTATCTCAGGGTAGGCCTGAGGCATGTGGACCGGCTGGACAAGGCTGGAAATACATGAAAATTATGGGCATAGCCGGCTGGAGCGGCAGTGGTAAGACCACCTTGGTCGTCTCGCTTTTGCCCCGGCTGATCGAATTAGGGCTCAAGGTCTCAACCTTGAAGCACGCCCATCATGATTTCGATTTGGATAAGCCGGGCAAGGATTCCTACGAGCACCGCCATGCCGGTGCCGCCGAGGTGATGGTCGGCTCGGCCCGGCGATGGGCGCTCTTTCGCGAACTGGGCCAAGAGCCAGAACCCGGCATTGAGGAGCTGACCCGGCGCATGACGCCGGTCGATCTGCTCCTGGTGGAAGGGTTCAAGAAATACGCCCATCCAAAAATTGAAGTACACCGGCCCAGCGTCGGCAAGGAGCTGTTGCAACCGGACGATCCCCACATCACCGCCGTCGCCAGTGACGAGCCTCTGGACGGGCTGGGAGTGCCTCGCCTGGACCTCAACGATATTGAAGGGATTGCCGATTTTATCATTACCCATTGCGGTCTGGAGAGGACCTGAGCCATGGCTGATCTGATGGATTGCTTCAAGCCGGAAGACAGGCCGCTCACCGCTGCCGAGGCACGGGAAAGGTTCGCCGCCGGATTGGCACCAATTAACCGGCTGGAAACCGTGCCCCTGCGTGAGGCGCTGGGCCGCATCCTGGCCCGGGACCTGACCGCCACCAACCAGATTCCGCCCTATGACAATTCGGCGGTGGATGGATTTACCGTCTATTTCGATGATCTTGAAAGCAATGGCGAGACCCGGCTTACCGTCACCGGGCGCATTGCCGCGGGCCATCCCCTGGAGCGCCCTGCCCGCCCGGGCGAGGCCCTGGAGATATTCACCGGCGCCCCCGTGCCCACCGGACCGGATACGGTCTTCATGGTGGAAGATTGCACCCGCGAAGGCGATCAGGTGGTACTGCCGCCGGGTATCAAGCGAGGGGCTAATTTCCGTCATGCCGGCGAAGATGTGGGGGCCGGCGATAAGGTACTTAGCCGGGGTCTTCGTTTGCGCCCTCAGGATGTGGGCATGGCCGCCTCCCTGGGGTTGGCGGAAGTGGAGGTGTTCGCCAGGCTCAAAGTCGCCGTCTTTTCCACCGGCGATGAGATCCGCGACCCGGAGACTTCCGGTCAGGCGCCGGAGGGATGCATTTTCGATGTGAACCGCTATTCGGTCATGGGCTTACTGGAACGGCTCGGCTGCGAGGTGACCGATCTGGGTATCTTCGAAGACAGCCCCGGACCCTTGTCCGTAAGTCTGTCCCAGGCGGCTGGCAGCTATGATCTGTTGATTACATCGGGCGGGGTATCCATGGGCGCCGAGGATCATGTGCGCAATGTGGTCGAGGAACTGGGCGGCGTCAGCTTTTGGAAACTGGCCATCAAGCCGGGCCGGCCCATTGCGCTGGGCAGCATCGGCCAGGCCCCCGATCAGACGCCTTTTGTCGGCCTGCCCGGCAATCCGGTGGCCGCCATGGTCACTTTTTTGGGTATTGCCCGGCCCATAATCCTTTTGCTCAGCGGCGCCAGCCATACGGAGCCCCGCCTGTTCAAGGTCCCGGCGGGTTTCGATTTCTCTAAAAAACCGGGCCGGCGGGAATGGATCAGGGCCAGCCTTGAAACCGGCGAAGACGGCCAGCTGATGGCCATGAAATTTCCGGTGGAGGGATCGGGTATTCTGACCTCCATGGTCGCCTCGGACGGGCTGATCGAATTGGGCGAGGAAGTGGAGAGTGTAGCCAAGGGCGATGGGGTGGATTTTCTCCCCTTTAGCGAGGTGATGTGATGAAGCTCTTATATTTCGCTTCACTCCGCGATCGGCTGGGGGTGGCCGAGGAAGAAGTTAGCCCCCCCCCCGAAATATCAGATGTCGCCGGTCTGGTGGCTTGGCTGCGCCAAAGAGGCGGAAATTTCGAAGCTGCCCTGGAGGATATGTCCGCCGTCCGGGTGGCGGTCAATCAGGAACATGTGGGGTTCGATCACGCCGTGGCGGCGGGCGACGAGATTGCCCTGTTCCCGCCGGTGACGGGAGGCTGAACAATGATCCGGGTGCAGGCCGGGGATTTCGATTCGGGCGCCGAACTGGAAGCGCTTAGCAAGGGCAATCACGCTATCGGCGGGGTCTGCATGTTCGTGGGCCTAGTGCGGGACATGGGCGGGAAAGATGCCCTGACGGCCATGACCCTGGAACATTATCCGGCCATGACCGAGCGCGAACTGGCCAAGATCGAGGCCGAGGCCAACCGCCGCTGGCACCTCGAAGCCAGCCTCATCATCCACCGCTTTGGCCGCCTGGAGCCGGCTGAGCGCATCGTCCTGGTGGCCACCGCCTCGGCCCACCGCAAGGCGGCATTTGAATCTTGCGAATTTTTGATCGATTGGCTGAAGACCAAGGCGCCGTTCTGGAAGCTGGAAGAGACCGGCGATGGCGCCGGGTGGGTCGATGCCCGCGAGACCGATGATGCCGCCGCCGCCCGCTGGGCGGAGAAGGCAAAGGGCGATTAACCCGGAAGAAAGGCAACAAACCCACGGCGAAAAGCCGCTACAGGCCTATCAAGGCCTACCGGAACCCTGAATTCATGGGCAGCCGGGATGCCCGCACCTTGCGCATCCAGGCCGAATATATAGAGCCGGAAACCCGCTTCGAGAAATTCGATGTGCACGATACCATTGTTTTCTTTGGCTCCGCCCGCTTCAAATCCAGGCGTAATGCGCAAAGCGCCCTGAAGGCCGCCCGCAAGTCGGGCCGGGGCGTGAAAGCAGCCGAAAAGGCGCTGGAAATGTCCCGCTATCACGAAGATGCCCGGACCCTGGCCAAACGCCTGACCCATTGGTCAAAGGAGCTGGACACCAACGGCAAGCGCTTCGTCGTCTGCACCGACGGTGGGCCCGGCATCATGGAAGTGGCCAACCGGGGTGCGTCGGAAGCCAGGGGGATGAATATCGGGCTGAACATTTCCCTGCCCCATGAACAGCACGAAAACCCATATATCACCCATCATCTGGGGGCTAGATTCTCATCTCAACTGCAACACCGGTATGCTCCGGAGTTGCAATGG
>CAZBQG010000201.1:0-8392 GCA_964493945.1 uncultured Rhodospirillaceae bacterium
AGGGTGCCGGTCTCGCCGGGCGCCACTTCTTTCGCTGCCTCGTCCAGGGCGCGCACATCCATGCCCGGTACCGGTTTGGTGGGCGAGCCTTCTTTTATGGGTAATTGCTCGATGCCCAGACAGTTAGCGCATATGGGCCAGCCCGTCTCGGTCTGCCACCAATGATCGATGACCGGCACGCTCAGCTTGTCCTCGGCCCAATGCAGGGTGTCGGGATCGAGCCGCTCGCCGGCCAGGAACAGGGTCCTGAAGTGCGAAAGATCATAATCTTTGATCAGTTTCCCCTCCGGGTCTTCTTTTTTGATGGCGCGGAATGCGGTGGGGGCGGTGAACATGACCTCCACGCCATGCTCGGCGATGACCCGCCAAAAGGCGCCGGCATCGGGCGTGCCCACGGGCTTGCCTTCATAGAGGATGCTGGTATTGCCATTAAGGAGTGGCGCGTAAACGATATAGGAATGGCCCACCACCCAGCCGATATCGGACGCCGCCCAATAAACCTGCCCCGGCTCCACGCCATAAACATGTTTCATGGACCATTTGAGCGCCACGGCATGGCCCCCATTGTCCCGCACCACGCCCTTGGGCTCGCCGGTGGTGCCGGAGGTATACAAAATATAAAGGGGATCGGTCGCCGCCACCGGTACGCAGTCATGGGGGGTGGACTTGTCCAGCATATCCATCCAATCCAGGTCCCGCCCGGGCGTCAGTTCGCATTCGCCCTGGGGGCGTTGCAGGATGAGGCAATGGCCGGGCTTGTGGGTGGCCAAGTGGATGGCTTCGTCCAGCAAGGGCTTATAATCAATAATGCGCCCGGCCTCGATGCCGCAGGACGCCGATAGGATCAGTTTGGGGGCGCAATCATCGATGCGCACGGCCAGCTCGTTGGCGGCGAAACCGCCGAAGACGACGGAATGCACCGCCCCCAGCCGGGTGCAGGCCAGCATCCCCATCACCGCCTCGGCGGCCATGGGCATATAGATGATCACCCGGTCCCCCTTGCTCACGCCCAGGGACGCCATGCCACCGGCCAGCAGGGCCACCCGGTCGCGCAATTCGGTAAAGCTGTAAGCGGTAACCGAGCCGGTCACTGGACTGTCATGGATCAGGGCCGCCTGATCGCCCCGCCCATTTTCCACATGCAGATCAAGCGCGTTGTAACAGGTGTTCATTTCCCCGCCGATGAACCAGCGGTAAAAGGGTGGATTGGATGCATCGAGCACCTTGTCCCATGGTTTGTCCCAATGGATGGCCTGGGCCGCTTCGGCCCAAAAGCCTTCGGGGTCGTTCAGGGAACGGGCATGGGTTTCGGCCAGAGCGCTGTTGGACATGGTTTTCTCCCTTTAGCTTTGCCTCATCCAACATCTAAAAGGGGGAAATGAAGAGTGTTAATCCACGTCACGCCGGTCGGTTCCGTCCCGGTGCGCTTCCCCGTCCCGTTCCGTGCCTCGCCGCTCGGTTTCGCTATCGCGTCTGATCTCTTCGCGGCGCTCTTCATCCGCCTCATCGGGCAGGGTGAACAAGGTTGCTCCGTTGAGTGGCGTTTGATAGATGAGGCCGCCGTCCGGGCGGTCCATTTCCGCCGTGGTCCAGATATAGCTGAACAGCTCATCGGCCCGCTCTTCGGGCACAACCACGGTGAGCACTCGCACCGAGTGGGGCTGGGGCAGGCGGCGCAACCGGCCCGGCTTGTCCATGGCGCCAAAGCCACGGCATTGATACATGTTGGCGGTGAAGATGCCCTTTTCTTCCTTCAGGGCCTTGATCAGATTTTGTGCCCTTCCGTCATCGGTAAAGGAACAGGTGATCAGCTTGCTGGCATTTGCCACTGGGCTCATGGGTGGGGTCATGGGCGGCTTATCCGCTTTCTTCCAGCTTTTCCACCACATGAGGCGGGATATAGGTGGCCGCCTTTTCCAAAGGCGTCACATACATGAAGCCCATGCCCGGCGTATCCAGCTTTCCGGCATGATGGATACTGTCAAAGACCGTGTCCACCTGCTCGGAGGCGACGACGATATTGATCACTTCCTTTTCCACCTCGACCGCGACGCCCAAAAGCCCCAGGCGTTCTCGCACGCCGGTGCCTCTTGCGTAATTGATGGTCGCCCCCTGGGCGCCGGCCTCGCGCGCGGCAAGAACGATTTCATCGCCCAGGCCGCGCTGCACGATGCAGGTGATCAGGGCCAGATCGGTTAGAAATATCTCGCGCTTTGTCATAGGTTTGGCATTCCCACTTGATCGACGGTTTCACCGGTTGCCTGGGCCGGCTCTTCGTCCTTGCGTGTGCGCCAGGCAACCCAAAGCCCGGTGGTCAAAACGGCCAGGATGGGGCAGATGGAGGCCATGGACAAAATGCCGAACCCCTCCACCGCGCCGACCGCGTTGCCGAAGCTGAGCCCGATGGCCAGAACCAGGGGCACGGTGATCGGTCCGGTGGTGACGCCGGCGCTGTCCCAGGCGATATTGACAAATTCCTCGGACGAAAAATGGGTCAGGATCAGGGCCAACCCATATCCGGGGATCAGCAGCCAGGCCAGGGGAATGGCGAAGATAATCTTGGCTAGCCCCACGGCGATGCCCGTGCCGACGCCAAACGACACCGAATACATGAGCATGGATTTCTTGAACACGCCCTGGGTCAGTTCCTGCACCGTGGCCCCCAGCGCATTGAGCGCCGGCTCGGCCAGGGTGGCGCCAAAGCCCAGGAACCAGACGAACCCAAGGGCCAGGGCGATGCCCAGGGAATAGACGTAAAGGGGCGACCCCTTGACCGTATCCAGGGCCAGGAAGGCGGCCGGCACCAAGCCGCCCGATTGTCCACCCAGCTTGGCCAGGCCGAAGGTCAGCCCCAGATTGAAAATGATCATGCCCAGGACCGTCAGCGTGATGCCATAGGCCAGGATGCCGGCATTTTTGATGGGTTCGCGCAGCATGACCTTCATGACCAGGACCAGAAAAATGACCAGGGGAACAATGGCCCGCAAGCCGCCGACGATTTCGGCCCCCGGCGTCACTTCCCACCAGGCGGGGGGCGCGCTGCTGGCCGTCGAGCTGGCGGCGGTGGCGGCGGCGATGATCTCGGCGGGCGAAGTCTGGGTGGAGACGAAAATGGCCAGGGACAGCACCCCGATGATGGGGAAGATCGAAGCTAGGGTAATGATCCCAAAGCCAGATAGGGGCGTATCGCCCGATCCGGCGGCCGCCGCGATGCCGATGCCCAGGGACAATACCAAAGGCACGGTGACCGGCCCGGTGGTGACCGCACCGCTGTCCCAGGCGAGGCCCAGAACCTTGGTCAGTTCCGGATCCATCAGGGCATAGATGGTGAGAGCCCAAACCGGCACCATGGCGCCGTAAATCAGTGGCTTCAGGCTCCAATCATGGACGAAGCGCAAGGTACCCAGAACGGCGGCAAGGCCTACGCCGGCACCGACCACCAGAACCAAAGTACCCGACCAGTCGTTGAGCAAGGTGTAAAGATAGGGCGCGGATTTGACCGATACGATGGCGCCAGCGGCTTTCAACGCGCCGATCGCGGGCTCGGCGAAGGTGACGCCGACGCCCAGCAAGAAGGCGATGGTCAGCACGGCGGGCAGGGGTGATTTTTTGGGGAGCGTAATGCCGATGGCCTCGCCAAGGGGCATCAGACCCAGCTTCAGCCCCTCCATGAACAGCATCAGCCCGGCGATGACGGCGAACAGCCCGCCGGTAATGATCCATGAATCCTCCACCATCTGACGCAGGAAGAAGATTTGGAACATGACCAGATAAAGGGCCAGGGGAACCACCGCCTTCAACTGCTCCATGAAGCGGACCTGGGTATAGGGCCGGATCAGGTTGTAGATGTCGATGGAGCGGAGCTGAACCTTGGGCGGCTCATAGGGAAAAATTTTTCCCTCGGCGTCCCGTTCGATCTTGGGGGCCAGCGAATTGTAGCTTATGCGGTGGCGGTCCAGGGAGGCTTCCCGCGCGAAATCCCCAAACCGAAAGCTTTGAGCAGGCTCCATGATATTCCCAGCGTCCCTCAATTTAGTTTTATTTATAGGTTCGATTCTGCTAAGATGATTATTAATTTGCAAGTCTGCCAAAACGATTATTAATCTGCAAGTGTAGAGATTTTTTGTCTACAAAGAACAATGTTTTCAATACCTTAAACCCTGGATTACAGGCCCAATTTTGCCCGTCAGGGCTGATTTTCAACGAAATATCCATTCTGGACCGAATCGGTTGGCTATGGAATAATCCTGGATAATCAGCACATAAGACCAAAGGGGGGCTCAGCTTATGACGGCGAATGTGGAAAAAAGCCTGGTCACTTTCATCCGTGATGGGTCGCTGGAACAGTTTCCGGGCGATCTGAAGCAGATGGTCAAATGGTCCATTTTAAGATCCCTGGGAACGGGTATCGCCGGCGCCCATGAAGACGGAATCCCCGAAATCCGGCAATTGGCCGCCGCCCGGGCGGAGAGTGCACAGGCAACCGTGCTGGTCTTTGGCGAGGGTATGAGCGCCCAGGGTGCGGCCTTCATCAATGCGACCATGTGCCGGGCGCTGGATTTTTGCGATGCCATGCTGCCCGGCGTGCATTTGACGTCATCCGTGCTGCCCGCCGCGTTGGCGGCAGCCGAACTGAAAGGGGCCTGTAGCGGCCGGGAATTCCTTTCCGCCATGTTCGTCGGGCTGGAAGTGGGGGCAAGGCTTAATCTGACCGAGCAGGATTTCGCCGGGCTGGACCCCACCGGGTTTGGAACCATTTTCGCATCGACCGCGGCGGCAGCCAGGGTCATGGGGTTGGATGAAAAACAAACCCTGAATGCCTTGGGGCTTGCCTTCAACCGCTGCGGCGGCAGTTTCCAAAGCAATATCGACGGGTCCTTGGCCGTGCGGGTGATCCAGGGCTGGGTGGCCGAGACGGCAGTCAATTGCGCCCAACTGGCCCAGGCGGGGCTGACCGGGCCGGGTAATTTCATTTCCGGCGTCTATGGCTATTCCAAATTATATTGCGGCGAAGAGGTAAATGTAGACCGCTGGATCGGGGGGTTGGGTGATTATTTCAAATTGTCGGAGACCTTGTTCAAGAAGCATCCCGGCTGTGGCATGACCCAAGGGGCCAGCGAATTGACCCTTAATTTTCTGGACCAGAAAAAAATTCCCGCAGACGGGATCGAAGAAGTTCACATCACCCTGCCGCCCCATTCCTTCAATCTGGTGGGTCACCCCTTCAAGATCGGCGATAGCCCGACGGTGGACGCCCAATTCAATGTGGCCTTTTGTGTGGCCAACGCCCTGGTCAATGGCGGCGCCCAACTGGTCCATTTCAAGCCAGACGCCGTGCGCTCAAACGAGGTGGCGGAAATGATCAAGCGCATCCGCATCATCCGCGACGAGAAACTTTACGAAACGGGCCATTCGGCGGTGAAGATCAGTTTCGTCATGGGTGATGGATCAAGCCAGGATTGCGCCCTGACCGTGCCTCCCGGTTTCCCCGGCAACCCCCTCTCGGAAACGGACCAGATCAATGCCTTCGACCAGTGCATGGATTACGCGGCTGATTGGTATGACGCCGATCAGGGTGCGCGGCTGGTTGAGCGCATCATGGGGCTGGAGGGTAGCGAAGATATTTGCGGCCTGGCGTCGCTTACCCTGATGAAGGAAGGCCGGGCTCGCATGGCGGGCTAGATTTAGCGAATACCGTTGCGGAGCGCCATGATCCCCGGCAATTGGCGGCCTTGCAGCCATTCCAGGAAGGCGCCCCCCGCCGTCGAGACATAGGAAAATTTATCCACGACGCCCGCATTGGCCAGGGCCGCCATGGTATCGCCGCCGCCGGCGACGCTGAGCAGTCCGTTTTCCTGGGTCGCCCGGGCGGCGGCCTGGGCGACGGCGTTGGTGCCCTGATCGAATGGATGGATTTCGAAGGCGCCCAGAGGCCCGTTCCAGACCAGGCTGCGCGACGCCTGGATCAAACCGCCCAGCATTTCAGCCGATTGGGGGCCGATATCCAGGATCATCTTGTCGCTCGGCACCTGATCAATGGGAACGATGGTGGTTTTCGACCTTTCTTCCAGGGTATCGGCCAGCACCGCATCGACGGGCAAGAAAATCTCACAGTTCTTTTCCGCTGCCTCGGCCTCAAGATCGCGGGCCGTCTGGATCATGGGGGGTTCCCATCTGGATTTTCCTATTTCCAGGCCGCGGCCCCTGAGAAACGTATTGGCCATGGCCCCGCCGATCACTAACTGATTCACCTTTTCGAACAAATGGCCCAGGACGGCCAGTTTGGTATCGATTTTGTTGCCGCCGACGACCGCGATCAGCGGGCGTTCTGGATATTCAAGGGCATGTTCCAGGGTCTCCAGCTCGGATTGCATGAGCCGTCCGGCGGCGGCTGGCAGCAAATGAGCGATTTTGTCGATCGAAGCATGGGCCCGGTGGGCGCAGGAAAAGGCGTCATCCACATAAATATCCGCCAGCCTGGCCAGCTCCTTGGCGAAATTGTCCGAATTCCTGACTTCGCCCGGGTGAAAGCGCAGATTCTCCAGCAACCCCACATGCCCGGGCTCCAGGCTTTTGGCCAGTGCCCTGGCCGGCGGGCCGATGCAATCAGAAGCGAAACCGACTTCGGTGCCGCCCAGCATCTGGCTCAGTAAACCGGCCACCGGCGCCAGGCTCAAAGCCTCGTCGCGGCGGCCGCCAGGGCGGCCCAAATGGCTGGTGACAAGGACCGTGGCCCCTTTTCCGATGAGTTCGCGGATGGTCGGCACCACGCGGTCGATGCGGGTGCGGTCGGTGACCACGCCGTCCGACATGGGCATGTTCAGATCGGCGCGCAACAGGACCCGTTTTTCGGTCAGGTCAAGTCCATCAATGGTTTTGAAGCGGCTCAAGCTTGTTCCAGCGCAGGTCAGGCGAATGAAGTTTCTTATGGGCGCTTACGGCCATGATTTCAAGACTATCCGGGAGGGAGGAGAGATATTGGCCGATTTCCGCCAGATCAGCCTGCCGGGCAGGCCAAGAGAGGAGGGCCGGTCAGTTGGTTGGCGCGAAGGAGATTCGCTGGGCGCCTAAAATTGGCCCTTTTTGTTCGGCCTGAATGATCACCGCGCCGCCATTGGTTTTTTGTGATTTGATATCCTTGCCGGGCACTTTCAGGACAAGCTCACGTCCCCGCCATTCGCCGATCCGCTTGATGGCCCGCACTACGTTATAATTAAAGATCGTCCGCCCCCGGTTTTCGCCCCGCCGCGCCCTGGTTTTATGTTTGGGATCGAAATAGACCAACCAGACTGCGGCAAGGACCGGATAAGGAACAGATGCGATGGATATATTGAGGGTGCCGGTCTTGTCCCGAATAAGGCCGACTCTGGTATCGGGCGCCAGGCCGGCCCGGTTGATCTGGCGGTTGATTTCGCCCTCATTGGCGCCTTGCGTCTCGCCGATGCCATGGATGACGATCTGGGGCGTATAGACATAGCTTTTTCCGAAAATCCTGGAATAGGCCCGTTGGCGATTTGAATATGCGGCTTGGGCGAAGGGATCCTTCCAACCAATATAGTCCCAGTAATCCACATGAAAAGACAGCGCCAGAACATCCTTGCGTTTGGCCAGATCGCCCAAAAGCTTGTCCGCCGGCGGGCAGGAAGAACAGCCTTGGGAGGTAAACAGCTCGACCACCGTCGGGCTCCGCTCCCCGGCGGAGGCGGGGAGGGGCTGGAGGGTCAGAAACGCCGTCAGCAGACAGACGACCCAATATGGCTTGGACCAGCTCATGATATACAAATAGTGCAAGATACGGTTTTGCACCAATCAAATGCCGGTGAGCATGAATTTACCCGGCCAGCATGTTGCGCAGCACATATTGGAGAATGCCGCCATGGCGGTAATAATCCACCTCGTCAGCCGTATCGATGCGGCAAAGAAGCGTGATTTCCTCCGCCCGGCCATCGGCCCGCGTGATGCGGCAGGCCACATCCATGCGGGGCTCGATGCCGGCGGCTATTCCGGTGATATCAAAGGTCTCCGAGCCGTCCAGTTCAAGGCTTCCCCGTGTCTGCCCATCCTTGAATTGCAAGGGCAATATGCCCATCCCCACCAGGTTTGACCGGTGAATGCGCTCAAAGCTTTCGACGATGACCGCCTTGACGCCCAGCAGCCGCGTCCCCTTGGCCGCCCAGTCCCTCGATGATCCGGTGCCGTATTCCTTGCCGGCGATGATCACCAGGGGCACACCGTCGTCCTGGTATTTCATGGCCGCATCGAAAATGGACATTTCCTCGCCGCTTGGCATATGGCGGGTGACGCCGCCTTCCGTGCCCGGCGCCATTTCGTTGCGGATGCGGATATTGGCGAAGGTGCCGCGCATCATGACTTCGTGATTGCCGCGCCGGGA
>CAZBQG010000202.1:0-8369 GCA_964493945.1 uncultured Rhodospirillaceae bacterium
CTTCATCGTCACCAACCTGTCACGCCCCACCGACCCTAACACCAGCCCGGCCCCGCTGGGCCCGGGGACGCGGATCGATTGGCGTAATCTTTACTGGGCGGGCCTGTCCAGCGCCCTCATGGCGGGTGCCATCATCAGCGATGATGCATGGTCCTTGCGCTATGTGTATGTGATCAGCGGGGTCATGTGGACCGGGATCGATCTTTATATGGGCTTTGTCATTGGCCCCGTGTTGCGCCGGGCAGGGCGCGAGGCAAGGCGGGCCATCATTACCCGGCTGGTGCCCAAGACCCTGTTCATCATGACCGCGCTTTCCATTGTGGTCTCCACGTCGGGCTGGTTTCTGGCCGTCGCCATGGGTTATATGGATTTGCCTTTCCCTGAATTCTGGTGGCCCATCGCGGCCCTGGCGATCACCACAATTCTCGGTGTGCAGGGCATGCTTATCTTGTTGCCGGTCAATATTCGGGTTTATCTGCAGATGTTCAAGGACGCCCCCGATTGGGACAAGATCGACCGCTGGATGGGTATTTATGTGCGCGTCGTCGCCTCCCAGGGTATTATGCAGCTTGCCGTCATCGCCATCATGGTGCGCTTTTCCACCGGCTTGTAGGAGGAAGATCACATGTCCAAACCGCCCATAAAACTGCTCAATATGGCGCCCGCCGGGGTGGAGGTGGAAGAGCTTTCCGGTGGCGCTTTTGTGTTGTCTTCACCCCAGGAGCTGGCGGCCCATGAGCGCTGCGTCGGCGAAATGCTGGTGCGCTGGGCTGCGGAAACTCCCGATGCCGTCTTTCTGGCCGACCGCACCGGGCCAGAGGGGTCGTGGCGCAAAGTAAGCTACGCCCAGGCCATGGCATCCGTCCTGGCCATCGCCCAGGCCCTGTTGGACCGGGGGCTTTCGGCAGAGCACCCCGTGGCCATTCTTTCGGACAACGCCGTCGATAACGGGCTTTTGCAAATGGGCGCCATGCATGCGGGCGTGCCCGTGGCACCCATATCGCCGGCCTATTCCCTGATGAGCCAGGATCTGGGCAAGCTTAAATATATCGCGTCGCTGGTCACGCCGGGTCTGGTCTATGCCGCCGATGGCGCCAAATTCGAGCGCGCCCTGGCCATCCCCGAACTGACCGACGCTGAGAAAATCATCGGCGAAAATCCGCCCCCCGGCATGAAGGCCACCTCGTTCGCCGGTCTTTTGGCCACCAAGCCCACGCCCGCCGTCGATCAGGCCTTCAATGCTCTCACGCAAGACAGCATGGCCAAGATCCTGTTTACCTCGGGCTCCACCGGCCAGCCCAAGGGCGTGATCAACACCCAGCGCATGCTGTGTTCGTCCCAGCAGGCGGCGGCCCAGCTTTGGCCATTTCTTGAAGACCGCCCGCCCGTTACCGTGGACTGGCTGCCCTGGAACCATACGTTTGGGGCCAACCATAATTTTTTCATGATGCTGCGCAACGGCGGCGCCATTTATGTGGATGAGGGCAAGCCCGCGCCCGGCATATTTGATGCCACCGTCGCCAATCTCACGGATATCTCGCCCACCATCTATTTCAACGTGCCCCTGGGGTTCGATCTTCTGGCCAATTATCTGGAAAGCGACGAAGCGCTGAGAAGGAATTTTTTCAGCCAACTAGATATGATCTTCTATGCCGCCGCCGCCCTGCCCCAAAGCGTCTGGGAGCGCCTGGAAAATGTATCGATCAAGGAGCGGGGCGAAAGGGTCATGATGGTTTCGGCCTGGGGTTCCACCGAAACCTCGCCGCTGGCCACCTCGGTTCATTTCCCCATTGAGCGGGCCGGCGTCATCGGCCTGCCCATCCCCGGCACGGAAATCAAAATGGTGCCTTCCGGCGACAAGCTGGAACTGCGGGTGCGGGGGCCCAGTGTGACGCCCGGCTATTGGAAGCGGGACGATTTGACCAGCGCCGCATTTGACGATGATGGTTTTTACCGGATCGGTGATGCGGGCCGGCTGGAAGATACCAAGGAGCCCACCCGGGGCATTGTCTTCGACGGAAGGGTGTCGGAGGATTTCAAATTGACGTCGGGCACTTGGGTGCATGTGGGTGCGCTCCGCGTCAATGCGATTGCCGCCGCCCCCGGCGTCATCAGGGATTGCGTGATCACCGGTCAGAACCGGGGCGAGGTGGGAATTCTCATTTTCCCCAATATGGTTGGCTGCGCGGCGCTGGTGCCCGGCGCCGGCGCCGATACTCCATTGGCGGAGCTTATTTCAGCTACCCCCGTGCGGGATGCTCTGGCGGCTGGTCTAAAAGCCCATAACGGGGCCAATCCCGGTTCCAGCACGCGCATCCGCCGGGCCATGATCCTGGCCGCACCCCCCGATATCGATGCCAACGAAATCACGGATAAGGGCTATCTCAACCAACGTGCCGTTCTGGAGAAGCGGGCCGAGCTTGTGGTCCGCCTGCACACCCCGGAGGCCGCCGTCGATGACGAAATTTTGGTTTTTGAATAGACCCTAAAGGGCCGCTTCGGCTTCGGCCCGGGGTGCATCGATATGGTGTTCGGCATAGGCGATGCATTTTTCGCAGGCCGTGCCGGTCACATCCAAATCCAGATTGGCCTGGCGCAGGGTCTGGAATACCTGGCTGTTCCAGGCCTCCATGAAGGGCATCTGGTTCAGATCCCCCATATTGAACCTTCCGTCATGATTGAAGCAGCAGGCCGCCAACAGCCCGTCATAGGTAATATGCCCCTCGGTAAAGACCGACCAGCAGGGCAGGGGATCGCGCATATTGCCGGCCCGGCCCACATTGCCGGCCACCGGTTTGGTCCCCCGGGCGCCCGCCGTCAGCCCGGCCTGGCCATATAGTGGTAGCCAGTAATGGCGGCCCACATAGGGTTCAATTAAAGTCACGGCCTCTTGCATGCGGTCCAGCTGTTCGCCGTCATAATGGATGGATAAGGCCCACAAGCCGCACCGGTGCCCGGTTTCGGCTTCCACCTCGTCGCGCACCCTGTCCGGCGCCGCCCGGCGGCCATTGGTGGTCTGGAAGACATAGGGAAAGCCCGCCTCTTTTTTGGCGAAGGCGATGGCTTCTGGCAGCCTTTCATAAAGAAAACTCTCACCCAGATAAAAGACGTCCAGCTCCTCGACGCCGGCGTCCCGCATCTCGCGGGTGATGCGGCAAAAGAAATCCCAGTCGATATCACCCTTCGATCTGAAGCGTGCGCCGGTGGCGCAATAGAAACACTGAAAATCGCAGCGGGCCGTCAGCTCGATCTTGACGCTGATCGGCGCCGGCGGATGCGCGTTGCGGAATTCGGGATGTATCTTGGTAACATTATCGACGCGGTCAGTGATCATCCACTTCCCCCATAACCCGTTTCCGGTGGCCCGGCCTGACTGATGGCTGAGAAGCTAATCTAAGACGGTTTCCACATGGTTAACATTGACCAAAGTCAATTGGGTCCATTTGCGGTCAGGCCCCGAATGAGGTAATAAACGGCGCTATTAATGCCTTGCGGGATTTCAATCGTGAATTCCGCGAGCCGGCTCTTTTGAGGGAGCAGTTATGGCGTTCGATGCATTTGCGGCGGCGTTCACCGAATTGAGCGAAGATGAAATCAAGTTGCTGCGCCAAGCCAGCACGGAATCCGTTTTTTCGCCGGGTTCGGAAATTCTGGTGGAGGGGCAGCTGCTTGACGTCATTTACGTGATCGTCAAGGGCCGGGTGCGGGTGACCCATTCCATGACCCTGGGCAGGGGTGGCGAATTCGTAACACCTTTGGGTCCTGGGGAAATCATCGGCGAAATGTCCTTCATGGATGGCTTGGGGGCGAGCGCCACCCTGATTGCCGATGGCGAAGTCACGGTGCAGGGTTTTGGCCATGACGTGGCCGAGGAATTGAGCACCTCGGACGCGGAATTTTCCAGCCGTTTTTATCATTCCCTGCTGCTGGTCGAGGTCAAGCGCCTGCGCGCCACCAATACCCGCATACCCCTGGCCTTCGCCTGAGATTCAGTCTCTCCACAAAAAACACGTTCTCGTGAATAGTTTGCAGTTGTGCTGTCCGAACATTTGTGAAAAGGTTTTTTAACGAGGTGTGATAACACCCGAGACAGCTCCAGGGAGACAACGAAATAAAAACCAATTTAGGTGCATCCCGGCGGGCGGCTTGCAAATTTGCCAGAGCCTGGAGGTGCTTATGTCCGAACACGAATACCCAGAATTGCAAGAGTATGAGCCGGCGGACCTTGGTATGGCCGAAGAGGGTCATATTGCCAAAGAAGATGGGGAACCCTCATTGTTGGCCGAGGTCGCCGAAACGCCCACTTCACGGAGGGATTTCATCAAAGGCGTGATCGCCTCCGGTGCCGCCGTATCGGCCGCCGGCTTTGTCATGACCGGAGGCGGTGTCAGGCAGGCCAAGGCGGCGACAGGCGCGGTAGAGCGCATGGTCAGCCTCAAGGTCAATGGGCGGGTCCGCCGGGTCGATGTATTACCCCAGGAAACCCTGACCATGACGCTCCGCTATAAGCTGGGTCTGACAGGTGCCAAGCTGGGCTGCGACCGGGGCGAATGCGGCGCCTGTTCCGTTCTGCTGGACGGGGTGGCCCATTATTCCTGCACCACGCTCACCCATTCGGTGCGCGGGCGCGAAGTGACCACCGTCGAGGGGCTGGCCGGTCCCGGGGGCAAACTGCACCCGGTTCAGCAGGCCATGGTCGACGAATTGGCGCCCCAATGCGGGTTTTGCACGCCGGGCCAGATCATGGCCACGGTCGGGCTGCTCAAAGCCAACCCCAAACCGACCCGGGAAGAGGCGCGCCATGCCCTGTCCGGAAATCTTTGCCGGTGCGGGGCTTACACCAATTATCTTGATGCCGTCATGCGCGTGGCGGGGAGGTCTTAAAAATGGCTTATAATCTAGTTGGAAAAAATTTCCTGCCGCCCGACGTGGTAGGCAAAGTCACCGGCAAGGCTAAATTCGCCGAAGATTACCGTGCCGAAGGCATGGTTTTCATGAAGCTTCTGCTGAGCCCCATGCCCCACGCCAAGGTGCGGAACGTCGATGCGTCGGCGGCGCTTAAGTTGAAGGGCGTTTTGGGGATTTTGAGGGCGGGTGACCTGCCCAAGCTTCCGCCGCCGCGCGATGTAATGCTGAGCGACGAGCCCTTGTTCGTCGGCCAGCCTATCCTGGCCGTTGCCGCGGTGGACGAAACCACGGCCGCCGATGCTATCGACAAGATCAAGATCGATTTGCAGCCCCTGCCCTTCATTACCGATCCGCTGGACAGTCTTCACCCCGGCGGACCCAATGCCCGGCCCGGCGGGAATGTCGCCAACCGGGGGATCAAGCTCAAGGAAATCAAATGGACGGCGCGTGACTTCGCCAAGGCGGGCGAGGGCGAGTTGCCCATGGGCAAACCGGCCGAGGAATGGTCCTACGGCGATCTGGATAAGGGTTTCAAGGATGCCAAGCTGGTCGTCGAGGAAAACTTCGTCACCGCCAGCCAACCGCACCAATGCATGGAGACCCGTTCGGCCATGGCTTATTGGCAGGGGGACCGCTGCTTCCTGCACGGCTCGACGCAAAGCTCTACATTTGCCGCACCCTTCATGGCCAAATTCATCGGCATCAAGCCCCACAAGCTGGTCTTTATTTCCGAATATTGTGGCGGTGGGTTCGGCTCCAAGGGTGGTGCCTATCCCTATATGGCGCTTCCCGCTCATATGTCAAAAAAGATCAAACGTCCTGTGATGTTGCGCATCGCCCGGGCCGAGGAATATTTCATCGGTTCCGGGCGTCCCAGCTTCCAGGGACATGTGAAGATCGGTTTCAAGGCCGACGGCCGCATCAGCGCCCTCGACATTTATGTGGTGCATGACAATGGCCCCAATACCGGGTTCCCCGATTTCCGCAATGCCGGTGCTTCTTCCTCGATCATGTATCAGCCGGAAAATATGCGTTGGCGGGGTATTCCCGTTTTGACCAACACGGCGCCCCGGGGTCCGCAACGGGGGCCGGGTGAGAACCAGACGGCAGCGGCCATGGAACCTATCATCGACAAGGCGGCCCGCAAGTTGGGCATCGACCGGGTCGAAATCCGGCGCATCAATGGGGCCACCAACAAGGGCAAGATTTTCAGCGGACGCGCCAAAAAACGCGTTCCCCTGTCCAGTGCCTATATTCCCGAAGCCCTGGCCAAGGGTGCCAAGCGCTTCAATTGGGATGAAAAGAAGAAACGCAGCGGTCAGAAAAAAGGCAGTAAGGTGACCGGCATCGGCGTCGGCCAAGCTTATCACCAGGGCGGCTTCAACGGGTGGGACGGCATCGTCCGTATCACGCCCGACGGCAAGCTGCACATCCAGAACGGGTCCGGCAATCTGGGCACCTATTCCTATGCCGACACCTCCAGGGTGGCGGCCGAGGTTCTGGACTGCCCGTGGGAAGATTGCATCATCGAACATGGCGATACGCGAAAGGGTCTGCCCTTCGTCATCGGCCAGTTTGCGTCCAACTCCATCTACACCCAGACCCGTTCCAATTGGGTAGCGGCGCAGGATGCGAAGACCAAGCTTCTGGAAATCGCCGCCAAGGATCTGGGTGGAAAGCCCGGTGACTACAAGCTGCAAAAAGGCAAGGTGGTGGCCCAAAAGGGCTCTAAATCAATGACCTACGCCAAGGCGGCGCAACGGGCCATAGAGCTCGGCGGCAAATATACCGGCAAATACGGCAAGGCCGGCGGGCCCAAGGGCATCAAACCGCCGACCAAGGGCGCGCTTCGCCATCTGGCCGGATCCGGCCTGATCGGCGTGGCCAAGGATACCCTGCCCAAAAAGGGATTGCCCCCCGCATTGTCGGTTTCCTTCGTGGAGATCGAGCTGGACACGGAAACCGGCAAGTTCGAAATCAAGGACTTCGTCGGCATTGCCGATTGCGGTACGGTGATGCATCCCGACAGTCTGGCCCAACAGATCAAGGGCGGTGCGGTCATGGGTCTGGGAATGGCCTGCATGGAACGTTACGTCTATGATCCGAAGAACGGCAGGCCCGCCAATAAGGGCTTTTACCAGACCAAGCCGCCCTCATACTTGGATGTAAAAGCGGACCTTGTGGCCGACTGGGTGGATAAGCCCGATCCTTCCAATCCGGTGGGCGCCAGGGGCATCGGCGAGCCGGTTTTGGGTTCGGCCGCGGCGGCGCTGATCTGCGCTCTGTCGGACGCCATGGGCGGGCATATCTTCAACCGTACACCGATCATGCCCGATATGATCGTCAACGCTTTGGCGGGTAAGGAGCAGTCCTTCAAACCGCTCCAACTCCATACTCAGTAAGGGGATGCAGCCATGATACGTGACATGATGCAGAGCTTCGAGCTCTACCAGCCTTCCCGCGTCGAGGATGCCATTTCATTGCTCGCCCGTTTCGGCAATGACGGCTGGGCGCTGGCCGGCGGAAACGATAGTCTTTCCTGGTTCAAGGACCGGGTGAAGGCACCCAAGGCGGTGGTCGATCTTACCGGCATCGCCGGACTGAAAGGCATCCGGGAAACCGCTGCCGGTCTGGAAATCGGCGCCTTGACTACCTTGTCCGATGTGGAAACGAACCCCATCGTGCGGGGGAAATACGGCGTTCTGGCCGAAGCAGCTCTGAAAGCGGCCAGCCCCCAGATCCGCATCTCGGGCACTCTTGGCGGCAATGCGGCCCAGGATACCAGATGCTGGTATTACCGGGACGGATTTCCGTGTTACCGGGCCGGCGGCAATACCTGCTTTGCCGATACGCCGACGGCCATGAACCGGGAACATGCCTTGTTCAACGCGGACCGCTGCGTCGCGGTGACCGCGTCGGATACGGGCCCCGCGCTAGTTGCCCTGGAAGCCAAGATGGTCATCCAGGGTGCCAAGGGCGAACGCACGGTGGAGGTCGGTGACTTCTTCGTCGGCCCGGCCAAGGACATCAAGAACATGACCGCGATCCAGCCGGGTGAGATTCTCACCAAGATCGTACTTCCTTCCAAATGGGCCGGCGCCAAATTCTATTTCGAAAAAGTGGCCGACCGTGGTTCGTGGGATTTTGCTCTGGTCAGCGTGGCCTCGGCCATGGTCGTCAAGGGCGGCAAGACCGAACGCATGAGCATGGCCTGCGGCGGCGTGGAATGCGTGCCCAAACGCCTGAAGGTGGTCGAGGATGTGGCCAAGGGCGAAGCACCGGGCGAAGAGCTGGCCGGGCTTGCCGGCAAGGCGGCGGTGCGCGGTGCAAGGCCGCTCAATTACAATCACTTCAAGGTTCATCTGATGCAGAACCTTGTAAAGAGGGCGGTGCGCGGCGCCTGATTTATATGAAGTAGTTCCGACTTGATCTGACACCGCGCCCTTGAAGGGGTGAGGGTT
>CAZBQG010000203.1:0-8304 GCA_964493945.1 uncultured Rhodospirillaceae bacterium
CGGCTTCTTCAACGTCAAGGAATTCCCGGAAATGACTTTTACCAGCACCAAAGTGGAAAAGACCGGCGCCAAGACGGGTAAAATCACAGGCAATCTCACGATGTTGGGCGTCACCAAGCCCGTAACCCTGGACGTCACCTTTTTTCGCAAGGGGCTTCATCCGCGAATGCAGAAAGTGTTCGCTGGTTTCGAGGCCAAGGGGAGCATCGACCGCACCGCCCATGGCATGAAATTCCTGGCCCCCAGGGTCGCCGCCAAGGTGAATGTCGAGCTACACATTCTTGGCACCAAACAGTAAGAATCGAAGATGGCGGATCAAACCTCCCCCTATTCCGCTGATCTGGGAACGGCCAGCGTCAGTCCCCGGGAGCCGTTGGAAATCGGCACCTGGACGACGTACTCGCTGACCTACAAGGCGGGCCGCTTCGGCATTGATGACGGGGGGGGCTTGCGCGTGCTGTTCCGCCTGGCGACCGATCAGACGCCTCCTCAGTTTAATGATCCAAAAGCACCGGGTTACACCACGGCTGAGGTCAGCGGGGATTTTCAAGCGAGCCTCAGCTACAGCCCCTTCGGATTTCAAAGGCCATATATCAAAGGGCTGGAGATAGGCATAAGCGGTGGCTTCATGGATGAGGGCGACGAGATCACGCTCTGCTTTGGCGATCAGCGGGAAGGATCGCCCGGCATGCGCATCCAGACCTTCGCCGAACATAATTTCGAGCTTCTCGTCCTGGCCAATCCCTTCGCCACGCGGGATTACCTGCCCCTGCCCGATCAGCCAACTCTCACCATGCATCCCGGCCCGCCGGTGGATTGGCGGGCGGTGCTGCCCAGTGCCCGGCAGGTGGGGGACAAATTCCGTTTAGGTCTCAGATGCGACGATGGTTGGGGCAACCCCAGCGATAACATCAAGGCCAGGCTGGGTCTGTCGGCGAACCTGGAAGTTCAGGGCCTGCCGGAAAGCGTGGCTTTTGAGCCGGGCCAATTCACCCAAATTTTGGAAAGTTTGTCGGTCAAAGAGCCCGGCATTTTGGAAATCCGGCTCACGGACGGGGACGGCACCCAATTGGCCCGCTCCAATCCCCTGGTGATCAGCGACGGCGGCGGCCCCCGCCACTTCTGGGGCGACATGCATGGCCAAAGCAAGGAGACCGTGGGGACCAACAGCGCCGGGGATTATTTCGCCTTCGCCCGGGATATGGCTTTTTTGGATGCCACCAGCCATCAGGGAAATGATTTCCAGGTGAGCACCGAATTCTGGGGCGAGATATGTGACCTCTGTGAACGCTTCGATGAGCCCGGCCGCTTCACCGCCATGCCTGGCTATGAATGGTCGGGCAATACGGGGATGGGGGGCGACCGCAACGTCTATTTTGCCAAGGCGGGCGAGACCATCCGGCGCTCGTCCCATGCCATGATCCCTGATATTTCCGACATCGATAACGACTGCAACACGGCCGATGATCTGTTCCGGGCGCTCATTGACCGAGACGCCGTGGTCAATGCCCATGTGGGCGGGCGCTATGCCGATATGCGGCGCTATCACGATGGGCGGGTGGAAAAATCGGTGGAAATCCATTCGGCCTGGGGCAGTTTCGAATGGATATTGATGGATAGCTTTGAAATGAACCACCGGATCGGCATCGTCGCCAACAGCGATGGCCATAAGGGCCGCCCAGGCGCCAGCCATCCCGGCGCTTCATTGTTCGGCGCCTTTGGCGGCTTAACCTGTTTTCTGACCGATGATCTGAGCCGGGCCGGGATCATGGAATGCTGGCGGTCCCGCCATCATTACGCCACCACGGGGGCCCGGATTTATCTGGACGTCAAGGCCGGCTTCGATCAGCCCGGCCTGATATTCGCCACTGATCCGGCTTTGGGCGAAGCCGCCAGCCGCCCGCTCAGCGAAATCACCATGGGCGATATTTACTGCGCCGCATCGGACCGGGTTCAGCTTGATCTCAAAATTGTCGGCACTTCGCCTCTCCTGCGGGTGGATGTTTTCGACGGGGCTCGCTTGATCGAAAGCCTGCGCCCCTACGGCCCCGGCGATCTGGGCGGGCGGTTGCGTCTGACCTGGGAAGGCGCCAGGGGCCGTGGCCGTGGCCGGGCGCTTAATTGGGATGGAGTGGCCCGCCTCACCGGTAATGAATTTCTGGACCCCCAGCCGATCAATTTCTGGAACCCAAACCGCGCCCTAAGGATGGACGATCCCACATGTATTGCCTGGCAATCCATCACCACCGGCAATTTCGCGGGCTTCCATGCCTTGCTGAGCGACCCGGATGAAGGAGATTTGGAGATCGAAACGGGCCCCTTGATAGCCCAAATTCCCGTCGCGGATTTGGGCTTTGAGGATATTTTTATCCCAACCGTTGGATTGGGAGCCGGATTGCGGCTGATGCGGTTGCCTGAAGGGGACACGCCCAGCGAAATGACTTGTAGCCTGACCCTCCCCGTGGATGGGGCGGACGAATCCCGCCTGTTCGTCCGGGTAACCCAAATGGATGGTCATCAGGCCTGGTCGAGCCCCATCTACCTAATTGCTGAAAATTAGAGAATTCTGCTGTTTTTATATGCCTTAAAAATAAATGTTGCCACTTTGTTCTTTTTTTGCTAAGCTCCTGGAAATTGGTCAACCGCGCTTAGGAAAAGGATTGGAACGCTCATGGCTGCTTATAATTTTCTCAAGGATTTCTTCGGCTTAGTCTCACTTTTCGGGATCGGGTATCTGTCCTTTCTGGTGCTTTGAGTTGAGGTGCGGATAGTTATCCACAGATACCTATAGATTTTCCGGATTTTATCCACAGGTTATACACAGCTTACCCACTCTTTTACCACGAGGGCGGGAAATGAAGGCCGCGATCCGAAAAAAACCCTGACACACGCAACATCTTGGTATATTGAAACCTATCACCACAGCATGCTGTTAATGAAAGGCGTTTCGGAATCCCAGTGATGAACCCGGCAAAGGATCTTTTCAGCCAACCGGCGGGCAAAAAACCAACCCGCTATTCGGCCAAGGATATTGAGGTGCTGGAAGGGCTGGAACCGGTCCGCCTGCGCCCCGGCATGTATATTGGCGGCACGGATGAGCGCGCCCTCCTCCACCTGGTAGCCGAACTTCTGGATAACGCCATGGACGAGGTGGTGGCCGGCGAAGCCAACCGCATCGAAATCAGCCTGGAAGCCGGTCAGTATGTGACGGTTTCGGATAATGGGCGGGGCATTCCAGTGGACCCCCATCCTAAATTCAAGAGTAAATCCGCCCTCGAGGTGATCCTCACGACGCTCCATTCCGGCGGCAAGTTCGGCTCCAAGGCTTATGCCATTTCGGGCGGGCTGCACGGCGTCGGCCTGTCGGTGGTCAATGCGCTCTCCGATGAGCTGACTGTGGAAGTGGCCAGGGACAAAAACATTTGGGCCCAAAATTATGTGCGGGGGGCGCCCCAGGGGAAGCTCAAAAAGAAAGGCGCCACGTCCAACCGGCGGGGCACCACCATCCGCTTTCATCCCGATCCCAAGGTTTTCGGCGCCCGCACCCATTTCCGGCCTGATGCGCTTTACCGAATGGCCCGTTCCAAGGCTTATTTGTTCCGGGGCGTGGAAATCCGCTGGCGATGCGACGGGGAGCTGATCACCGGTAAGGACGAAACGCCCGAAAGCGACCAGCTTCATTTCCCGGGCGGCCTGACTGATTATCTGTCAACCGCTCTGGATCAGGCGCCGACAGTGACCAAGGCACCCTTTAGCGGCCAGTCCAAGTTCAATGGCTCAGGCGTGGTGGAATGGGCCATCGCCTGGCCTGAAACCGAAGAGGGTTTCTTCAATTCATACTGCAATACGGTGCCCACACCCATGGGCGGCACCCATGAAAGCGGCCTGCGCACAGCCCTGGCCAAGGGGCTGAAGGCCTATGGCGAGCTGATCAATAACCGCCAGGCGGCCAAGATCAATGCGGACGACGTGCTGGGTTCGGCCTGTGTCATGCTGTCGCTTTTCATGGAAAACCCCCAATTCCAAGGCCAGACCAAGGAGAAACTGTCCTCTCAGGAAGCGGCCCGCTATATCGAAACTTCCTTGGGTGATCATTTCGATCATTGGCTGACGGGTGATCCGGAACGAGCCGGGCAGCTTTTGGAACATGTCATCGAACGGTCAAGCGCGCGCCTCAAACGGCGCCAGGAAAAGACCCTCAAACGGCAATCGGCGACCCGCCGCCTGCGTCTGCCGGGCAAACTGTCCGATTGCAGCCGCAACACGGCAGAGGGAACGGAAATCTTCATCGTGGAGGGGGATTCGGCGGGCGGTTCGGCCAAGCAGGCCCGCGACCGGGCGACCCAGGCCGTCCTGCCGCTCAGGGGCAAAATCCTCAATGTGGTCAGTGCGGCCAGCGATAAAGCAAAGGCCAATCAGGAATTGAACGATCTGGGTGAGGCGCTGGGCTGCGGCGCGGGCTCCACTTACAACGACGATTCCTTGCGCTATGAAAAAGTGATCATCATGACCGATGCCGATGTGGACGGTGCCCATATCGCGTCCCTGCTGATGACATATTTCTTTATGGAAATGCCGGAGCTGATCGAAAACGGGCACTTATTCATCGCCCAGCCGCCCTTGTACCGGCTCAATCAGGGGGCCAAGCTGGCCTATGCCATGGATGACATCCACAAAGACAAATTGCTGGAAAAGAATTTCACCGGCAAAGGCAAGGTGGAAATCAGCCGCTTCAAGGGGCTGGGCGAGATGCCTCCGGCCCAGCTTAAGGAAACCACCATGGCCCGGGCGTCGCGCACCTTGCTCAGGGTGACCGTGCCCCATGACATGACCGATCAGTCCCAGGCCGAGGCCAAGGAAACCGCCGGGCTGGTGGATCAGCTCATGGGCCGCAAACCGGAACTGCGTCTGGCATTCATCCAAGAGCGCGCCGGCGATCTGGACCAGTTGGATATTTAATCCAGGCCGGTTTCTTCGCCCATGCCCAGCATGATGTTCAGATTCTGCACGGCCTGACCAGCCGCCCCCTTACCCAGATTATCCAGCACGGCGACCAGCACCGCCTGGTCGTGGGCATCATTATCGAAGACATAAAGGCTCAGCCGGTTGGTGCCGTTATTGATCTCCGCATCCAACTGGACCAGACCGTCTTTCTCCTGCAGGGGCGCTACCGTGACGAACCGCGCATCCTTATAGGCCTCGGCAAGTGCCTCATGCAGGTCCGATGCCTTGGGTGTGCCCGGCAGGGCCCAAAGCTGGACGGGGATTTGGACGATCATCCCCTGGCGGAAATGCCCGACGCTGGGCACGAATATAGGCCGGTGCGTGAGCCCCCCATGGAGACGCATCTCATCGGTATGTTTATGTTCCAGACCCAACCCATATATACGTATTGGACTGTCTACATGATCCGCCGCGCCTTCATCTTCGTAAGCCTCGATCATCTTGCGCCCGCCGCCTGAATAGCCGGACACCGCATTGACCGTGGCCGGAAAATCCGGCTGCAAGATTCCTTGGTCCATCAGCGGGCGCAACAACCCCACGGCTCCGGTGGGGTAGCAGCCCGGACTGCTCACAAGCCGGGCATCGGCAATCAAATCCGATTGCCCCGGCGTCATTTCGGGAAAACCGTACACCCATCCATCCGCCGTCCGGTGCGCCGAACTTGCATCCACCACACGGCTGGAGCCTGCGAGATCAACGGCTTCCCTTGCCGCATCATCGGGCAGGCAAAGGATGGTGATGTCGGCCTCACTCATAAGTTCGGCGCGCCTGGCCGGGTCTTTCCGCTCCGTCTCGCCGATGGACAAAAGGCGCAAATCCTCCCTGCCCTCCAGGCGCTGCCTGATCTGCAGCCCGGTGGTTCCCGCCTCGCCATCGATGAAAATGCTTGATGTCATGATCCGCTCATTCGGTGAAGAGGCGGCTTTATAGGGGAATAGGCGCCTTGCGGGAAGCCCCAGTTTGCATGCTATAAGCCTCAAGCCCATCTTGGATACCATAAGTACCAATCAACAATGGCCAGAACTCAAATTTTCGGCGGCGCCGGGCGCGCCTTATCCAATGTCAATTTCCGACGCTATTGGATCGGCATGTCGGTTTCAACGGCGGGTTTTTGGGGCTACCGGGTGGCCATCGGCTGGCTGATGTGGGAATTGACCCATTCCGAGCTTTGGCTGGGTCTGGTGGTGTTCGCCGAAATGGTGCCCATGATCATTCTGGGCCCGGTTGGCGGCGTGATCGTCGACCGAAAAGGATCGCTCCGCATTTCGCGCATGGCCCAGGCCGGTTGGGCGCTGGCCATCGGGTTCCTGGCCGCCCTCACATTATTGGATCTGGTCAATAAGGAAATTCTTCTGGTTCTGGCCGTGCTCCAAGGCTGCGTATCGGGTTTTTCCAACCCGTCCCATCTGGCCCTGGTGGCCAAGCTGGTGCCGCGAGGCGATTTGTCGCCTGCCGTCGCCCTGCAGGCGGGAACGGTGCAAACCGGACGCTTTATCGGCCCTGCCCTGGTCGGCCCCCTGATGGTGGCGCTGGGTTCGGGCTGGGTGTTTGCCCTGGTCGCCCTGGGCTATCTCTTTTTTGTTATCATGCTGTTTTCCATCAAGACCCTGGAAGTGGAACGCCCAAGCATTTCAAAGGATGGATTCGTCTCGGACTTTTCAGAAGGCATCCGCTATGCCTGGGGCCATTACGCCATTTTCAATCTCAGTCTTTTTACCACTTTCTCGGCCATCCTTCTGCGCCCGGTGCTGGAACTGATGCCGGGCTTCGTCGATCTGGTATTCGAACGTGGCGTCGAGGGGTTGGCCGGGCTGCTGGCCGCCTTCGGGGCGGGCTCCACTATTTCCGCTTTTTGGATAGCCTACCGGGGTGAGGTTAAGGGCCTCGCCCGCATCTTTGCCGCCACGCTGATGATTGGCTCCCTGGTGCTGCTGGTTTTCAGCCTGAACAGTAATTTTTGGGTGGGGATGGGACTGGCTGCTTCGTTCGGTTTCGCCTCCAACACCGTATCCATCTGCAGCCAGACCCTGGTGCAGCATATGGTGGCCGGCCATATGCGGGCCCGAGTCATGGGACTTTTGGGCATGACCTTCCGCGCCATTCCAGCATTGGGCGCGCTCATATTGGGTTGGGCCGCAACTTTTTTCGGGCTTCCGGCGGTGATTTTGTTTTCATCCACGCTGGGTATTTTGGCCTGGCTCCGCCTCACCCAGATCAGACGAGCCCGGGAAATTATGGAAGAGCCTGACCGGAGCTGATCTTGTATAACGACAGTGAAACAAAAATGGGGAGATCATGACATGACAGGATTTACCGGGGGCTGCCTTTGCGGCGCCATCAGATATGAAGTCACGGCGGAGCCGGTGCGCACCTTCTGTTGTCATTGCGACAATTGCCGCAAGGCGACAGGTTCTTCCTTTGCCACCAATGTGTTCGTCAAGGCGGATGATCTGAAAATCACCCAGGGCACGCCAACTTTGTTCCAGCACCAGGCCGACAGCGGCAATATGATGAACAAGGAATTCTGCGCCAATTGCGGCTCACAATTGTTCGGCTCCGGCGCCGCCCGCCCGGGCATGAAAAACATAAAAATCGGCAGCATGGACGATGCGTCTTCCATCCGCCCCGTAGCCAATCTCTATACCAAGTGCGCGCTCCCCTGCACCCATCTGTCCGACGAGATGGAGAATTACGAGGAAATGCCCGACGGGTGACAGTTGGCGGGGGTGAGAGGTGGAGTCTCAGTCTTGCCAAGGTGCGGCGGATGCCGTGGCCGGGCCCGCTCTATTCGATCACAAATGTTGTGGCGCATTCATGCTGATGTGCAGGACGCGGAGGATCAGAATATTCGGGCCGTCAATCTTGTAGAAGATGGGATGAGATTTAAGGTCATAGCGCCGATACCCTTGCCAATATCGTCAATCGCTTTACCAAGATTGGGATTATCCGCAATGGTTTGAAAACTGGTAATCAATAAATCACGATAAGCACGCGCCTGTTCTATACCAAATTGTTCAATAGTGTTTTGAGCGATTTGGGCGATATCACCTTCGGTTGGTTTGGATAATAAGAACCGAGTGGTTCGGGCCGCGAAAGTCTGAGATCGCCATGTACCCACCGCGCGCGGCGGGGAAAAACACGGTGAAACGTGCTCCGGTGTTGACTTATTGTTGACTTAGCGCAAATATCCCAAGGCTGGCATTCAACTAACTATCTGAAATAAATTATCTTTTGTGGATAAAAGACTGGCTGGGGAGCCTGGATTCGAACCAGGACTGCGCGGGTCAGAGCCGCGAGGTC
>CAZBQG010000204.1:0-8267 GCA_964493945.1 uncultured Rhodospirillaceae bacterium
GGAAGCCGCCGGGCGCGCAGGCAAGCCGGTCTATATGATTTTTATGGGTTATTTTCCGGATGGGGAATCCGAGGAAGCCTTCCGCGGTGCCGCCGAAACACTCACCGATAAATGCCGGGTCAGGTTTGTCGAGGATGGGGATGCCAATTTTCCCGACGGGCTTTGGGCGGCGGCGGATATTTTTTGTTCCCTGTCCGACAATATCCAGGAAAGTTTCGGCCTGACCCCCATCGAGGCCAAGGCCAGCGGCCTGCCCGTGGTGGTCAGCGATTGGGACGGCTACCGTGACACTGTGAGGGGCGGCACGGACGGATTCTTGGTGCCCACCTTGATGCCCGGCCCCGGCGCCGGGGCCGATCTGGCCTATCGCTATTTCACCGGGATTGACGGCTATGGCGAATATCTGGCGTCGGCCGCCCAGGCCACTTCGGTCGATGGGACTGCCCTGACCGCGGCGCTCGGCCGCCTGATCGAGGATGGGGATTTGCGCCGGACCATGGGTGAGGCCGGGCGCAAACATGTGCAAGAGGAATTGGACTGGCGCCACGTCATCGCATCCTACAAGGAATTGTGGGCAGATCTGGCCCAGCGCCGCGAACGCGAGGTTGAACGGGCGGCCGCCGGTGAGGGGCAGACATTGCATCCCTTGCGCCCCGACCCCTTCCAGATGTTTGAGGGCTTTGCCAGCCGCCGGCTTGACCCGGCCGGGCGGGTGGAACTGGTGATCCGGGATTGGCCGCTCACTTTGGAGAGAATTGGGCTCAAGGCGGGGCTCTATAATCCCGACGGCCTGATCGAATTTGAAGACCTGCCCCTGCTGATCGGCTTTCTGGAAGAGCGCCCCGATGCGCGGCTGGGGGAGCTTTTGGTGGCGCTGAACGGCCTGCCCCGGGGCAGATTGCTGCGCACGATAGGCTGGCTGATCAAGCTGGGTATTTGTGTTTACCGGGAAGCGGAGTGAAATGCTTGAGCAAATCATTTGGAAAACAGGCCGGCCCGTCCTAAATTATATTCAGCAGACTGCAAAAACCTGAACCATCCGTTTTCCTCCAGGAGATCTCCAAATGTTTATTCAGACCGAAGCCCTTCCCGATCCCGACAGCCTGGTTTTTTTCCCAGGTAAAACCGTTCTGGATTCGGGCCGGGTGGAATTTGCCACTATCCAAGAGGGCGGGGAATCGCCCCTGGCCCTTCGTCTGTTTGCTGTCGACGGCGTGACGGGAGTGATTTTGGAAACGGAGAGCATCACTGCCGCCAAAGAAAGCGATGGTGATTGGCAGCTTCTCAAACCCCTGGTCATGAGCGCCATCATGGAACATTACGAATCGGGTGATCCGGTGCTCAATGGTGAGCTGGTAGGCGAGGCCCGCGACGAAGAGGAAATCATCGCCCAGATCAAGGAATTGCTGGAAGAGCGAATCCGGCCCGTGGCCCAGGACAGCGGTGGCGATGTTCAATTCAAGGATTTCAAGGACGGTGCGGTGCATCTGGAATTCACCGGGCCCACCTATGGCCTGATCGACGGCATCATCCATGTGTTGCAGCATTATGTGCCGGAAGTGAAGACCGCCTTGGATTACCGCGATGGGCTGCCCAAGCCGGGGCTGGAAACCCCCACCGCCCTGGCCGTGCAAAAGGTTCTGGACGAACGGGTCAATCCGGCCGTCTCAGGCCATGGCGGGCATATCGCCCTGATCGACGTCAAGGATGACACTGCCTTCATCCGCCTGGAGGGCGGCTGCCAGGGTTGCGGCATGGCCAGCGTCACCTTAAAACAAGGCATCGAGGTGGAAATCAAGGACGCCGTTCCGGCGATCACCACCATCCTGGATACCACCGATCATGCGGGCGGCGATAATCCCTATTACGCGCCCGGCAAGGGAGGTTAGTGGAACCTCCCTGAAAGGTGCCACTGGTGAAGGTTCTGCTTTTATCCACCTATGATCTCGGCCACCAGCCTTTCGGGCTGGCTTCTCCGGCTGCCTGGCTGAAAGGGGCGGGGGCAAGTGTCACCTGCAACGATCTGGCCGTCGAGGATCTCAACGAAGAAGCCGTTGTTCAGGCTGGGCTGATCTGCATTCATCTGCCCATGCACGCTGCGACCCGCCTGGCCGGGCGCCTGATGCCCCGCATCAAATCTCTCAATTCCCAGGCCCCTTTATGCTTTTTCGGCCTTTATGCGCCCCTTTGCCAAGACTTCGTGGATCAGTTGGGCGGCGGTACGGTAATCGGTGGCGAATATGAAAGCGGCCTGGTTGCCCTGCATGACAGTCTGGCCGCCGGTGGCAATGGCATAAATATCCCGGTCATATCCACGGCCAAGCAAGACTTCCGCGTGCCCGACCGCATGGGCCTGCCGGGGCTTGCCAATTATGCCTATCTGGAAAATGGCGGGCGCCACATCGTCGGTTATACGGAGGCCAGCCGGGGCTGCAAACATCTTTGCCGTCATTGTCCGGTGGTGCCGGTTTATGGTGGGAAATTCCGTATCGTCGCGGCGGATGTTGTGCAGGCCGATATCCGCAATCAGGTGAAGGCCGGGGCCGGTCATATCACCTTCGGCGATCCCGATTTCTTCAACGGCCCGGCCCATGGATTGCGCATTATCCGGGCGCTGCACGATGAATTCCCCCATGTGACATATGATGTGACCATCAAGATCGAGCATCTGATCAAACATGCAAACCATCTTAAGACGCTGGTGGAGACCGGCTGCCTGTTCGTCACTACGGCCATGGAGGCAACCGACGACCGGGTGCTGGAAAAGCTCGCCAAGGATCACAGCCGCGCCGATATGGTCCGGGCCATGGAGATTTGCCGGGGCGCCGGGCTCACATTGTCGCCCACCTTCATTCCCTTCACGCCCTGGACAAGTGTGGCGGGTTTTCTGGATTTGCTGGTCTTTATCGCCCAGCAGGGATTGGTCGATTGCGTCGCCCCGGTGCAGCTTTCCATGCGGCTTTTGCTGCCGGATGGATCATCCCTGCTGGAGCTGCCCGAAATGGAAAACCTGATCGAGGGCTTCGATGCCGCCTCCCTCAGCCACCGCTGGTCCAACCCAGATTCAAATGTGGAACAGCTTTATGCCCGCGTGCGCGAAGCGGTGGAAGAGGGCACGGCGCAAGGACTGTCCCGCCGCCAGACCTTCGTCCAATTATGGCGTATTGCCCATCAGGCCCAGGGGGAGCCGATCCACGCCATGCCCGATCTGGGAGAGCCCCGGCCCGTCCCCCATCTGAGCGAGACCTGGTATTGCTGTGCCGAGCCCACATCGGGTCAATTTTCCAGGGTCTAGAGCATTGGCCATGGCCCGGCTGCTTCTCCTTGTTCCCACCACCAGCTACCGCATCAGTGATTTTATTGCCGCCGCCGGCAAACTGAATGCCGAAGTGGTGGTCGGGTGCGACGAGCCGCCGTCCATTAATGGCTTGCGGGTGGATTTCAAAGACACTGATCTGGGTGCCGCCCAGATTGCCGAATATGCCGCCCGCAACCCCTTGCAAGCGGTGATCGGCGTCGATGAGGAAACCAGTCTGGTGGCGGCCAAGGCCGGCGCCCTGCTGGGATTGCCCCATAATGCGCCGGACGCCGTTCTGGCGGCGGGCGACAAAAATTTGTTCTGCCAAAAATTGCAAGATGCCGGCCTGCCCGGTCCCCGCTTTTCCCTGGAAGATGATGCAACGGCCGCGTCAAGGCGCGCCGATTATCCATGCGTGCTCAAACCCCCGGGCCTGTCCGGAAGCCGGGGCGTGATCCGGGCAAATGACGAGGGCGAATTCCTTGCCGCCTGGGACCGCATACGGGCCTTGCCCGGCGCCGGCGGAAAAATCCTGGTGGAAGATTACATGCCAGGCGCCGAAGTGGCCCTGGAAGGGCTTTTGGAACGTGGCAGGCTTAGCGTGCTGGCCCTGTTCGACAAACCCGATCCCCTGGAAGGCCCTTATTTCGAAGAAAGCATCTATGTGACACCCTCGCGCCTGGCGCCTAAAACCCAGGCTGGCATCGCCCGCATGGTCGAGCAGGCCGCCGCCGCACTGGGCCTTTCCGAAGGTCCCATCCATGCCGAGCTGCGCGTCCGCCCCATGCCCGCCGGAACCAATGAACAAGGCCCCTGGATGGTGGAACTGGCGGCCCGCTCCATCGGCGGGCTCTGTGCCAGGAGCCTTAAATTTGGAGGCGATGCCGGATTGGAGGAATTGATCATCCGCCACGCATTGGGCCTTTCCCAGCCGGATATGGCGCGGGAGGAAATGGCCTCGGGTGTCATGATGATTCCCATCCCCGGCACCGGTATCCTCAAGCGTATCGAAGGGCAGGGCGCCGCCCGCGCCGTGCCGTGCATCACGGATTTAACCTTCACCATTCCCATGGGCGGCGAGGTCGTACCCCTGCCGGAAGGCGATAAATATCTGGGCTTCCTCTTCGCCAAGGCCGCGACGCCCGCCCAAGCCGAGGCCGCGCTCCGCCAAGCCCATGGCGAGCTTCGCATCACCATCGAAGCGGATTAACCCTCGTCGGGCGCGTTTCCGTAATAATGCCACATGAGGCGCGCCGCCACGCTGCGCCAGGGGCGCCAGGGTTCGGCCATTTCCTGCAATTCCGTCTCGCTGGGCTGGGTCTCCAGTTTTTTCATGCGCTGCAGCCCCCGGATCACGGCCAGATCGCCCTTGGGCCAGATGTCGGGCCGCTTGAGGGCGAAAAGCAGATAAACCTCCGCCGTCCAGCGACCCACGCCCTTCAGTTCGGTGAGCCGCGCAATGGCCGCTTCGTCCCCCATGCGGGCAACTGATCGCAGGTTGAATTCCCCATCCTCCATGGCTTGGGCCATGGCCCGCCCATAGCTCATTTTCTGCCGGCTCAGACCCACAGCTTTGAGGGCCCCGTCATCGAGGGCGAGAAAATTGGCCGGGGTGAGGGGACCGGTGGCGGCTTCTAGGCGGCCGGCGACGGCGCGGGCCGAGGCGGCCGATACCTGCTGGGCGCAGATGCTTTTGAACAAGGACGAAAAACCGGGCTTGCGGGTGCGCAATGGCGGTGGCCCCACCAGTTCCAGAACCCGGGCCATATCCCCATCGCGCCGGGCCAGCCAATTCAACCCCTCGCTCATTGTTTTCCGGCTGATGCGTATCGCCACTCTTTATCTCCTTATCGCCGCGTTATATTAACTTATCTCCTTATCGCCGCGTTATATTAACACGCCTTGGCAGGGAGTTGCGGGGGAACAATAGATATGGCGGCTGATTATGTGCATGGCTATACGTCGCGCGAGGAGCGGCGTCTGGGCGATCAAGCGGGCAGCCTGGCTGAACTGCTCCATTGGGATCAGCGCTACGTTGCGGGCGAGCGCGTGTTGGAAGCCGGCTGCGGCGTCGGATCCCAAACAGTCTTCCTGGCCGCCAACAGCCCCGAAGCTCATTTCACCTCCATCGACAGGGAAGAAGATCAGCTCAGCGCCGCCAGGGCAGCCGTTGAGGCGGGCGGGTTCAAAAACGTAACCCTGGAGCTTGGCGATATTTTCAATCTCACCTATGCGCCCGCCAGCTTCGATCATGTCTTTGTTTGCTTCGTGTTGGAACATCTGAAGGACCCGGAAGGGGCGCTCACTCATCTCAAGCGCATGGTCAAGCCGGGCGGCTCCATGACCGTCATCGAGGGCGATCACGGCTCTACATTTTTTTCGCCCCAATCCGCGCTGGCCCAGGCCGCCGTCGATGGACTGATCGAGGCTCAGGCCCGCATGGGCGGCGACAGCCTGATCGGGCGCCGGCTTTATCCGCTGCTGAGCGGCGCCGGACTCAAGGAGTTAACCGTCTCGCCGCGCTTCGTCTATGTGGATAATTCGCGGCCAATGTTAGAAGAGGGCTTCACCCGCAACACCTTCGCCGCCATGGTCGAAGGGGCGCGGGAAGAAATCCTGGCTATGGGGCTGATGGACGCAGTCGGCTTCGATCAGGGCGTACGGGACTTGTATGGAGCGACGGGGCCGGAAGGAGTCTTTTGCTATACGTTTTTTAAAGGGGTGGGGCTGGTTTAATCCTCCCCACCATCTTCCGCCCACCAGTTGCGCATGATGCCGACCGGGTTGCCGATGAAGTTTTCCACCGGTTCAATTCCGTATTTCTCCCATTTGGAATTGACCAGATCGATGGTCTCCTGGGCCGGGCGGCTGGTCGGCGGGTAATTCTGGGGCTCGCCCTTGTCGACGCCCTCTGATCCCCAGATATCGCGGGGCTTCCAATCGAAAGGCCGGGTGGCGTCTACCAGCATGCGGTCCCAATAGCCTTTCATTTCGGGCTCCTGGCGGGGATCGATGGGGGAGCCCCGGTGGTTTTTCCAAATCTTGATGTCTTCGCCCGCCTTCACCCGCCAGGCCATGGCCCAGGCCACCTGACCCAGATCCCAAGGATCAATGTCGTCATCGACAACGAACAGATGCTTGAAGGACCAGACCGAGGCCGAAGTACCCCAAACCGTGCTGGCGATCCAATCGGCGTGGCCGGGCACTGTCGGCTTGACCGAAATGACCATGTGGCCGCCCGAGCTTTCCGGGATGCAGGCCACATCTTTAATGCCCGGTATGCCATTGTGGTCCAGCGCATTCCACACCACGGTGGATTTCACCAAGGCTCCAATAACATGTGATTCATTGACCGGATGGCCCTCTATCGACCCCTGGAAGATGGGATCGTTCCGGTAGGTGACGGCGCTGACCTTGATCACCGGCATGGGGCCCGGAACTTCGCCGTAATAGCCGGGATATTCGCCAAACGGGCCTTCGGCGCGCCGCTCTGTGGGGTGGAGATGGCCCTCGATGACGATTTCCGCATCCGCCGGCACGGGCAAATCCACCGTCTTCGCCTTGACCAGCTTGACCGGCTCACCAGTGAGCGCGCCGGCCACTTCAAATTCGGATACCCCGGCCGGTACATTGGCGGGTGCCACGAAGCAAAGCCTGGGGTCCAGGCCGATGGCGATGGCCACCGGCATTGGCTCGCCGGCTTCCATATATTTCAGTTGCTGCAGGCCGATATGCTGGCGGCCGGGGGCGAAATAGATGCCCAACTCGTTTTCCGAATGCATCTGCATGCGATACAGCCCGCAATTGATCCAATCCGTATCCAGGTCCTTGGTGATGGTCATATGCATGGTGCCGAAATAGCGCCCGCCGTCGCGCTGGTTGAAGAAGGGCACGGGAAATTTTTTGAGGTTTATGTCATCGCCGGTCTCGATATTCTGATGGACGGCGGCGTCTTGCACATGGACCGGGGCCACCCGCTCGCCGAAACGGTGGCGCAGGGTGCGGACGATTTCGTGGCGCTTGGTGTTGACCGGATCAAGCCCCAGCATCATGCAGATCCGTGACCAGGAGCGGAACTGACCGATGAACAGCCGGTTGGGGCCGGGGGCGGGATAGCCGTCGATATTTTCAAACATGAGCGCCGGCGAGGCGTCGCCCAGCACATCGTAGGTGCGCCGGGCAATACCGCTCAGCTCCTGGTCCCAATGGACACGCTCGGTGATGCGGGTGAGCTGTTCTTCCTCCTCCAGCAATCGGAGCCAGCTTCTGAGATCATTGACGGGTTCGCGGTTTGTCAGGGCCATGACTCGATTGTCCAATGTTCGGCGCCTCATTGGCAAGGCCCAAGGGGGGCCCCATTGGCAAGGCCCCATCCGGTTGTGATACAATCAATCCAAGAAAAAATTTACCGGGACTGGAAGGGAGGGTCCGATGTTGAACGCTTTTTCGACTTTCGCCATCATCGTTTTCGCGCTGGCCGTGATCATCGTCATGATGGGCATCAAGACCGTGCCCCAGGGTCTGGAATATACCCTGGAACGCTTCGGGCGGTATTCGCGCACCCTCAAACCAGGCCTCCATCTGATCGTGCCCTTCATCGACCGGGTGGGGACCAAAATGAACATGATGGAACAGGTCCTGGATGTGCCGACGCAAGAGGTGATTACCAAGGACAACGCCATGGTCGCGGTAGACGGGGTGGTCTTCTTTCAGGTGCTGGACGCGCCCAAGGCGGCCTATGAGGTGAATAATCTGTTCAATGCCATCCTCAATCTGTCCATGACCAATCTGCGTACGGTCATGGGCTCCATGGATCTGGATGAGCTGTTGAGCCAGCGCGACGCGATCAATTCCAGGCTCCTCACGGTGATCGACGGGGCGACCAATCCCTGGGGTATCAAGGTCACCCGGGTGGAGATCAAGGATATCGCGCCGCCCCGCGATCTGGTCGATGCCATGGCCCGCCAGA
>CAZBQG010000205.1:0-8229 GCA_964493945.1 uncultured Rhodospirillaceae bacterium
AGCCGGGAAAAAACCCGCGCCCGCAAACGTGACACCCAGCCAAAACCGGCTTGGGCCGGGGCCTATGGGCGGGGGTGGATTGGGAAACGCCCGTCGCCGTCAGCCCCGTTCATGATTATTTCGATGAGGCGCGCGAGTGGTTCGGGGAACGGCCCTGCCTGGATTTTCTGGACCGGCTTTACACATGTGACGAAGTGGGCGGTCTGATCGACCGGGCCGCCGAAGGGTTTCGCCAGCTTGGCGTGGCGCGGGGCGTGCGGGTGGGGCTTTGTCTGCCCAATTCTCCCTATTTCGTGTTCTGCTATTACGCCGTGCTCAAGGCCGGCGGCACGGTGGTTAATTTCAATCCGCTTTATGTGGAGCGCGAAATCACCCGCCAAATCGAGAGTTCAAAGACCTCCATCATGGTCACTCTGGATTTGCGCCAGCTTTATCCCAAAATTGCCGCCTCGCTGAATGGAGATGTCCTCAAACGCATCATCATCTGCCCCATGAGCGACATCCTGCCGCCCATGAAGAGCGTGCTCTTTTCCATCTTCAAACGGTTCCAACTGGCCAGTATCCCAGAAGATTTGCAGCATGTGCCCTTCGAGATGCTGACCCGCAACGAAGGCATCATCCGCAGGGCCGGGATTAACCCCGAAAAAGATATCGCCGTCTTGCAATATACGGGCGGGGCCACCGGGCTGCCCAAGGGCGCCATGCTCACCCACGGCAATCTATCTGCCAATATCGAACAGTTGCGCCGCTGGTTTCCGGCCGTCGAGGAAGGGTGTGAGCGGTTTTTGGCCATATTGCCCTTCTTTCATGTCTTCGCCATGACCAGCATTTTGAATTTGGGCGTGGCGGTGGGGGCCGAGATTATTTTGCTGCCCCGTTTCGACCTTGGCGAAACCCTGGAAGTGATCGATGAAAAGAAACCCACCTTGTTCCCAGCCGTGCCCACCCTTTACGGCGCCATCAACGGGCATGAGGATTTGTCCGAATTCGATCTGTCTTCCATCAAATATTGTATTTCGGGCGGCGCCCCCCTGCCCATTGAAATAAAACGCGCCTTCGAGGAACGGACGGGCTGCGTCCTGGTGGAGGGATACGGGTTGACCGAGGCGTCGCCCGTGCTCACCTACAATCCCCTCAGCGGCGAGGCCAAAGACGGTTCCATTGGCATCCCCCTGTCCGCCACCCGCCTGGAGGTGCGCGACCTGGAAGACAGTGGCAAAGTCCTGGATGTGGGCGAGAAAGGCGAAATTTGCGCCGCCGGGCCCCAAATCATGGCCGGCTATCTGGACCGCCCGGAGGAGACAGGCGAAGTGCTGGAGGGCAGTTGGCTGCGCACGGGTGATGTGGGCTATATGGACGAAGACGGCTATTTCTTCCTGGTGGACCGCATCAAGGATCTGATCATTTGTTCGGGCTACAACGTCTACCCAAGGGTCATCGAGGAAGCCATCCATCTCCATCCCCTGGTGGCCCAGACCAGCGTTATCGCAATTGCCGATGAATATCGCGGCCAGAGCCCCAAGGCCTTCGTTCAATTGGTGGAAGGGGCGGAGTTGGAAGCCGGCGAGTTGCTGGAGTTCCTCATTGACAAGCTGTCACCCATCGAAATGCCCGGAGAAATAGAGTTCCGCGCGCACCTGCCCGTCACCTTGATGGGAAAATTATCGAAAAAGCAATTCGCGCAACAGGAAGAGGCAAAACAAAAATGAGCCGGTTTTTCACCGTCAGCGAATTGGCCCGGGAAGTGGGCGTCACCCAGCGCACCGTGCGTTTTTACGAGGCGAAAGGCCTGCTGAGCCCGGATAGGGTGGGCAAGACGCGAGTTCATTCCTACCGTGAACTGGCGCGTATGAAGATCATTCTGCGGGGCAAGAGGCTAGGCTTCAGCCTGGCCGAGATCAAGGAGTATCTGGCCCTTTATGATCCAAAGATGAGCGGCACGGAACAGCTTCAGATGCTGCTGGGCAAGGTATGGGAGCGGCGCCAGGCCCTGGAGCGCCAACGGACCGATATCGACGAGGTCATGGAGGAGCTGGCCGATATCGAACGCCAGGTCTGCCAGCGCCTGGATGAGGAACGCAGCGGAAAAGGAGCCGAAAAATGAAAAACGTGGTTATCGCCGGCTATGTGCGCTCGCCCTTCACCCCCGCCCATAAAGGATTGCTGGCCAAAACCCGGCCCGATGATCTGGCCGCCTCGGTCATCGCCGAGCTGATCAAACGGACCGGCGTCAATACCTATGAGATCGAAGATCTGATCCTGGGCTGTGCCTTTCCCGAAGGGGAACAGGGACTTAATGTGGCGCGTCTGGTGGGCTTCATCGCCGAGCTTCCCCTCACCGTCACCGGTGTCACGGTCAACCGGTTTTGCGGCTCTTCCATGCAGGCCATCCACATGGCGGCCGGCGCCATCCAGATGAATGCGGGGGTTGCCTTCATTTGCGCTGGCGTCGAAAGCATGACCCGCATCCCCATGACCGGTTTCAATCCGCTGCTCAACGCGGAGCTTTATGAACGCTACCCACAGGCCTATATGGGTATGGGAGAGACGGCGGAAAATTTGGCCGAGCGGGATGATATAGGCCGCGTTGCACAAGAAGCCATGGCCATCGCCAGCCACGCCAAGGCCGATCAGGCGAGATCAGCCGGCAAACTGGCGGAAGAAATCCGCCCGATCGAAACGCCGGCAGGCCTGGTCAATGAAGATGGCTGCATCCGGCCCGAAACGACCCTTGAGGCCCTGGCCGAACTCAAGCCCGCCTTCGATGAAAACGGGTCCGTCACGGCGGCCACCTCTTCGCCCTTGGCCGACGGCGCCGTGGCGACGCTGATTTGTTCCGAAGAATATGCCGAGAAAGCCGGGCTCCAACCCATCGCCCGTATCAAAAGCATCGCCACCGCCGGCTGCCAGCCCGAAATCATGGGCATTGGCCCGGTGGGCGCCACCAGAAAGGCATTGGCCCGGGCCGGCATCTCTGTGGAAGATTTGGACGTCATCGAACTCAACGAAGCCTTCGCGTCCCAAGCCCTGGTCTGCATCCGCGATCTGGGTTTGGACGAGGCGAAGGTCAATCTGGACGGCGGCGCCCTGGCCCTGGGTCATCCTTTGGGTGCCACGGGTGCGCGCATCACGGCCAAGGCCGGCGCATTGTTGCAGCGCGAAGGCGGGCGTTATGCCCTGGCCAGCCAATGCATCGGCGGCGGCCAGGGCATCGCCACCATCCTGGAGGCCGTATCGTGAGCCAGATAAGCAAAGCAGCCGTCATCGGCGCAGGCGTCATGGGCGCAGGCATCGCCGCCCATCTGGCCAATGGCGGGCTGGAGGTTCTGCTGTTGGATATGGTCCCGAACGACGGCGAAAGGCGCAACGCCATCGCCGAAGGGGCCATCGCCCGGCTGCTCAAAACCGACCCCGCACCCCTCATGCATCCCCGTCTGGCGGGACGCATCACGCCCGGCAATACGGAAGATGATCTGGGCGCCCTGGGTGAGGCGGACTGGATCATTGAGGCGGTGATTGAGCGGCTCGACATCAAACAAGGGCTTTATGAAAAGATTGCCGGGCACCGCAAGCCGGGCGCCATCGTATCTTCCAACACCTCCACCCTGCCCCTGGCCATGTTGGTGCAGGGGATGGACGGGGAAATGGAGACGGATTTTCTGATCACCCATTTTTTCAATCCCCCCCGTTATATGCGCCTGTTGGAAGTGATCGCCGGCCCCCGCACCCGGCCCGAAGCCGTATCCGCCATCCGTGAATTCGCTGACCAAGGGCTTGGCAAAAGCGTGGTCGATTGCAAGGACAGTCCCGGCTTCATCGCCAACCGCATTGGGACCTATTGGCTTCAATGCGCCGTCGTGGAAGCCATGGATGGGGGCATATCGATCGAGATGGCTGACGCGGTCATGGGCCGCCCGGTGGGCATTCCCAAGACCGGCGTCTTTGGCCTTCTGGATCTGGTGGGGCTGGACCTGATGCCCCATGTGCTGGATGGGCTGGCCGGCGCCCTGCCGCCCGATGACGCCTTCCAGGAAATCTACCGGGAACCCGAATTGATCAAACGCATGATCGAGGACGGCTATACGGGGCGCAAGGGCAAGGGTGGCTTTTACCGCCTGGACGAGAAGCGCCAAAAAGAAGCCATGGATTTGAAGACCGGCAAATATCACAAGGCCAAACGCCCTACGCCGAAAGCCGTGAAAAAAGCGGCAAAAGGAGGCTTGCGTGCCCTCCTCGGTCATAATGATCCGGCCGGGCGTTATGCCTGGCGGGTATTGTCCAGGACGCTGGCCTATGCGGCATCCCTTCTGCCCGAGATGGGGGATGACATCCATGCCGTCGATGAGGCCATGCGTTTGGGCTATAACTGGAAATACGGCCCCTTCGAGCTGGTGGATCAGTTGGGGCCCGCCTGGTTCGCCGATAAGCTCAGGGCCGAAGGCGCCAACGTGCCAAAATTACTGGAAATCGCCGAGGGGCGCAGCTTTTACCGGGAACATGACGGGCAGCGGCAATATCTGGGCCTGGACGGGGCTTACACTGATCTGATCCACCCCGATGGCGTCTTGAAGCTGGAAGACGTCAAACGCCGGGGCCCGCGTCTCGCCGGCAACGGATCGGCCAGCATCTGGGATCTGGGGGACGGCGTGCTCTGCCTGGAATTCCACTCCAAGATGAATGCCCTCAATCCCAGCATATTGTCGGTCATCCGCAAGGCCGTCAGGCTCACCCCCAAATCCCACAAGGCGTTGGTCATTCACAATGAGGCCAGCAATTTTTCCGTGGGCGCCAACATCGCCTACCTGTTAGTGCCGGCCTATTTGCATCTGGGTTTCGTCATCCGCTTTCTGGCTGGATTGGGCCAGCGCAGCTATCAGGCCCTTAAATACGCCCCCTTCCCCGTGGTCGGCGCGCCGTCGGGCATGGCCTTGGGCGGCGGGTGCGAAGTGTTGCTTCATTGCGATGCCGTCCAGGCCCATGGGGAAACCTATATGGGGCTGGTCGAAGCCGCCGTCGGGCTGATCCCCGGCTGGGGTGGTTGCACCGAAATGCTGGGGCGCTGGCAGGCCGACAAGAAACTCCCGGGCGGCCCCATGCCGCCGGTGGCCAAGGTGTTCGAAACCGTTTCCATGGCCACCGTCGCCAAATCCGCCATGGAAGCCAAAGACCATTTGTTCCTGTTGGATCGTGACGCCATCACCATGAACCGGAACCGGGTTCTGGCCGACGCCAAGGCCAAAGCCCTGGAACTGGCGGATGGCTACGGGCCGCCGGAACGCATCGAAATGAACCTGCCCGGCGCCAGCGCCCTGGCCGCCATGCGTATGGCCATCCGGGATTTCCGCAAGCGGGGCATCGCCACCCCCCATGACGCCACCGTCGCCGAAGGGCTGGCCGGCGTGCTCAGCGGCGGTAAAACAGACATCACGGAAACAATGGACGGAAATGATATCCTGAAGCTGGAGCGTGAAGGCTTTGCGCGCCTGGCCCTGCTGGGTAAAACCAAGGCCCGTATCCGCCATATGCTGATGAAGGGCAAACCCTTAAGGAACTGACCATCATGACCACATTCATGTTGATAGCGGCCCTTCTTCTTTTCTTTGGGCTTTTATATTGGGGAAAGGGATATTGGGCCTGGGTGTTGGGCGGCGCGGCTGCTCTCATCGGTTGGTGGCTATCAGAGGTGGAAAGCGAAACCCTGTTCCGCCTGGCGGCCGTACTGGGCCTGGTGCTTGCCGTGATTTTCGGGCTGCCTGCCCTGCGCCGGGGGGTGATCAGCAACATGCTTATGGGATTTGCGGCCAAGGCCATGCCGGGCATGGGCGAGACCGAACGCATCGCATTGGATGCCGGCACCGTCTGGTGGGATGGCGATCTCTTTTCCGGCCGGCCCGATTGGGACAAGCTTCTGGCCTTCCGCCCCAAACCCCTGAGTGACGCCGAACAGGCCTTTCTGGACGGCCCGGTGGAAGAGGCCGCGGCCATGATGGATGACTGGGAGATATCCCAGACCCGCGATCTGCCCGAAAATGTATGGGCCTTTCTTAAGAAAAACCGCTTTTTCGGCATGATCATCCCCGAAGAATATGGCGGTCTGGGCTTTTCCGCCTATGCCCATTCCCAGGTGGTGACCAAACTCTCCAGCCGATCGTCAACCGCCGCCGTGGTGGTCATGGTGCCCAATTCTCTGGGCCCGGCTGAACTGATCCTGCATTACGGCACCCAGGACCAAAAAGACCATTACCTACCCCGTCTGGCAACCGGCGAGGAAATGCCCTGCTTCGCCCTGACCGAACCCACCACCGGCAGCGACGCAGCCGCGACCCGTTCCACCGGCGTTGTCTGCAAGGGACAGTTCGAGGGAAAAGAAGTGCTGGGGCTGCGCCTCAACTGGGCCAAGCGCTATATTACGCTGGCCCCTGTGGCCACCGTCGTCGGGCTGGCCTTCAAGGTGCAGGACCCGGACGGATTGCTGGGTGGGGCCCAAGACCGGGGCATCACCTGCGCCCTAATTCCAGCGGGTACGGCGGGCATGGATATCGGCCAGCGCCACGATCCCATGGGCATCCCCTTTCCCAACGGGCCGGTCTTCGGCAAGGATGTTTTCGTGCCCCTTGATTTTGTCATCGGCGGCGAAGATGGCATCGGCAATGGCTGGTGCATGCTCATGCAATCCCTGGCCGCCGGGCGTTCGGTCTCCCTGCCGTCGCTGTCGGTGGGTGCCGCCCAGATGGCCGCCCGGGTGGTGGGCGCCTATGGCACGGTGCGCGAACAGTTCAACATGCCCATCGGGCGCTTTGAAGGCATCGAAGAGCCCCTGGCCAGGATCGGCGGCATGGCCTATCTGATGGACGCTACAAGACGGCTCACTTGTGCCGCCGTCGATGCGGGGGAAAGCCCCGCCGTCCTGTCCGCCATCGCCAAGGCTTACCTCACCGAAGGCATGCGGGGCGTCATCAATGACGCGCTGGATATCCGGGGGGGTGCCGCCATCTCCCGGGGCCCCCGCAACATACTGTCATCCGTCTATAGGGCCGTGCCCATCGCCATTACCGTGGAAGGGGCCAACATCCTGACCCGCAGCCTGATCGTCTATGGCCAGGGCGCCGTCCGCTCCCACCCCTTTGTGCGGGCAGAGGCGGAGGCCATAGAGAAAAAAGACCTGGCCGCCTTTGACCTGGCCTTTTTCGGCCATCTATCGCTGTTTGCCGGCAACAAGCTCCGGGCCGCCCTTCTCGCCTGGAGTGCGGGCTATATGGCCGCTACCCCGGTGGCCGGCCCGGCGGAACGCTATTTCCAGAAACTAAGCCGCTTCAGCGCCGCCTTCGCCCTGATTTCCGATATGGCGCTTGCCATGCTGGGCGGCTCCCTCAAGCGGCGCGAAAAACTTAGCGGGCGGCTGGCCGATGCCCTGGCCTGGATGTATCTGGGCTCGGCCACCCTCAAACGCTTCATCGATGAAGGCCAGCCAGAACGCGACGTTCATGTCATGCGCTATGGGGCGGAACTGGCGCTCTACAACATAGAGACGGCCTTACGCGGCGTGCTCCGGAATTTCCCCAGCCGCCCGCTGGCTCACATCCTCGAATTTTTCCTGTTCACCCTGTCCCCCTCGGCCCATCCGCCTTCCGACGAATTGGGCGCCAAAGTGGCCGGCGGCCTGTTGGAGGATGGCGATCTGCGCCGCCATCTGAGCCGCGATATCTATATCCCGGCGGCCCAGGAAGAAGGTCTGGGCAAGCTGGAAGCCGCCCTTGAAAAAGTCATGAAGGCCCGCCCGGTAGCCGAAAAAATAAAGGCCGAAACCCGTCTCGGCAGCCTGCGCCCCGAAGAGGGCCAATCACCGGTGGAGGCAGCCCTGGCCGCCGGCATCATCGACGATAACGAATTCGCCACATGGAGCGAGGCCGAGACGGCCCGCGAAGACATCATCCAGGTAGACGCCTTCCCGCCGGAAACTTATCCGTCTATAAAGGGCTGAGGCGGGCACATTAACATCGCCGGCCCCGTAGCTCAGTCGGATAGAGCATCAGATTCCTAACTTATTACTCTATCTTTGGTACATATTTTTTATAATGATTACAACATATTATGATACATCATATCATACAAAAACGATTGGTGAATGATTTGTACATAATGCGTATCACTCATTCTTGTGATAAAATGATAAAAGAGTTAGTGAGAAAATGTGGGCGCGTAGCTCAGTTGGATAGAGTGCCAGATTCC
>CAZBQG010000206.1:0-8196 GCA_964493945.1 uncultured Rhodospirillaceae bacterium
TAATGTCAATCGGGCACAGGGAATGGGCTCATCGATGATTCTTTTTGAAGATTGGTATGAATTGGCGGTGATGAAAAAATTCCTCGCGTATCGCAGGTAAACTGAGCTGCGCTATAGAATCCCCCATTGGTATGGCAAAATAAGGTGCGCTGCCATTCTCGTGGCCGGCGAAATAGCCGCCTTCCACACTGAATACCTTGTGGCTAAAGGCGAAGAGGGTACTGGTATCCACCGCCGTGAGAATCCTTTCGCAATTTGCTCTGACGAGCGGAAGTTGAAACGACGGCTATGTTTTATGAGGCCATGCCCTAATCAGGATCGTCCATGTAGGATTCGATCAGGGTTTCGGCGATTTGTACCGCGTTGAGGGCCGCACCCTTGCGCAGATTATCGGCGACTACCCACAATTGCAGGCCGTTCTCCACCGTCGGGTCTTCGCGGATGCGGCTGACATAGACCGGATCCTCGCCGGCGCATTCGGACGGTGTGACATATCCTTCATCGGCCCGGTGATCGACCACGGCGATGCCCGGCGCTTCGCTCAGCGCATCGCGGGCCTCCTTTACCGTGATGGGGGCCTCGAATTCCACATTGATCGCTTCGGCATGGCCGATAAAGACCGGAACCCGCACGCAGGTGGCGCTGAGCTTGATATAGGGGTCCAGGATTTTCTTGGTTTCCACCATCATTTTCCATTCCTCCTTGGTCGAGCCATCCTCCATGAAAATGTCGATATGGGGAATGACGTTGAAGGCGATGGGTTTGGGGAAATTTTCCTGATGCTGGCTTTCCGGCTCATTGACGAAGACGCCCCGGGTCTGGTTGAACAGTTCATCCATGGCCGATTTTCCGGCCCCCGAGACCGACTGATAGGTGGCCACCACGACCCGCTTGATATGGGCCAGATCGTGCAGAGGCTTGAGCGCCACCACCATCTGGATGGTCGAACAGTTGGGGTTGGCGATGATATTGCGTTCACGGTAATCGGCCAGGGCTTCCGAATTGACTTCGGGCACCACCAGGGGCACGTCCGGATCCATGCGGAATTGGGAGGTATTGTCGATGACCACGGCGCCGGCCGCCGCAGCTATAGGGGCAAAAGCCGCCGATACCTTGGAGCCGGCGCTGGAAAGCACGATATCGGTTCCGGAAAAATCGAAATTTTCCAGATCGCTTACCTTCAGCTCGGCCTCCAGCCCATAGGAGACGCGCACCCCGTTGGAGCGCGACGACGCCAGCGCGGCGACGTCATCCGCCGGCACTTCGTGTTCGGCCAGGACCTGTAATATTTCCCGGCCAACATTGCCCGTGGCACCGACCACGGCGAATTTATAAGACATATTCCTGGGCTCCCCTAATCGGAGCGGTTATCGAGCTCACGGACGATGGCTTCGCCCATCACAGTGGTGGAGACCTTGGCCTTGCCGTCTTGCATGATATCGCCCGTGCGCAACCCGCCGTCCAGAATGGTCTGCACGGCGCCTTCCAGCATATCGGCCTCTTGATCCATATCGAAGGAATAGCGCAGCATCATGGAAAAGCTGAGCATGGCGGCCAGGGGATTGGCCTGATCCGTACCGGCAATGTCAGGCGCGCTGCCATGGACCGGCTCATACAACGCCGGGCGCTTGCCGGTCTCATCAGGCTCACCCAGGGATGCAGACGGCAACATGCCGAGCGACCCGGTCAGCATGGCCGCACAGTCCGACAGAATATCGCCGAACATGTTGGTGGTGACCATGACGTCGAACTGGCGGGGATTGCGCACAAGTTGCATGGCCGCATTGTCCACATATAAATGGTTCAGGGCGACATCGGGATAGGATTTGGCCAGCTTTTCTATTTCCTCGCGCCACATGATGGTGCATTCCAGCACATTTGCCTTGTCGATGGAGCAAACCGATTTGTTTCTTTTCTGCGCCAGATCAAAAGCGACGCGCCCGATGCGCTCCACTTCGGGGGTGGTATAGACCAAGGTGTTGGTCCCCCGCCTTGTGCCGTCGGGTAGGGTTTCGATGCCGCGGGGCTCACCGAAATAGATGCCGCCGGTCAATTCCCGGACGATCATGATATCCAACCCCTTGACCACATCCAGCTTCAGGGTCGAGGCCTCGGCCAGGGCATCGAAGACGATGGCCGGGCGCAGATTGGCGAACAGGCCCATTTCCTTGCGGATGCCCAACAAGCCGCGCTCCGGCTGATCCTCAAAGGGAAGGCTTTCCCATTTAGGCCCGCCCACCGCGCCCAAAAGCACGGCGTCGGCCCCATGGGCCAGCTTCAAGGTCTCCGCCGGCAGGGGCGAGCCTTCCGCATCATAGGCCGCGCCGCCGATCAGGCCTTGTTCGGTTTCGAATTTGACGGCGCTGTTTTTTTCCATCCACATGATGACGCGGCGCACTTCGCGCATCACTTCGGGGCCGATACCGTCGCCGGGCAGCAACAGCAGTTTTTTATTACTAGACACTTTAATTTTCCTATTGCTTAACGCGGGTCTAAATCCAGGGGGTGGCCGCTTGCTGCTTGGCCTCGAAATCGTTGATCTTGTCTTCTTTTTGCAAGGTCAGGCCGATGTCGTCCAGACCGTTGAGCAGGCAATGCTTGCGGAAGGGATCTATCTCAAAGGTGATGGACTGGCCGTCGGGCATGGTGATCTGCTGATTTTCCAGATCCACCGAGAATGTGGCATTGGCACCGGCCTCGGCGGCGGCTGTAAGCCGGTCGATTTCGGCTTGGGGGAGGGTGATCAGCAACATCCCGTTCTTGAAGCTGTTATTGTAAAAAATATCTGCGAAGCCGGGCGCGATAACGCAACGGATGCCGAAATCGCTCAGTGCCCAGGGCGCGTGCTCGCGGGACGATCCGCAGCCGAAATTATTCCCGGCGATGAGGATTTTGGCATCCCGGTAGGCTTTTTTATTGAGCACGAAATCAGGGTGCTCGGCACCGCCATCATCAAAGCGGAGCGGATAAAAAAGGCCCTTGCCCAAGCCGCTGCGTTGGATGGTCTTCAGGTAGCGTGCCGGGATGATCATGTCGGTGTCCACATTGATCAGCGGTAAAGGGGCCGCGACGCCTGACAGGTTGGTAAATTTTTCCATCATGCTCTCCCTTTAAGCCAAATCCCGGACATCGGTCAGATGACCGGTCACGGCGGCGGCCACGGCCATGGCCGGGCTGACCAGATGGGTGCGCCCGCCGGGGCCCTGGCGGCCTTCGAAATTGCGGTTCGACGTGGAGGCGCTGCGCTGGCCTGGTTTCAGCTTGTCGGCATTCATGGCCAGGCACATAGAACAGCCGGCCTCGCGCCATTGAAAACCGGCATCGAGAAAGATTTTATCCAGCCCTTCCTGCTCCGCCTGCTCCTTGATCAGGCCCGATCCGGGCACCACCAGGGCATCGACGCCGGGCGCCACCTGGCGGCCCTCGGCAACGGCGGCTGCGGCCCTGAGATCATCCAGCCGGCCATTGGTGCAAGACCCGATGAAAGCCACATCGATGGGGATTTCGGCCAAAGGCATGCCCGGCTCCAGACCCAGATATTCCAGGGAGCGTTCAAGCTTGGCGCGTTTGGCCGGATCGTTCTCGGTGGCCGGTTCGGGCACCTTGCCGGTGATCGGCAAGACATTCTCCGGGCTGGTTCCCCAGGTGACCATGGGGGCCATATCTGAAGCCTTGAGCGTGATTTCACTGTCATAGCTGGCCCTTTCATCGGAGACCAGGGTCTGCCAATAGGCCAGCGCCGTTTCCCAGGCGCCGCCCTTGGGCGCCATGGGCCGGCCCATGACATATTCATAGGTGGTCTCGTCGGGCGCCACCAATCCGGCCCTGGCGCCGCCTTCGATGGCCATGTTGCATAGGGTCATGCGCCCATCCATGGAAAGTGCGCGCACCGCATCGCCGGCATATTCGATCACATGCCCGGTGCCGCCGGCGGTTCCGGTATGGCCGATGATGGTCAGGATCATATCCTTGGCCGTAACGCCCGGCGGCAATTCACCATCGATGGTGATGCGCATGTTTTTGGCTTTGTTCTGGACCATGGTCTGGGTGGCCAGCACATGTTCGGCCTCGGACGTGCCGATGCCGAAAGCAAGTGCGCCGAAGGCGCCATGGGTGGCGGTGTGGGAATCGCCGCAGACCAAAGTCACGCCCGGCAGGGTAAAGCCCTGTTCGGGACCGATAATATGGCAGATGCCCTGGCGGATATCGTCCATGTCGAGAAGCTGCAGTCCGAATTCGGCGCAATTTTTGGCCAGGGTCTCCACCTGGATACGGGATTCATCATCCTCGATACCTGCGGCCCGGCCGGTGGTCGGCACATTATGGTCGGCCACGGCCAGGGTCTGGTCCGGGCGCCGCACTTTGCGCCCGGAATTGCGCAAACCCTCGAAGGCCTGGGGGCTGGTCACCTCATGCACAAGATGGCGGTCGATATAAAGCAGGCAAGTGCCGTCGTCCTGCTCCTCGACCAGATGGCTTTCCCATATTTTGTCGTAGATGGTGCGTGCTTCGCTCAAGCTCTTAACTCCTCTGGCGGTAATAGGTGTTCAAGAGGACTGTTCTTCGTCTTCTTTTACTTCTGGGGCCGGTTCTCCCACCTTAGCCTCCTCCTTCTTCCCGGGCTTTGCGGCGGATCTGCCTTCGCGCTTCAGGCGCAGGGCTTCTTCGCGGTGTTCGGCGTTGATTTTGCCGGCCAAGCCGTCGGTCCGCTCCGCGATGCGGGCAGATTTGCCGGACAGCTCACGCAGATAATAAAGCTTGGTGCGGCGCACATCGCCCCGGCGGACCACCTCTATGCCGGCGACGGTGGGTGCATAAAGGGGAAAGACCCGCTCCACGCCCTCGCCGTAGGAAATCTTGCGCACGGTGAAGGCGGAATTGAGCCCGTCATTCTTGCGCCCGATGCACACGCCCTCGAAGACCTGAATCCTCTCGCGGGTGCCCTCAACCACCTTGACGTTGACGCGGAGCGTATCGCCCGGCGCGAATTGGGGGATATCCCGGTCAGCCGATAATTTTTCGATCTGCTCTTTCTCGAGCTCCTGTATGACGTTCATTTTCTTTCCTCGATCATTTTCTGTTGGCTTCATACTGGACCCAAAGATCCGGTCTGCGCGCTTTGGTTACTTTCTCGGCCTGCGCCCGCCGCCAGGCACGAACCTTTTCATGATGGCCGGAAAGCAAAACCTCCGGCACTTCCCGTTCACGCCAAACACGTGGCCGGGTGTAATGGGGATATTCTAGCAACCCTCCCTCGAAACTTTCCTCCAGCGAGGATTCCTCGCTGCCCAGGACACCCGGCAACAGGCGCAGGCAGGCGTCAATAAGTGCAATACCCGCCGCCTCACCGCCCGAGAGCACCAAATCACCCATGCTCAATTCTTCGGGCTGCCATTCCTCGATGACCCGCTCATCGATCCCTTCATAGCGCCCGCAAAGCAACGTGACTCCCTCACCGGCGGCCAGGGTACGGACCCGGGCCTGAGTGATGGGACGCCCGCGGGGCGTCAAATAAATCAACGGCCAACCGGTTTGGGGCGCCGGATCGGCACCCGCATTCTGGAGCGCCGCATCAATTACGTCGGGGCGCATCACCATGCCGGGGCCGCCACCGAAGGGCGTGTCATCGACGGAGGCGTGTTTATGGGCCGATCCCTGGCGAATGTCCACCGTCTCCAGGCACCAAAGCCCGTCATGCAGGGCCTTGCCCGCCAGGGAGTGCGCCAAGGGTCCCGGGAACATGTCCGGGAACAGGGTCAGAACCTTGGCCGTCCAGGCAGAGGCCCGATTATTTTTTTGGGAGCTGGTATTCATTTGGGCGCTGGCCATGATCAGTCTTCCTCCCGGCTGGCGCCATCCAGGGTTCCGGCGGGCGGGTCCACCGTGATGCGCCCGGCCTGAAGGTCGATCACCGGAACGGCCGTGCGGGTGAAGGGGAAATGGACGGATTTCCCATCTCCCGTTTCCACCTCGATCACCTCGCCGGCGCCGAAATTATCCAGGGCACGCACCTGCCCAAGGGGCTGGCCATCGGTCAACACCACCGAAAGCCCGATCAAATCCGCATGATAATATTCATCCTCATCCGGGGCGGGCAGCACATCCCTCCCGGCATAGAGATTTGTGCCCTTCAGTGCCTCGGCTGCCGTGCGGTCGTCGACGCCTTCCAGGCGCGCAATAACCCCACCTTTCCACTGGCCACTGATGGAAAGGGTAAAGGACCGGGTCCCGGCCTCATCCAGCAATGGGCCATAGCTGGCCACATCCTGGGGTTCGGCGGTAAAGCTCCGCACACGCACCGCGCCCTGCATTCCATGAGCGCCGGTAATCATGCCGAGACAAATCCTTTGGGGTGAAGCCATAACATGCCTTTGACTTTTCTAACCTTCCTCTTTCTTTTCGCCGTCATCCTCAGCCGGAGCTTCCTCGGCGGGAGCCTCTTCGGCGGGCGCTTCCTCAGCCGGAGCCTTCTCAGCAGGGGCCTCCTCGGCGGGCGCTTCCTCAGCTGGAGCCTTTTCGGCGGGCGCTTCCTCAGCCGGAGCCTCCTCAGCCGGAGCCTCCTCAGCCGGGGCCTCCTCAGCCGGAGCCTCCTCAGCGGGCGCTTCCTCAGCAGGGGCTTCTTCGGCGGGCGCTTCCGCCGCCGCCTTTGCGGCTTCTTCCGCCTCGGCGGCGCGGGCCAGGGTCTTGGCTCTGGGCAAATGCTGTTTGGTCTGTTCCGGGCGTTTGGGCAATTCCCACATATTGGCATCGCTCAGGAAGCGGGCCACCCGGTCGGACGGCTTGGCGCCACGGTCCAACCAATGTTTGATCCGTTCTTCTTTCAGAATGACGCGGGCCTCGTCCCCCTTGGGCAGCATGGGGTTATAGGTGCCGAGCCGCTCAAGAAAGCGGCCATCCCTGGGATTGCGGGAATCCGTAACGATGATGCGGTAGAAGGGGCGCTTTTTCGCCCCCGCGCGGGACAATCGAATTTTAGTGGCCATGGACCGGTTTTCCTCCTAGGGAATTTAAAGGTTTAGTTTGGTTTCCTCATCTCATTTCATCTCATCTTTGGGGCGGCATCATGCCGGGCGGAATAGCGCCGGGCATCAAGCCTTTTTTGCCGAGTTTGCCCATTTTCTTCATCATTGAACTCATTTGCTTGAATTGCTTGAGCAGGCGGTTGACTTCCGGCACGGAAGTACCCGAACCCGCTGCGATCCGTTTACGCCGCTTGGCGTTCAACAGTTTTGGGTTGCGCCGCTCCTTGGGCGTCATGGAACGGATGATGGCCTGTTGATGGGCGATGGCCTTGTCATCGATATTGGCCTGGGCCATCTGTTTTTTCATCTTTCCGATGCCGGGGATCATGCCCAGCAGCCCGTCCAGATTACCCATGCCCCGCACCTGGGAAAGCTGGGATTCCAGATCCTCCAGATCGAAGCCACCCTTGAGCGCCTTCTTGGCAACTTTTTCGGCTTCCGCCTTATCCACGCCCTGGGCGGCCTTCTCCACAAGCCCCACCACATCGCCCATGCCCAGAATGCGTCCGGCCACCCTTTCGGCATCAAACGCTTCCAGATCATCCAGCTTTTCGCCGGTGCCCATGAATTTGATGGGGCAGCCGGTGACCGAGCGCATGGAAAGGACCGCACCACCCCGGGCGTCGCCATCGACCCGGGTCAGCACGATGCCGGTGATGCTCAGCCTTGCGTGGAATTCGCGGGCCACATTTACCGCATCCTGGCCGCTCAGGGAATCGGCGACGAGAAGGGTCTCGGTGGGCTGAACCTGACCGGCGATCTGGGCCGCTTCATCCATCAGGGCCTGATCGATCTGCAAGCGCCCGGCGGTATCCAGCAAAACGACGTCAAAACCTTCCATGCGCGCCTTTTCCATGGCCCGCTTGGCGATGCCGATGGGCTGCTCGCCCAGCACCGGCGAAAGGCTCGGCACTTCTATCTGTGTGCCCAACTGGGCCAATTGTTCCTGGGCGGCGGGGCGCGTTACGTCGAGACCGGCCATCAGCACTTTTTTGCGTTGAACTTGTGTGAGCAGGCGGGCGATCTTGGCCGTCGAGGTGGTCTTGCCCGACCCTTGCAGGCCGACCATCAAAATCCCCACCGGCGGGGCCGCGGCCAGATTAATTTCGCTGTTTTCGGCGCCCAACAGGTCAACCAGACTGTCATGGATGATCTTGATGACGGTCTGGCCCGG
>CAZBQG010000207.1:0-4915 GCA_964493945.1 uncultured Rhodospirillaceae bacterium
GGGCGCCTGTCGGGCGGCGAACAACAGCGCGTCGCCATCGCCCGCGCCCTGGCCAACGAACCCAAGCTGCTTTTGGCCGATGAACCGACGGGTAATCTTGATCCCAATACGGCAAATCAGGTCTTTGATCTGCTTTTGAATTTGGTCCGGGGGGCGGGTCTGACGGCGCTGATTGCCACCCATAACGAAAGCCTGGCGGCCCGCATGGACCGCAAATTCATCCTGGGTGACGGAAAGCTGCAAGAAGCGTGACTATCCCCAATTCCGCCCCATCTTGTGGAAAACTTGTAAATTAACCGCAATATTTAGTTTCTCACTGGTGACTCCCGGCCCGCCTTGTGGGATCATCCGCCCATGAGTATGCCCCATCAGGAAAGCTTCGTTCATCTTCGCGTTCACACCGCCTATTCCCTTTTGGAAGGTGCGTTGAAGGTTAAGAATGTGGTCGGGCTTTGCCATAAGGCGGGCATGCCGGCCTTGGCCATGACCGACACCGCCAATTTATTTGGCGCCCTTGAATTTTCCGTGACTTGCGCCGATCAGGGCATTCAGCCGATCATCGGATGTCAATTGAACCTGATACGTCAAACTGGTGCCAGAGGCGAAGATGATGGATTCAAGGGATCAGGCGGTGGGCCGGGTGGTGGGGTTCACGCCCTGCCGGACCAGATCGTACTCTTGGTGCAGAACGAGGCGGGGTATGAGAATCTGCTGGCCCTGGTCAGCAAATCCCATCTCTCACCGGACGGCGAGGGGGGCGAGGTGCAGGTTTCCCTGGACACGCTGGAAGCCCATGCCGAAGGGCTGATCGCGTTGACCGGGGGCCCCAGGGGTGGCGTTGGGCGTCTTCTAGGTGAAGGTCAGCGCGACGGGGCGGAGGTGTTGCTCGAACGTCTAGTGGCTTCCTTTCCGGGCCGGCTTTATGTGGAACTCATGCGCCACGGCTTGGATGACGAGAAACGCATCGAGGAGGACTTGCTGGATCTGGCCTATGGCTATGATCTGCCGCTGATCGCCACCAATGAATGTTTTTTCGATAATGCGGCCATGTTCGAGGCCCATGATGCCCTGATCTGTATCGCCGAGGGCAGCTATGTGAGCCAGCCGGACCGACGGCGGCTGAGCCCCGAACATGGCTTCAAGAGCGCTGCTGAAATGCGCGAATTGTTTGCCGATTTGCCCGACGCGGTGGACAACACCCTGGTGGTCGCCAAGCGCTGCGCCTTCATGGCCGAGCCACGCAAACCCATGTTGCCCAGCGCCTCGGGCGGGGATAATGAGGCCGGGGAGTTAGCCGAATTGGCCCAGGATGGCCTGGAATCGCGCCTTGCACGCGATGTGTGGGCCCCGGGTATGGACGAGGCGGCCCGTGAAGCATCCGCCCATCCTTACCGGGAAAGGCTGGATTACGAGTTGGGCGTGATCGATCAGATGGGTTTTCCCGGCTATTTTCTGATCGTCGCCGATTTCGTCCAATGGACCAAGAAACAAGGTATTGCGGTCGGGCCGGGGCGCGGATCGGGCGCCGGATCAGTGGTCGCCTGGTCCCTGACCATCACCGATCTGGATCCCTTGCGCTTCGGCTTGTTGTTCGAGCGTTTTTTGAATCCCGAACGGGTCTCCATGCCTGATTTCGACATCGATTTCTGCCAAGACCGGCGGGACGAAGTGATCAAATATGTGCAGGACAAATATGGCGAGGACAAAGTCGCCCAAATCATCACCTTCGGCTCGCTCCAGCCCCGCGCCGCCTTGCGCGATGTGGGGCGCGTTTTGCAAATGCCCTATCCCCAGGTCGACCGGCTTTGCAAACTGGTCCCCAATAATCCGGCGGCGCCTGTAACTTTGGAAGAAGCCATCAAGGGCGAGCCCCTGTTGAAGGCGGCCAGGGATGAAGATGAAAGCGTCAAAAAGCTGTTCGAGATCGCCGGGCGCTTGGAAGGGCTTTACCGTCATGCCTCCACCCATGCCGCGGGCGTGGTGATCGGCGATAGGCCTCTGGAGAAGTTGGTCCCGCTTTACCGTGATCCCAAATCCACCACACCGGTTACCCAATTCGCCATGAAATGGGCCGAAATGGCCGGTCTGGTCAAATTCGATTTTCTCGGCCTGAAAACCCTCACGGTTTTGGAGAAGGCCCTCGAACATCTCCGCGAACGAGACATCGGAATTGATCTGGCCCATATCCCGTTTGACGACGAGCGCACTTTTGAAATGCTGGGCCTGGGCGATACGACGGGCGTGTTCCAGTTGGAAAGTTCCGGCATGCGCGACATCCTGCGCAACATGAAGCCGGACAGTTTCGAAGACATCATCGCCATCGTCGCCCTGTTCCGCCCGGGCCCCATGGATAACATCCCGTCCTATATCAAACGCAAGCATGGCGAAGAGGAGCCCGATTACCTCTATCCCTCCCTTGAGGGTATTCTCAAGGAAACCAACGGCATCATGATCTATCAGGAACAGGTCATGCAGATCGCCCAGGAATTGGCCGGCTACACCCTTGGCGGCGCCGATGTTTTGCGCCGGGCCATGGGCAAGAAAATCAAGGCCGAGATGCGCGCCCAGCGCAAGACCTTCGTCGAAGGGGCCATGGCCAGGGGCGTGGTGGAGCAAAAAGCATCCGATATCTTTGATCAGGTGGCTAAATTCGCGGGCTATGGGTTCAACAAATCCCATGCCGCCGCCTATGCCGTCATCGCCTATCAGACGGCCTATCTGAAGGCCAATTATCCGGTCGAATTTCTGGCCGCCTCCATGACCCTGGATATGTCCAACACGGATAAGCTGGGCACGTTCCACCTGGAACTTAAGCGTCTGGGGGTCGAGCTGTTGCCGCCTGACATAAATGCGTCAAACACGGCCTTCAAAGTTGAAGCCAGGGAAGGGGAGGGGGACATCCGCTACGCCCTGGCCGCCATCAAGAATGTGGGCGAAGCGGCCATGGAAGCCGTCGTGAGTGAGCGGGAAAATGATGGCGCCTATGCGGATATTCATGATTTCGCTTTCCGCCTGGGGTCCCGTGTGATCAACAAGCGCCAGCTGGAAAATCTGGTGCGGGCTGGTGCTTTCGATTGCCTGGGGGCCAACCGCCGTCAGATTTTCGACGGGATCGAAGGCATTTTGCGCCATGCTTCAACGGCGGAACAGGAACGCCAAAGCAACCAGATCGGCCTGTTCGGCGAGGACGAGACCTTCAAGGCTCCGGCCAGTCTTTCCCCGCTGGAAGAGTGGCCGGCCCTGGAAAGGCTGCGGGCCGAATTCGATGCCATCGGGTTTTACCTCTCGGCCCATCCGATGGATGGCTATGGCGGACATTTGCGCAAATTACGGGTCAAGACTTTTGCCGAATTGTTGGAATCAAAAGAAAACGGGCCCGTGCGCATGGCAGGCTCGGTTATCGCCTGCAAGGAGCGGGTTTCGGCCAAGGGGTCGCGCTATGCATTTGTCCAGTTGACTGATTCCAGCAGCGATTTCGAAATCACTGTTTTCTCGGAATTACTGACCTCGCGTCGTGAAATGTTTGACCCCGGCAACATGATACTCATCAAGGGCTCCGCCCAGTTTGAAGGGGAAAGCGTGCGCATCATCGCCCAATCGGCCCAGCGGCTCGATAACCTGACCAATGACTACGCCGCCGGACTCAAGGTTTTCGTCGATGAAGCGGAACCCATCTCCAGGCTGAACACGATTTTGGCGCGCGAAGGGACGGGGAAGGGCGGAGTGGTGCTGGTTTCCCGCATAGATCCGGACCGGGAGGTGGAAATCCATCTGCCCGGCGGTTATGCCATAACGCCGGCCATGTCCCAGGCGGTCAAGGCCATTCCCGGCATCCATCAGGTGCTGGATATCTAATACCAACAGAATTACGCTATGTATTCGCTTGCATTCCGCGCCAATTCCTCCTAAACAGACGCCGCTAAATCCACAGGCGGGCTCGCGGCCCCGGCGCAAATTCGCCGATCAGCCGTTCCGGTGTTCCATTTCGGAATGTCGCCCGCCGAGGTTCAACCGGAAAAGGAAAGCGCAATGGCATTGCCAAGCTTCACCATGCGCCAGCTTCTCGAAGCCGGCGTTCACTTTGGACACGTTACGCGGCGTTGGAATCCCAAGATGGATACGTTCATCTTCGGTATCAGGCGTGGTGTTCATATCATCGATCTGCAACAGACCGTTCCATTACTGCACCGGGCCATGAAATCGGTGGAAGAAATCGTCGCCGGCGGCGGGCGCGTACTATGGGTGGGAACCAAAAGGCAGGCCAGCGGTCCGCTCACCGAAGCGGCCAAACGCTGTGGCCAATATTATATCAATCACCGCTGGTTGGGCGGCATGATGACCAACTGGCAGACCATATCCAACTCCATCAAGCGCCTGAAGGCGCTGGACAACCAGATGGACCAGGAAAATGTGGGGCTGACCAAGAAAGAGCTTTTGCGCCTCAACCGGGAACGGGACAAATTGGAACGGGCCCTGGGCGGTATCAAGGAAATGGGTGGATTGCCCGACGTATTGTTCATCATCGATACCAACAAGGAAGCCATCGCCGTTGCGGAAGCCAGGAAACTGGGCATCCCCGTGGTCGGTGTTCTGGACAGCAATTCGGACCCATCGGGCATCGAATTTCCCATCCCCGGTAATGACGATTCGGCCCGGGCGATCAATCTATATTGCGATCTGATTGCCGGTGCCGTGCTTTCCGGTATTCAGGAGGAAATTGCCTCGACCGGTGGTGATCTGGGTGAATCCGAAGAGGGCATGACCGAGGAACTGCCAGCCGAGGAAGGTGAGGCTGCTCCGGCTGAGGAGGCTGCCGCTCCGGCAGAAGCTGCTCCGGCTCAGGAGGCTGCTCCAGAAGCAGAGGCTGCTCCAGAAGCAGAGGCTGCTCCAGAAGCAGAGGCTGCTCCAGAAGCAG
>CAZBQG010000207.1:5015-8178 GCA_964493945.1 uncultured Rhodospirillaceae bacterium
AGGCTGCTCCAGAAGAGGCCAAACCGGCGGAAGAAGAGCAACCGCCTGCCACCTGATTCCGTCCAGCGCTCGAAAACTTATAAAATCTGTCCATTTAGTGAGGAAACCATGACCGAGATCACGGCGGCATTAGTCAAGGAACTGAGAGAAAAAACAGGCGTCGGCATGATGGATTGCAAGAAGGCGCTGGTTGAAAATGATGGCGATATGGAAAACGCTGTCGATTGGCTGCGCCAGCAGGGCTTGGCCTCCGCCGCCAAAAAATCCGGACGCATTGCTTCCGAAGGGCTGATCGGTCTGGCCGTCGATGGCAATAATGGCGCCTTGGTCGAAGTCAACGCGGAAACCGATTTCGTCGCCCGCAACGATGAGTTCCAAAGTTTCGTCGAGGCGGTGGCGGGACTGGCCTTGAGCGATTCCAGCGATGTGGAAGCCGTGAAAGGCGCACCCTTTCCCGGTGGCTCGGAAACGGTCACGGATAAATTGACCAACATGATCGCTACCATCGGCGAGAATATGGATTTCCGCCGGGTCGCCACCCTTCAGGTCGATGAAGGCGTGGTAGCGTCTTACATGCACAGTGCGCAAAAGCCGGGCTTGGGAAAAATCGGTGTGCTGGTCGGGCTTCAATCAGGAGGTGATCAGGAAAAACTGGCTGAATTCGGAAAGCAGTTGGCCATGCATGTTGCGGCCAGCAATCCCTTGGCCTTGTCCACCCAGGATGTGGATCAGGAGGAATTGGAGCGTGAACGCAAGGTTCTGACCGAACAGGCCCACGAATCAGGCAGGCCCGATGACATAATTGCGAAGATGGTGGAAGGGAGGCTCCGGAAATATTTCGAGGAAGTCTGCCTGCTGGAACAGACTTTTGTCATCGATAACGAATCCAAAGTTGGCAAGGCAATCGAAGCCTTCGCCGGTGAGTTGGGTGCGCCGGTCGCCGTGGCCGGGTTTATCCGCTTCGCCCTGGGCGAAGGGCTGGAGAAAAAAGAAGAGGATTTCGCCGCCGAGGTCGCTGCCACCGCGCAAGGATAGAGCCGGAGGCGATGCGCCGGTAAGATTGTCTATCTGGTCGGATGGTGTATCATCCGGCCGTGATCAGCACGAAAAGGTAAATCCGGCACCATGGCCAAAAAGAAACCCATCCGTAAACGTGTTTTGTTGAAACTATCGGGCGAAGGCCTGATGGGCAGCCAGGATTTCGGCCTGCAGCTTAGCGCCATGGAAAGAATTGCCGGCGAAGTGTTGACGGTTAACAAGATGGGCGTGGAAATCTGCCTGGTCATCGGCGGGGGAAATATTTTCCGGGGTTTAAGCGGCGTTGCCGCCGGCCTGGACCGGGCCAGCGCCGACCATATGGGAATGCTGGCGACTGTGATCAATGCCCTTGGCATGCAGTCGGTCCTGGAAGGGGCCGGCGTGGAGACCCGCGTCCTGTCGGCCATCCCCATGGCCACGGTCTGCGAGCCCTATATCCGCCGCCGGGCGATGCGTCATATGGAAAAAGAGCGGGTGGTCATTTTTGCAGCCGGTACGGGCAATCCCTATTTCACGACTGATACGGCGGCGGCTTTGCGTGCCGCCGAAATGAAATGCGATGCCTTGTTCAAGGGAACCCAGGTGGATGGCGTTTATGCAGAGGATCCAAAAAAGAATCCGGACGCGGAGAGGTATGATAAACTAGGCTATTTGGAAGTTTTGGCCAAGGATCTGAAGGTGATGGATGCTTCGGCGATTTCACTGGCCCGGGAAAATAATTTTCCTATTTATGTTTTTTCCATCCAAACACCGGGGGCCTTCGCCGAGGTCGTTACGGGATCAGGCAAATCAACGGTTATCGGGTAAGGGAGGTAGCTGATGGCAGATATGGATATCGACGCAATGAAAAAAGACGTCAAGAGGCGCATGGATGGCGCCGTCGAAGTGCTGCACCGGGAATTCGGTGGCTTGCGCACCGGCCGGGCCGCGGCCAGCCTGCTGGAGCCGGTCATGGTCGAGGCCTATGGCTCTCAAATGCCCATGCCCCAGGTTGGCACCATCGGCGTGCCCGACCCCAGGATGCTGACCGTTCAGGTCTGGGACAAAGACTTGGTCAAGGCAGTTGATAAGGCGGTCCGGGAGTCTGGACTGGGCCTCAATCCTTCCATCGATGGGCAACTGGTCCGCGTTCCCATTCCCCAATTAAATGAAGAACGCCGGGTCGAACTGACCAAGATAGCCGGACGCTATACCGAAGAGGCGCGGGTCGCGGTGCGCAATGTGCGGCGCCATTCCATGGATGAACTGAAAAAAGGCGAAAAGGATGGTACCATATCGGAAGATGAGCATCGCAGTTTTTCCAAGGATATCCAGAATCTGACCGACAGCACCGTCAAGCAGATCGATCAGGCGCTTGAAAATAAAGAAAAGGAAATCATGCAGGTCTAACCCATGGATACGGCAACTTCCCATTCCTGCAGCCCGCCACTGCCCCCCGAACATGTGGCGATCATCATGGACGGCAATGGCCGCTGGGCCCAGACCCGGGGCCTGCCCCGTGTGCTGGGTCATCAGAACGGCACCGAAGCGGTGCGCAGAGCCACCGAGAGCGCCTTCAAACATGGTGTGCGCTATCTCACTTTATTCGGGTTTTCATCTGAAAACTGGAAAAGGCCATCCGAGGAAATCGATGAATTGATGGGTCTCCTCAGACGTTATCTGCGCAGTGAGATCGCCGAGCTTCATAAGAACGGCGTTCGCATGAGGGTGATCGGCGAACGTCAACGGCTGAGCATGGATATCGTCAAGCTCATTGAGGATTGCGAGGCGCGGACGGCGGAAAATACCAACCTCAATCTGATCTTCGCCTTGAATTATGGGGGGAGGGCGGACTTAGCCTCTGCCGCCAGGAGCCTGGCCGAAAAAGTTGAACGGGGACAGATTTCCTTTGATGAGATAGACGAGGCTACCTTTGGCGATCATTTATCCACCGCCGGAATCCCCGATCCCGATCTTCTCATTAGAACCAGCGGCGAAAAAAGAATAAGTAATTTTCTTTTATGGCAGCTTGCCTATTCGGAATTTATTTTTCTGGAAACCTTGTGGCCCGATTTCGCCGAAGAGGATTTCGCGAAAGCGCTTTCCGAATTCCATCAACGCGAAAGACGTTACGGAGCAACCGGTA
>CAZBQG010000208.1:0-8154 GCA_964493945.1 uncultured Rhodospirillaceae bacterium
TGATGGTTAACTCTACTTTAGCTGGGTTTCTCCCCGTTGAAAAGGTAGCCAAACTTCTCCCAGGATTTACTTGTATGTTCCGGGCTCGCTTTGTTGATTTCCGGAAACTCGTCACGCCAGTGATAGGGCACGCAGGCATCGATGATCAAGCGCGAAGTGGTAAAATTTTTCACCGCCCGGGCGCCGGGCGTGATGCGGGGATGGGACTGGGCCGCCTTGCCGCCGGTGATCACGTCGATGGATTCTCCGGGCTCGGCCCGGGTCAGGGCCGCCCAGATCAGCTCTTCCAGGTTGGTCACGTCGATATCGTCATCGGTGACGATGACCCAGCGGTTGCCGTCCACGCCGACCTGGCATTGGGACGCGATATGGCCGGCCTGCTTCGAGTGCCCGGCATAACGCTGACGGATGGAAATGCCGGTAAGCATGCGCGAGCCGCCGATTTCATGGGCCCAGACCTCGGCAATGTCGGGTACGCCGGCGGCTTCTATGTTCTGTTTCAAAAGCGCTGATCTGGTGATGGCCCGGTAGCGGGAAAATTCATCGGGTAAAAATTGAGGCGTGAAGCCCAGCAAGATGGGATCGTTGCGGTGATAGATGGCCTTGATCTCGACAACCGGGTTGGTGCGGCCCCGCTCCGTATAGGTTCCGGTCCAATCGCCGAAGGGTCCTTCCACTTCGGACACCTCGCCATGGACATAGCCTTCCAGCACGATTTCCGCGTTGACCGGGAAAGGCAACCCGGTCAGCTTGCCCCGCACCACCTCGACCGGCTTTCCCCTGAGTCCGCCCACCACGTCATATTCAGAGGTACCTTCCGGCACATCGAAGGCGCCCACGAAAAAGGTCAGCGGATCGCCGCCCAGAACCATGAGCATGGGCATGGGTTCGCCCCTGGCCATGTATTTTTCCAGATGATAGGCGGCATGGCGTCCGGGCAGCACATTATGGCCAACGGTGTTCTTGCTTTTCAGCATGATGCGGTAAACACCCAGATTGACCCAATCCTCATCCGGGGCACGGGTAACGTTGTAGCTGCCGGTGCCGATATAACGCCCGCCGTCCTTTTCATGCCAAAGCGGTGTGGGAAAAATTTCCAGATCCACATCATCGCCCATGAGGACATTTTCCATCACCGGGCCATCTTCCACCTCCACCGGCGCGATCAGATTGGTGTCATGGTTATAGATATCGGCGAAAGCGTGGCTCAGTTCCACTTTGCTGAGGCCGGTGGGGAAGCCCAGACACATGTTTTTGCGGCTGCCCGCGAACAGATTGACCAGCACGCGAAAGCCTTTGTCAAACCCCGGCACATCGTCGAACAGGACGGCCGGTCCATCATCGCGGTGGCTGAGGATGCCGGCGGCCATGCCTATTTCTTCTTGCCAGCTGGCGCCGCTGACATGGCGCAATTCACCCAGCCGGTCGGCCTCGTTGATCCAGTCGCGCAGATCGTCATAGGTGAAGCGATGGGGGATGTTGCCGCCAGTTGCGGGCTTGTCGTCATTGCTCATTTTGTTCCCTTTTTTCTATTCCAGAAGCTCACCCGCCGTCAGAAATTGATGCGCACCCTACCGGTTTACACCAGGAATTAGAGATCCAAGGTGAATGTGGGGTAGGCGTAGACCATGTATGCCGACTCAGCCGCCGTTATAGCGTGGTGGATGGCGAAGGCAAGGCTAAGATTGCCCCGGGGTGCCGGGCGGTGTTATTCTCCGGCAAAATTGGAGGTTGTCATGCGATCATTGATCTTATTCGGCGCGGTCATTCTGGGTTTGAACGGATGCATTATAGCAGAAGAAAAATTCGCTACCCACAAGCTGGCCGAAGGCGGCTATGAGGTGGCTCTGTCCCAATCGATCCTCAACGTAGGCATGGATGTTTACGGCAGTCCTCTGACTGTGGAACAAGCGGTGCTTGCAAAAGCCAAGAAGCTCTGCGCCAACGACCATAGGCTAAGCGAACCGGAAATGCGCAAGCGCCCGGAATATCTGGAAGCGGAAAAAGTCTGGATCGTCACCTGCAAATAAGTGTGACGCATCCGGCCTGAACCAAACCGCCCGCCACCCGGCGGGCGATCACCCCAGATCAAGCCCATAGAGGTCGATACAATTCTGGCTTAACACCCGCTTCAGCTTTTCCGGCTCCAGATCGCCCATCTGGCGGGCGATGAGGGCGCGGGAATTGGGCCAGGTCATGTTGGGGTGGGGATAATCGCTGGTCCACATGCAGTTCCTGTCGCCCCAATATTCGAGCGTTTTCCCGCCGGCGGCATCGTCCATGAAGGTCAGATACATATGGTCGGCGAATATTTCGCTGGGCAGGCGGGAGATCATGAAATCCTCGTTGGGGTGGCCCGGCTTGTTGAAGCGGCGGTAATAATAATCATATTGCTGAAACAGAAAGGGCGCCCAGCCGATCTCGCCCTCGACGATGACCACCTTGAGCTTGGGGTTGCGCTCGAACACGCCTGAAAAGATTATATCGTAGACATTGGTATAGATGTCATGGGTCTTGGTGTTCACCGCGCCCCGTATGCGGTCCAGCCCGGTGGGCCCGAAGCGGAAATAATTGAAGCCCGAAAGAATATGAAAATGAAGCGGCTGGCCAAGCTCCGCCGCCGCCGCCCATAATTTCTCGTAATGATCCGAGATCAGCGGCAGATCGGGATGGGGCACCTGCCAGACCAGCCCGCCCAGCATGCCCATATCGGCGCATCGGTGCATCTCCTTGATGGCCACATCCACATCGTAAACCGCCAGGCACGGAACGGCGAAAAGCCTGTCGGGTGCACCTTTGCAGAAATCGGCGACCCAATCGTTATAGACCCGGAAGGCGGCTTCCTGCTCGCGCTGGTCCAGGGCAAAAAGCGCCAGGGTATAGGTGGGATAGATGATTTCGGCGGCCACCCCGTCCAGCTCCATATCCTGGATGCGTACCTTGGGATCGATGCCGCCCTTGGGGCGGGTTTCCAGCATGATTGGCGGGCGGGTGATTTTTTCACGGATATCGGCCGGCAATTCGTCGAACATTTCCGGCGGCTCGTCCACATGGCCATCGGCCGAGACGAGGAATTCAGGCATTTTCTCGCCGGCCTTTTTCATCTCATCGGTCACAAAGCGGGCCGACATTTCATCAGGGGTCATATTCATCCTGTGGTCTCCTTTTGCCTCCGGATTGTCCACCATTTTCGGCGGTGGTTCATTTTATCCCGGAATGCGTGGCCCGGTACAATGGGTGGGCGCAGTTTACCCGCTGTTGCCAGAATGCCGGCCTTTTGAACCGGGGTGTTGGACTTCGCCTTTTTAGTGGATTGAAAAAATAGGCACCCATCACCACGCAGGTGACGGGTGCCTAATGCCTTATGGCTCTCCTAGCTTGATGGCTTGGGAGACGCCTTTTTTTGTTTTGGTGGCGCCAGGATCAATAGCCATTCCTTAACGAGATCACGGGATGCGGATGGCGTTTCGAGGTGCAGAGTGTCCAGCGCTACATAACGGCTTTTGGGATTCTTTGGTGCCAAGCCGAAGGCGTAGGCCCGGCCAACCTTGCGCGCCGTGCTTTGATTGTCATCGATCCAGAGAAGAGCTGTTTTCGGATCCAATTTAGGCGTGTTCACCGACATTGCCTTCATCCCTTTGGGGTCTTCATAACTGAAAAGAATGTTGGCGTGGTTTTGATTTCAAATTCGTACCAGCCTTGGCCGCCAATATTCTGCGAACTAAAAACCGCTGGCTGGTCTCCCTTGCCTGCCGCAATCAGATCAATCGTCTTTTGAGCTTGCGACCAGATTCCCTTGAAACGTGCCTTGGTGAATTTGAGCCTCTTCCCAGACAAACGCGCTAAGAACTGTTTTCCTAACGGACTGTTCGGTGCGACCAGTTCTAAAACCGGAGCTGGGGCAACTGCCAGAACTCCATTGATCCCTTTTAATCTCGCCCCCATACCAATGGCGGCGCTACCGCCGGAGCTCATACCCGCAACGATGATTGTCTTCATTCCTTGTGCTTTGAGATCAGTTACGTTTTTCCCGACCAAAGATAAAGCGTCTTCCATAGAACGGAATATTGTGGCTCCCCTTTCCTGCCGGCCCAGGGCATTTTGGGTGTAATGACTGTTACGCCATAGGATCGCATGTTCGAAATTAGAGCGCGGCTCGAACCATCATTCGGTTGCCCACCCTTGCCATGCATGTAGACGACGCCGATTCCTTGGCCCTCATTGCCGCCCGATTGAGTGGATTGGCAGGCCGCGAGTAATAAAAGAACACCGATAGCGCTAACGGTTTTTCTAGCAAGCATCTTAAATCCTTCTCCGTATTTCAGGTAAGTTTAGGGGCCAACCTTGCAACAACATTGGTTTTCACGCAAAACCCAAATGGACTATATCGGGGATTTTCTTTGGCTATTCTTTCTTAAACTTGAGATAAATTTTCCAAGGACGGGATAGGTTTCCATGTTTCGTCTCAGTGCGATAAAGTTATCCAACGCAATCCGCATCGAACCCACCGAGCGATGACCATAAAGTGATGATTGAGGGAGGCCCGTTTCATGTCTGTCGACGAGCCAGCGAGAACCAATTTGGCCGATACTGAACGTTTCCGGTTGCGCGCCTTCGTCGAGCGGCTGATTGACGAGAACGAGGTCGAGATCCACGAGCAGGCCAGGCCACTGATCGAGCTCGGTACCCATTTGGATGGCAATGCCAAGGCCGTGTTGTTTCGCCAGGCGGGGCCGGAAGGGGCCGAGGTCGTCGGCAATGTCCTTGGATCGCGCGAACGTATCGCGCTTGCTTTCGATGCGCCGCCGCAGGGCCTGGTCGCTGAAATCATGAAACGTCTCGACCATCCCCAGCCGGTGATCGAAATCCCATCCTCCCAGGCACCGGTTCATCAGATCATTGAGAGCGGCGATGAGGCCGATCTGACCAGCCTGCCCTCTCATGTGCAGCACGGGTTTGATGGTGGCCCATATATCTCCAGTGGTATCGATTTTACGGTCAACGCCGAGACCGGCTGGACCAATGTGGGTTGCCGCCGGCTGATGCTGCGTAGCCGCACCGAAGCGGGCATCGATCTGGTTTCCCCCAGCGATCTGCGCGCCCATTACCTGGAACGGTCCGCCCTGGGGGAACCAGTGCCGATCGCTTTGACGCTGGGTTCCCACCCGGCCGATTTCATTGCCTCCAGCCTGCGTCTGCCGGGCGATGAATTGCCCCTGTTGGGAGCTCTTCGCGGTGCCCCGCTGGCCGCCGTCAAATGCGTTACCAACGGCATCCGGGTGCCCGCCGATGCCGAGATCGTGATCGAGGGATATCTCGACGCAAACGGCCATGTGGAACCGGAAGGGCCCTATGGCGAGTTTTTCGGCTATTACGGGGTGATGAAACAGAACCCCGTCTTTCATCTGACCGCCATCACCAGGCGCCGCGATGCCTTGTTTCAGACGGTGACCATCGGCGGCCGCCACCTGACCAATACGGATACGGCCCAGATCGGCGTTCTGCGCACCGAAGCCACGGCATGGCAGGCGTTGCAAACCGCGATTCGCGAGCCCTTGGCGGTCTGCGCCACCGCCGCCAGCAATGGCGGCAACAATCTGCGCGTGGCCATGCGCCAAAGGGTGCCCGGCGAGGCGCGCAACGCCATAGCCGCCGTGTTCGGATCGCTGGTCAACATCAAGCATGTCTTTGTTGTCGACGGAGATATCGATGTCTATTCCGATGCTCAGATGGAATGGGCGCTGGGCACCCGGTTTCAGGCCGATCGCGACCTGGTGATCGAAACGGGTTTTCGCGTCATGCCCCTGGATCCATCACTGGATGGCAGCCGGACGGGTGCCAAGGCGGGGTTTGATTTGACCTTGCCGTTCAATCGCGAGGGCGTGTTGGCCCTGACCGTTCCGGAGCCTCCAAAATTTAGTGGCCCGGCCCGCTTCCAGACTACGCGCGCAGCGCTTGAATCCGGACCCATGGCCTTTGCCCAAATCATGGAGGCCGTCGGCAGCGATGATGGTCGCGAGGTGGCTTGCGATCTCGACGAGTTGCGCAAGGCATCGCGGCTGACGCGCCTGCCCCAAGGCGAATATTCGCTGGTTGAGCCCAGAGAGACTTAAATGCAAGTCCACTGATTTTTGACCGCCGCACCATAATTTCCACCGGGAACAGGTCACGCGTGATAGGCTTGGGGGCAAAGCAGGAATTTGGGGGGAACTTCATGAGCTATCGCGATTTCCGGGAATTCATAGCCGTCGCCGAACAGCAGGGACTTTGCCGCCGCGTGACCAAGCCCGTGGATGTGACCTGGGAGCCCGCCAGCATGACCAAATGGGCCTTTCAGGCGCTGGCCGAAGCGGATCGTTTCGGGCTCTTGTTCGATAATGTGGAAGGTTCTGAATTTGCGCTCGGCACGGGCATCTTGGGTGCTTCGCGGCGCTCTTATGCGCTGGGCCTGGGGGTGGAGGAAGATGAAATCAACGGCCTCTGGGAAAAGGCTCTGGTCGATCCGGTCCAGCCGGTCACCGTCAAGGCCGCGCCGTGCCAGGAGGTGATCCGGAAAGGCGGGGATGCGCGCCTCTCCGATCTGCCCATTCCCACCTGGACGCCGGGCAAGGATGCGGGGCCCTATATCACCACGACCTGTATGACCTGCGACGCCCTGACAGCGAACCAGAACACCGGCGTCTACCGCACCCAGGTGCGCGACGACCATCACGTCATGATCAATTTGTCGCCGCGCCGCCACGGCCACGATCAGGCGAGTTCCTGGTGGGCCCAAGGCAAAGCCGCACCCATCGCCTGGGTGGTCGGTGCCGAACCCGCCTTCCAGATGGCCTCGGTTGCCTCGTTGGTGGCAGGCGACGAGGAGATGGCCGTTGCCGGCGGACTCAAAGGCGCACCCATCGAGCTGGTCAAATGCGTCACCAGCGACATCTTGGTGCCGGCCAATGCCGAAATCATCATTGAGGGCGAGGTATTGGCGGGGGAGCTGGACCACGAAGGCCCGTTCGGCGAAAATCTCGGCTATATGGCCGAGGGCGGGCCCAAGCCGCTGGCCCGCATCACGGCCATCACCCACCGCAAAGGGGCGATCTATTACGGCCTGACCTCTCAGATGTCGCCGTCCGAAAGCACCATCTTGCAAAGCACGACCAACGCGGCGCTGGCCCGCAAGATTCTGCGCCATGATCTGGGCGAAGTGTTTGTCCATGACGTCCATTGCAACTACACCTATGGCGGTCAGATGGCCCATGCCGTAGTTTCCATGACGCCCCAGCTTCCCGGCCACGGGCGCAAGGTGGGCCGGGCCCTGGCCGAGATCAGCACCTTCAAGCGCATCACCGTCGTCGACGAGGATGTGGATATCCGCGATCCCATCCATCTCGATTGGGCGATGAATACCCGCTTCAATGCCGAGACCGATGCCGTGATCGTGGATCAGGTCCATATGCGTTTCGCCATGGACCCATCGGTTGAAGCCCGCGCCGACGGCGAAAAGCTGGGCAGTAAATTGATCTGCGACGCGACCCGCCGTTTCCCCGAGGCCGATTTCTCATTGCCGCCCAAGGCGACCATGATGAAGGCCCTGGAGAGTTGGAAAGAGGCCGGATTACCCGAATTCGAAATCCCCAGGCGGGCCCAACTGCGCATCGATAAATCATGAAGAATATGCGCTTCGCCGATAAAGCGCCGCGTTACGGGCATAGGAGCTTGCGGGCGTCGAAATGGCGATGAGTCATCAAAGCAATCCGGTCCGCGCCCGCTATGGGCTGATTATCCCGTCTTCCAACCGCATGGCCGAACCCCATGCCTGGCGTTACCGGCCCGCCGGCGTCCAGCCCCATATCACCCGGCTGCGCATGACCGGGCCCCATGCCATGAAGCCTGAGGATCTGCTGCCCACCATCGGGGATGCCGCCGCCATGCTGGCCGACGCCAAATGCGATTCGGTGGTGTTTCACTGCACGGCCAATTCAATGGCCGGCGGCGTCGCCGGAAATGACCGCATTACGGATGCGGTCGCCCAGGCCACCGGCGGCAAGGCAACCACCACGGCAGGGGCGACCCTGGCGGCGCTGGCCCATCTTGGCGCAAGCCGGATAGTTGTCTAATTCCGTCTCCGCAGTCAAGCTCTCCTGAACCTTTTGTCCTTTGCCG
>CAZBQG010000209.1:0-8127 GCA_964493945.1 uncultured Rhodospirillaceae bacterium
AAAGCATCATCAAGTGAAATCCTGAATGAATAATTAATGGGTTCTGAGCCTAGGTTTGTTTGTTGGGGACCGGAATGCCGCGGATGAATTTGATCGGCGAGCGCCGCCATTTGGTTTTGTAGAAGTTGTCGTTACGCTGAATGAAGGTACCCTGATTGCGGTCCAGTTTGGTGATCTTATAGGGCCCCGTGCCGACCGGTGTCTTGCGGCCGTATTCAGACTTGTGCTTGTGGCTGTTGAAGGTCTCGATATCGTAAATGTAAAAGCGGAAGGCCAGATTCATGAGGTCGGTGGCGGTCGGCTTCTTGGCGGTGAGGCGGATCTTGTGGGATCCCAGTTTTTCCACACTCTTCATCCAGGTGTAGCGTCGCTTGAAGGGCAACTTGACCTTGGGATCGCCCGCCCAGTTGAGGATGCCGACCACATCGTCCGCATTGAAATCATTGCCATTATGAAACTTCACACCCTTGCGCAGCTCGATTTCCAGAGTGGTCGGGTTGATCCGTTTCCACGACGTCGCCAGTTCGGGGACGAATTTGCCGGCCACTCGTCAAAATTAATCATCGGCGCATAGACCTGGCGGTAGATGAACGACGCTTCGCGGGTCGGAAAGTAATAATTGGAAATAGCCTTGAACGCTTCATTCTGGGCGACGCGCAGCGTATCTTTGGATTTCTGGGCCAGAGCGGGACCCGCTATGAGAGCCATGGACAGTCCAGCGAGCGCGGTCGTAAGCATCAGTTTACGTGACATTTCGACCCCCCTTGCAAGTGACTTTTTTACTTATGTAAAACCGTAACCGTTTTCGAGGCGCGGCGCAATTGGATCACTGAAATGTGAAGGGGATGGAATCCCAACTAGTTTTCCGTCACCCCCTCCGGATAGAGGCTGGCGGCCCGCAAACCGCCGAAGACCTGCCAGTTGATCACATCGTTGCGGTCTTTCAGATGAACCTCATAGACTACTTCACGTTGATCGGTGCGCTTATGTTCGCGCACCCTGGCCCAGGCCGGGAAATCCGTGACGTGCCAGCTGTCGCGGGGCCCCAGCCGCCATTCCAGATTGTCCCAGGTGAGGGTGCCCGATTGGTTGAGCACGTCGCGCTGGGGCGCGCAGGTGGAATCGATGACCAACATATTTCCGGTCCGGGGCAAAAGATGGGCATCCCCCATGGCCCAGGATGTGACCCGGTCCGGTGATGCGTCATCGGCCGAAACCCAGGCCTGGCGCACTTCCATCTTGGCCACATCCACCTCGAATTCCACGGCCCGGGCCAGGCAGGCCCCCGGATTTTTCATCGGATTAGGCGGCAGGGTGCCGACGATGCCATTGTCATACATGACGAAGCGCCCCTCCCCCGTCACCCGGGGATTATGCCCGTGATAGGGCCAGGCCACATCCCCCACGGGGGTCAAAAGCTTATCCGCCAGATCACCCTTCCAGCCGCCATGGTCGCCCAATATCCAGATCACCTCTTTGGTTTTCTTGTCGATCTTGATGATGGCGTCTTGGTGGCGGAGAGATACCATCACATTGCCGTCATAGGGATCCTGGGTGACCCCGTTGCCATGGGTCCAGTCCAGCGCGCCGGGGAAGCCCCGCACCCACCAATAAGGTTCCAGCAACCCATAGCCGGCCCGGTCCGTATCCAGATAATCAAACGTATTCCAGCTCCAGACAATTTCGCCGGACGGCGTGAATTCGACGATATTGTCGCCCACCACCCGCTGGGTCTTGCGAGGAGCCGCGGGGTCGGTGACGCTGGTGTAATAATTGTCGATCTCGCGGGCATTGGCGGTGAGGGCCAGGAAGTTGCCGTTCTCCAGCTCATGGGGCTGATGGTGCAGGCTTTCGGCCTCGATGGGGATGGAATTGGATACGGGGCCGAATGGCCGCTGGGCGGCGTGGAACTGGCGCACCACATTGCCCAGCATATCCATCTCGATGGTCCTGAAATCCACATGATGGAAGAACAGATTTCCGTTCTGCAATTGATGAACGCCGGCGATGCGGGAGTCTGACAAATAAATCCAGACCACCTCGCCCTCTTCATCCAGTGCCGCCAGCAGGCCCCATTTTTCTTCGAACTCGGCCTGTTTGGGCGTCGCCCAATGGGCTCGCAACAAGGCAGTGCGCCGGATGCTCAATAATGTATAGCCGGGCTCCATGGCCTCCGGTTCCGCCCCGATCAGATGGATGGAGGGCATATCCACCGTGTCCGCCGGCAGATCGGGCGTGCGGTAGGTGAGTGGAACGGGCCCGGCGCTGGCGCCCGCCTGATCGGTGATGGTGACCCAGAATCTGTGTTCGCGCCCGGCCCGCATGCTGATGATGGGAAGCCCGGCTTCCGGGTCATGGGATTGGTCAAAACTGATTTCCCGCCGCCTGGCGCCGTCCTGAATGGTCACGGTTGTGGTCACCGGCCCGTCAGCCTTGAAATAGATCAGGGCCACCAGGGGGACCCGCTCATTGGGATTTTTTTCTATGCGAGGGGCGTCTTGGAAATTCGCCATTATGCTTTCCTCCGTTTTACCATTTGCCGATCAGGACGCCGCGCTCCCAGAAGGCCCCGGTGCGGGCCTCGATGGCGACATCCTCCATGGTTACCCGGCGGTTGCGCCGCCGGAACCAATCGAACAGACGCAAGGCCAGTTCGCCCCGGATTTTTTCCAGTTGGGGATCGGTTCCCAAATCCCTCATTTCATCCGGATCCTCCACGAGATCGAAAAGCTGGGGGGCGAAGGCTTCGTGATGGATATATTTCCAGCGCTCCGTCCTGAGCATGGTAGCCCGGGCCTGATCCGGGCCCAGACCCAGATCCCGCCGGCACCATATATAGGCATAATGCAACTCGGATACCACCTGATCACGCCATTCACTCACGGGCGTTTGGCACAACAAAGGCAGCAAGGAGAGCCCTTCCAGCACATGATCCGGAATATAGCCGCCCAGCACATCTATGAATGTCGGCACCAGATCGATGGCTTCCACAAGGCGGTTCTCAACGCTGCCCCTGGTGGCGTCCGCCGCCGGGTCCGGATCAAAGATGATCAGGGGGACGCGGACCGATTCCTCGAAAAACAATTCCTTCTCGCCCAGCCAGTGATCCCCCAACTGATCGCCGTGGTCCGAGGTAAAGACGATCAAGGTATCCTTCATGCGTCCGGTCTGTTCCAGATGTTCCAACAGCACCCCCATCTGATCATCGATCTGGCGGATCAGGCCCATATAGGTAGGGATGACGGTTTCCCGCCGGCCGGGATCGGAAAAAACCTGCGCCTCGGGATGGGTCATATAGCCCCGGTGCAAAGGATGGGCATTGGCGCGCTCGGCTTCGGTGCGCCTGGCAGGCAGGCAATCTTCCGGCCCATAAAGTGCGTGATAGGGGGCCGGCGCCATATAGGGCCAATGGGGCTTGGCGTAACTGAGATGCAGGCACCAGGGCGCATCCCCCTGGCGGGAAATGAATTCCATGGCGCGCCGGGTCATATAGGGGGTTTCGGAATCCTTTTCGGCGATCCGGGCCGGCAGCCCCGCATGGCGCATCTCCCAGCCAGACAGGATTTTACCATCAGGCCCCTCGGCGGAATTGGCCCAGCCATGCCACGGATTATGCCCGTCGTAACCTTTGGCGGCGAGATAGGCGTTATAGGCCAGACCCTCATCCAGATGCTCATCCAGATGCATGCCTTCGTCACGCTCTACCACATCGAAGCCGCCTTGAGAGAGATGCCGGTATTGGGAACTTCCGGAGTCCAGACCCAGGCGCGCCATGCCCGCCAGATCGGGGGTCATATGGCTCTTGCCGATGAGGCTGGCTTCTATACCCAAACCCTTAAGATAATCCCCCAAGCCCCGTTCCGAGACGGCCAAGGGCACCCCGTTCATGGTCGATCCATGGCTGGCCGCATAGCGCCCCGTATAGCAAGACATGCGCGACGGCCCGCAGACGGGGGATTGAACAAAAGCCCGGTCAAAGCGCACACCCCTGGCGGCCAGCGCATCCAGGTTTGGCGTTTCGAGGCTGGGATGCCCGGCCGCGCCGAGATAATCCCAGCGCAACTGGTCGCACATGATGAACAGTATGTTTCTTACCTGACCCATCAAAATGTTGTACAATATGGGGGGGCAAGGGTAAACCGCTATTTCGGGTTACTTTGTTTATTTCAGCCGAAAGAGCGTAATAATTACCTCACAAAGGGTAAAAATTGTTGTACATTTCCTAAAGATCGAACATTCGTTTCAGATTGCCGCCCAGCATATCCTCCTTGGCTTCTTCGGAAAGGCCCGACATGGCCTCGATGCCCGATGTGGTATTGGGGAAGGTGCTGGGAGGGTGGGGATAATCGCTGCCGATGATGAAGTTCTTCGATCCGATGGCATTGACTGCACCGGCGATGACGTCTTCGTCGGGCTCGGCCATGACCAAACAGGTTTCGCGGATATGCTGGCTGGGCTTGATTTCACAGCGCGCGCATTGGGGCTCGATGCCATAGACCCGGTCCAGCGTATACATGACCCAGGGCAGCCACGACGCGCCCGCCTCCAAAAACGTAAAGCGCAGATTGGGGAAATCCTTGAGCAGACCGCCCAAAGTCAGGCTCGCCATATTGACCATATATTCGAAGCCGAAGCCCAGATAGTTGGAAATATGAAGGCGCCGCATGCGCTCCCATCCCAGGGTAAAATTGTTGGGTAGATGGTCGTGCACCATGCACGAAAAGGGCATGCCATGGATGGAGAAGGGTGCGCCCAGCTCGTTGGCCACTTCCCAGAAGGGATAAAGATCAAAGCTGTCCCAGTTCTGTCCCCGCCAGTTGGAATTGATCAGGAGCATCTTGACGCCCAGCTCGCCCACCGCGCGCTTGGCCTCGGTGATGCAGTCCTCCAGGGTTTCGGAGCCGAACGGAAGCACGCCGCAACCGATAAGCTGATCGGGATATTCCTTTTGCGCCGCCGCCACCGCATTGTTGTAGGACATGCAAAGCGCCAGCCTCAGGCCGGGCCCCCAATCGCGCCCGACGGGCGATCCGAAGGCGTTGAGATAGATGCCTTCGGGGATGAGGATTTGCATGTCGAACCCGGTCTCGGGCAGAAGCTCTACCCGCGTCTTGGGATCGCCATGCCCGATGGCCCCACCGGGCGCGCCGGGCGATGTGCCGGGGGGCTGCATGGCGCCCACCCGCTTACCCGCCGCCGTCGAACTGAAGCCCGACTTGCGGGCATTGCGGTCGGTGAACACCGAGGCGTCGCGGAAGATGGTCTCAAGGGCCGATGCGGGCACCCCGGACCGTTCGGCGATTTCGGCGAAATTCAGCGGCGGCAGGAAATGGCTGTCCCCGTCGATCTTCAAGGTTTTGGTAAGCGTTTGATCCATGATGCCCTCCCCAGACTGGATTTATTCCAGACAGTATTTGTTTGGGGAGGGGGGAAGTAAAGGGAAAACCGCCTCCTGAAAGCATCACCCCGGCCTCCAAAACCCCTGATTAATGTATAATTATCAATAAATCAATAAATATATGTCTAAAGATTGATTTATAACCTGATAGTTGATATATTTGCGTCATTAAAGCGGAAGGAAATGGTTTTTCGCATGTTTTCATGGAGAGTTTATTATGGTTGTGGTTTTTTATCCGGATATGGATCCTTTCAATCCGAAAGAAGGAGAGCCCGCCTTTGGCGGCATGGATGATCTGCAAGGGAGCGATGGGATTTACGCCGATGATGCTGCGCCCGGCATTTGTATCGGCGGTATCGAGCACCGCCGGCATCGCCAATGTAAACGTGATGTTCAAAAGGCGGCCGGGTGCGGCTGATGCGTGTTTGGCCGCCTCATAATGGTGCCGGATAACGAAAAACGTCTCAATGTCCTCAGAGCGCCGTCACGGAAAGCCTCTGATTTTCGGCGAATCGTAAATTCAGATAAAAACTTTCTTCAAAACAATAAGTTCAATGCCCCCATATCCGAAACGCAAGTCAAGACGTCCGGGTCTATGGTTCCCGCGGGCGCGTGATCTGCGAGGACAACCATTTACGCGGCGGCGGGCCCTCCATAATCGCTCCCGGCCGGTACTTGTTCCGGCCTTGCCGAGCCGCTTCCTTCTTTCATTCTATTCTTATTTGGCCGTCCGCACGGGCGAGGACCAAATGAAATAGATGGACCCCCGGCGGGATTCGTGGTTGAGTTTGATCTTCATAAAATCAAGACCTGCGGTGCCCGGATGGGGTCAACCGCCGGCTTTCAAAATCAAGGGAGTTGAAACCATGCGTCTGATGAAATTATTGGCACTCACACCGGCGGCGCTTTTGCTGGCCGCACCGGTCCAGGCAAAGGAATATTACGCGGGCAAATCGATCACCGTTCTGGTCGGCTTCAGCGCCGGCGGCGGGACCGACCTCACGGCCCGCATCATGGCCGGGCATCTGGGCAAGAACATTGCTGGAAATCCGAAAGTGATCGTCAAGAACATGCCCGGCGGCGGCGGCATCAAGGCGACCAACTTTCTCAGGGACAAGGGTCTGCCCGACGGGCTGACCGTCATCTGGGGCCCGTGGCAGCCTTTCGCCCAGATCATCAAGCAGCGCGGCATGCGCTTTAGGTATCAGGAAATGACTTTCCTGGCCGGGGCCCGGTCCGATCCGCAAGTCATGTTTATGCGCAAAGACGCCATTCCGGGCGGTGCTTCCAAGCCAGCCGACATCATGAAGGCGACCAAAATTCTCCGCTATGCGGCGATCCGTCCGACCATATCGCTGTCCATGTTCGGGCGCCCGGCGCTGGAAATGCTGGGGGTCAAATACCGCTATGTACCGGGCTATAAAGGTGGCGCCAAGGTGCGCGTCGCGACCCGCTCGGGCGAAGCCGATCTGGGGGTTCACGGCCTGACCGGTTACCGCTCGGCCATCGTTCCCAATCAGGTGAAAAAGGGACTGGTGATCGGGCTGTTCGCAACCCCGGTGAAAGACGCCAAGGGCAATTATGTGCGCTCCGAGAGCATCTCCGAACTGCCCCATTTCCTGGAGATCTACAAAGAAATCAATGGCGGCAAAATGCCCAGCGGACCCCATTGGGAATTCATGAAGCTGTTTATCGATTTCTACGACTTCATGTCCCATGCGGCCTTTGGACCGCCGACCATGAACAAGGAAGCGGCCGCCGCCCTGAGTAAGGGTTTCGAAGCTACGTTGCGCTCCAAGGGCTTTGTCGATGACCTGTTCAAGAAGACCGGCGGACGTCTGGCACCCAGATCGCGCAAGCGGGCCATGAGCGTCTTTGACCGGCTGTCGGGGGTGGATCCCAAACTGGTCGCCTTCACCAAGAAGTTCCTGGGTTCGGGCGGCAAGAAGAAGAAAAAGAAAAAATAGACGGAGTTATCAGTCCGAAAGGTCCAGATAGCCCCGCTCGATGGCGGTCATCAGGGCTTCGAAAGCCTCGCGCGCTTCCACATAGCCTCTTTTGTGGCGCGCGAGGTTTTCAATTTCCTCGTCGCTGGGCGCTTCGCCGTTCACGCTCTCGCCCAGTTTGAACGCCGCCTGCAAATAAAGGCTGCGCAGCTCGGCCACGGCCACCGCCAGGGGCAGGACGCTTTCGGAGTTGATGGCGACAAGAGGGGGCTGATGACTTCCCGGATGGCCACCCGGATGGCCTGTTCCATGGCGCCGACAAAGTGCTGGTTTTTCTCAGATCATCTATGTCGATCATGTTCCAACTCCATGGGGCGGGGTTTTCCCGGATAATAACTAATACCGGCAGGATTTGTCGAATTATTCACTTATACCAACCTGCATAAATAAACATCGATTGTGATCGTTTTGCCCGTTCTCCCGGCAGGGGGAGGAGGCGCGGTCGATGTTGTCGCATCGTCAAGCCTTCCCGACGCCCCGGGGGGTCCCCCCGAACATATTTGCGGGGGCGCCCCCGCGGCCCCCGGGAGGGCGGGAAAGGCGACCCGGAGGGCGGCGTTGAGCGGCCTCCGGATGTCGTCGTGCACCGCTTGTGGTGCCACGGCACCACCGCGCGGCACGCTCCTAACCGGAAACCGCTCAACGCCGTCACAATCGGTGTTTATTTGTGCAGGTTGGTTGTCTAATTCCGTCTCCGCAGTCAAGCTCTCCTGAACCTTTTGT
>CAZBQG010000210.1:0-8082 GCA_964493945.1 uncultured Rhodospirillaceae bacterium
GCGATTGCCCAGAGCATGGCGATGGCCAGCGCTAGGAGGCGCCGGTCGAACCAGGAAAATCGGGCTCCGATGATGCCGGCCATGGGGGAGTGCATAGCAATTTTGGGGGAAAAAGGGAATGGGGCCGATCCGCAACCACTCCTTTGTTCTTGACCGATCCGGGCGTCGCTGACAGTTTCTTGCCGCATGCGTATCTACCGTCATCATCATGACCTGCCGGAGCACCACTTGGGTGCGGCCATTGCCATCGGAAATTTCGATGGCGTTCATCTGGGGCATCAAAAGGTCATCAATACCGCCGGCGAAGTGGCACGGGAAACCGGTGTGCCCTGGGGGGTTTTGACCTTTGAGCCCCATCCAAGGCTGGTCTTCAACCGCCATATTTCCCCGTTCCGTCTGACACCCTTCCAGGTCAAGGCCCGTCTGGTCGAGGGATTGGGTGCCGATTTCCTCATCGTGCTTCATTTCGATCTGGATTTTTCCAAAAGCACGGCCGATGAATTCATCTCCCAAATCCTGGTGGAAAATCTGAGGGTCAGCCATATGGTGTCGGGCTTCGATTTCGTCTTTGGCCATGAACGCCAGGGCAACAGCGCCTATCTGGAGGCCCGGGGCAAGGAATTGGGCTTCTCCACCACCAGCCTGACCAAGGTGCTGGACGGTGGCGCCGAGGTCATATCCTCGACCCGGGTGCGCGCCCTTCTGGGCGAAGGCGAGCCTGAGCAGGCCACCGGTCTTTTGGGGCGCCCTTATGAAATTGCCGGCCGGGTGATTACCGGCGAGGCGCGGGGCCGCACCATCGGCTTTCCCACCGCCAATCTGAAACTGGACAGCTATACCAAACCCGCCACCGGCGTTTACGCGGTGCAGGCGGGCCTAGCGGAAAATGGAGAGTTGGTTTGGCATGACGGCGTGGCCAATTTGGGATATAGACCCACCTTCGATGGCGTCGGCCTTTTGCTCGAGACCCATCTGTTCGATTTCAAAGGTGAACTGGTGAGCAGATATTTACGGGTGCGGCTGATTTCTTATCTGCGCGATGAACGCAAATTCGACGGAATTGATGACCTCAAGGCACAGATCGTCAAGGACTGCGGGGATGCGCGCGCCAGGCTCTAATGGATAAAATGACTATAGATTATAAATCTTCCGTTTTTCTGCCCAAGACCGACTTTCCCATGAAGGCCGGCCTGGCCAAGCGCGAGCCCGAATTTCTGGAACGCTGGGAAAAGATGGATTTGTATGGCCTCTTGCGGGGTCAATCCAAGGGAAGGGAGAAATTCATCCTTCATGACGGGCCGCCCTATGCCAACGGTAATCTGCATATCGGCCATGCCTTAAATAAAATTCTCAAGGACGTAATCAACCGCTCCCAGCAGATGCAGGGTCGGGACGCGGTCTATGTGCCCGGCTGGGATTGCCACGGCCTGCCCATCGAATGGAAGATCGAAGAGAGATACAGGAAAAAGGGAGCCGACAAGGATGAGGTTCCGGTGGTCGATTTCCGCCGTGAATGCCGTGAATTCGCGGCCCGCTGGATCGATATCCAGCGCGACGAATTCATCCGTCTTGGGGTTCTGGGGGATTGGCAAAATCCCTATACCACCATGACCCATGCCGCCGAGGCCCAGATCGCCAGGGAACTTGGCAAATTCGTCATGGACGGAAGTCTTTACCGGGGCGCCAAGCCGGTCCTCTGGTCGGTGGTGGAAAAGACCGCCCTGGCCGAGGCGGAAGTGGAATATCAGGACCATACGTCGAATACGATTTTCGTCCGCTTTCCCGTCAGGAGCGGTGCTGACGGCGAGGTGAGCGTGGTAATCTGGACCACCACGCCCTGGACCATTCCCGGCAACCGGGCCATCGCTTACAGCGAAAAGGACAGCTATCTGCGCATCCGGGTGACGGCGGTGACAGATGAGGCCAAGGCCCGCCCCGGCGAGGAAATCCTTCTCGCCGCCGGCCTCCTGAAAGCTGTATCGGCGGAAGCCGGAATTACTGATTGCGAAACTCTGGGCCAAATCCCGGGCGCGGAACTGGATGGGATCATTTGCGCCCATCCTCTGGCGGGGCAGGGTTATGACTTCGATGTGCCCCTGCTGGCCGGTGATTTCGTCGAAATGGAGACCGGATCGGGCTTCGTCCATATCGCGCCTGGCCATGGCGCCGATGACTGGGAACTGGGCATACGCCATGATATTCCCGTGCCCGATACGGTGGGCCCGGACGGCCTGTTTCTGGATCAGGTCCCCTTGTTCGCCGGCCAGCATGTGTTCAAGGCCGACGCAGTGGTCATGGAAGCGTTGGAGGCTGCCGGTGCTATTTTGGGTGCTGCCAAGCTGGCCCATTCCTATCCCCATTCCTGGCGTTCCAAGGCGCCCCTGATTTTCCGCAACACGCCCCAATGGTTCATTTCCATGGAGCGGGAGGGTCTGCGCGCCAAGGCCCTGGAGGCCATATCCAACACCGATTTTTTTCCCGGCGCCGGGCGCAACCGCCTGAGAGGCATGATAGAGGCCCGGCCCGACTGGTGTGTGTCCCGCCAGCGGGCCTGGGGCGTGCCACTATCCGTGTTCGTCGATAAAAAGACTGGCGAGCCCTTGCGCGACCAAGCGGTCCAGGAGCGCATAGCGGAAGCCTTCGAGGCCGAAGGCGCCGATGCCTGGTTTGCCTCTGATGCCAGCCGTTTTCTTGGGCCAGGGCGCGACCCGGATGATTTCGAACAGATCATGGATATTCTGGATGTGTGGTTCGACAGCGGCTCGACCCACAGTTTCGTTTTGGAACAGCGCGACGATCTGGCCTGGCCCGCATCCCTTTATCTGGAAGGCAGCGATCAGCACCGGGGCTGGTTTCATTCCTCGCTGCTCGAATCCTGTGCGACGCGGGGCCGGGCACCTTATGATGCCGTGCTCACCCACGGCTTCGTCATGGGCGAGGATGGCCAGAAGATGTCTAAATCGCTGGGCAACATCGTCGCGCCTCAAAAGGTGGTGGAAACCAACGGCGCCGATATCCTGCGCCTTTGGGTGGTAGGATCGGATTATTCGGAAGATCTGAGGATCGGGCCGGAAATCATCAAATCCCATGCTGATATCTATCGCCGGCTGCGTAATACACTGCGCTTCCTATTAGGCAATCTGAACGGATTTGATTCCTCAGACGTGATGGATGTGGGTGACATGCCCGAACTGGAACGCTGGGTGTTGCACAGATTGTGGGAGCTGGACGGAAAAGTGCGGGGTGCCAGCAGCGATTATGAATTCCATTCCATGTTCACCGAATTGCATAATTTCTGCACGGTGGACCTTTCGTCCTTTTATTTCGATATCCGCAAGGACGCCTTGTATTGCGATAGGGCCGATGATCCGAAACGGCGCGCCGCTGTTTGTGTTCTTGATCATCTGTTCCATTGTCTTTGTTCCTGGCTGGCGCCGGTCATCTGTTTCACGGCGGAAGAAGCCTGGCTTGCCCGCTTCCCGGGGGCTGAGGAAAGCATCCATTTGCGCCAATTTCCCGAAATACCCGCGGGCTGGCGCGACGATGAACTGGCCGGGCGATGGGAAAAAATCCGCAGCCTGCGCCGCGTCGTCACCGGTGCCTTGGAAATAGAGCGGGCCGAAAAGCGCATCGGGTCAAGTTTGCAGGCCCATCCGATGATCCATGCCGGTGCCGATTTCCAGGCGGTTATAGAAGGTCCGGACTGGGCCGAAATCGCTATCACGTCCGGTGCCAATTTCAGTGGTGATGAAGCACCCAAAGGTGCATTCCGGCTGGACGATGTGCCGGGCGTCGCCGTGGTGCCGGGCCTGTCCAGCGGCGAAAAATGCGTGCGCTGTTATAAATTCCTGGATGAGGTGGGCGAAGTGGATGCACATCCTGAATTATGCCACCGTTGCGCCGATGCCGTTGGGGGTTGACCGGTCATGCCGCACCTGACCTATCAGGGGCTGGGGTTTGCAGGCCTGGTGCTGATCATCGATCAGGCCACTAAATGGTGGATGATGGGTCTGCTGATGCCGCCGCCCCGGACCATCGAGGTCACGTCTTTTTTCAATCTGGTGGTGGCCTGGAACCGGGGCATCAGTTTTGGGCTGTTCGATACGGAAGGCAGAATGGGCGTCTGGATTTTATCCGGTCTGGCGCTGGTCATATGCGGGGTGCTTTTCCAGTGGATGCGCAAGGCTCACCGGTTGGTGCTTGTCCTGGCGCTGGGCGCCATCATCGGCGGCGCGGTGGGCAACGTAATCGACCGCCTCCGCTTTGGCGCGGTGTTCGATTTCCTGGATGTGCATCTGGCCGGCTATCACTGGCCGGCCTTCAACGGGGCGGATAGCTTTATTTCGGTGGGTGCCGTTTTCCTGATCCTCGATTCCTTGTTTGCGCGGAGCGATTTGGAGTCTAAAATAGACGAAAGCTGAAAAGCAGGTAACCAGGATGAAAAAATCATATGTTACGGCTGGTACTGCCCTGATCGCCATGCTCGTGCTGAGCGGCTGCGACACCACTCGGCGCGCCCTTGGGCAGACCAAGGATCCGCCCGATGAATTTGCCGTTTTTACCCGGGCCCCCCTGAGTCTTCCGCCGGAATACAATATCCGTCCACCCAAGCCAGGTGCTACCCGTCCGCAGGCCGTCCAACCCCGCGACCTGGTGCGCCAGGCGCTGAGCGGTGCCACCACCCGGCGCTCCGCTGGCAAATCCTCTGCCGGCGGCGGGCGGGCGGCAAGTGCGGCCGAACGGGCCATCTTGCAACGTTCGGGCGCGGCAAATCCGGACCCCAATATCCGTCAACTGGTGAACCGGGAAACCTCGTTTTTTTCCGAAGAGGATAAAACCTTCGCTGACCGCATTGTTTTCTGGGGCGTGGCGACCCAATTTGGCGATGTGGTCGATGCAAAAAAGGAAGCCAGGCGGATCAATGAAAGGCAGGCCCTGGGCCGGCCCTTGGCAGGCAGCAATGTGCCGACCATCAAACGCAAAAATCGCGCGATCCTTGAAGGCGTCTTCGATTAGCTGCATCCGTTTGATTTCGCCATTTTCACTTTGGCGAGAGGCGGCTTGATTGGACGCGCCGGACATAATATCTGGTTGGCGTCGATTCGCCTTTTTTTGACCATCGGATAAACTGGAATATGTGGTTTCATTTGAAATCGGTAACGCGTCTGATCGCCGCTCTGATTTTTGCCTGGGCGGCTGCCGCCGGCGATGCACGGGCCGCGGTGTTCAATCCCCAAAGCTTTACGCTCAAGAACGGCATGCGGGTGGTGGTCATCTCTAATCACCGCGCCCCCGTCGTGATCCATATGGTCTGGTACAAGGTGGGCGCGGCGGATGATCCGAGGGGCCGTTCGGGCACCGCGCATTTCTTCGAACATCTCATGTTCAAGGCAACCAAGACAATGACGTCCGGCGAATTTTCCAAGACCGTGGCCCGCAATGGCGGGCGCGACAATGCCTTCACGTCGAACGATTATACGGGCTATCACCAAAGCGTCGCCGTCGACCGCCTGCCCCTCGTCATGCGCATGGAGGCCGACCGCATGCGCAATCTGGTGCTGGCCCCGGGTGAGATCGAGCCGGAACGCCAGGTGGTTCTGGAAGAACGGCGTTCGCGCACCGACAATTCGCCACGCGCGCGTCTATACGAACAAATGAACGCGGCCCTTTATCTCAATCATCCCTACCGCAATCCGATCATCGGATGGGAACACGAAATCCGCGCTATCGGCATGGATGACCTCAAGAGTTTCTATAAAAAATGGTACGCCCCCAATAACGCCATTCTGGTGGTCGCCGGCGACATTACCTTGGAAAAGCTGCGCCCCCTGGCAGAGAAATATTATGGCGGGCTGAAGCCAAGCAAGGGGCTGGAACGCATCAGGACCCAGGAGCCCCCTCCCGGCGCCGCCCGGCGCATCGCCCTCCGGGACCGTCGCGTGCGCCAGCCTTCCTGGCGCCGCGCCTATCTGGCGCCCAGCCACGGATATGGCGACAAGGCTCATCTTTATTCCCTCGAGGTGCTGGCCGAAATTTTCGGCTCCGGCTCCACCAGCCGCCTTTACCGTTCCATGGTGATCGGTGAAAAATTGGCCGTGTCGGCCCGCGCCGGATACGATGCCGGTGGGCTGGGCCCTTCCACCTTTTCCATCGGGGCCAGCCCGCTTCCCGGCATTTCCATGGAAAAATTGGAAGCCGGGATCGATGCCCAAATCGCCCTTCTGGTTGAAAAGGGCGTGACGGAAAAAGAAACGGAACGGGCCAAGCAACGTCTGATCGACGGCGCCGTATTCGCCAGGGATTCACTCCGCGCCGGAGCCCGGGTTCTGGGTGGGGCTCTCAGTTCGGGGATGAAGATCGAGGATGTGGAGAACTGGCCGGAACGCATCGGGGCTGTAACGGCGGATCGGATTAAGGCCGCAGCCCGGGCCGTTTTCAAAAAACGCGCCTCGGTCACCGGCCTGCTGCTGCCGCCCCGGGCCAAAAAGAGTGCCGGCCCATGAAAGGTTTCTTCGCTGCCCTGGCCCTTCTGGCCTCTGTATTCTTGTTCACCAGTGAAGCCCAGGCCGTGCAGGTGGAACGGGTCATCAGCCCCGGTGGCATCGAGGCCTGGCTGGTGCGGGACAAGATCAATCCCATCGTCACGGTGAGTTTTTCCTTCCGGGGCGGCGGTGGGCTGGACCCGCTGGGCAAAGGGGGGCTGGCCAATCTGGTCTCGGCCACACTGGATGAAGGGGCCGGCGGTCTGGACAGTCAGGCCTTCCAGAGCAAACTGGAAGATTTGTCCATTTCCCTGAGCTTCGATGCGGGCCGGGACAGTTTCGGCGGCAGCCTGCGCACCTTGAGCCGCAATCTGGATACTGCTTTTGACATGTTACGCTTGGCAATCATGCGGCCGCGCTTTGACACCGAAGCGGTGGAACGCATGCGGGCCAGCATTCTGGCCGGGCTCAGGCGGTCATCCGAGAACCCAAGGCGCATCGCCAACCGGGCCCTTATGCGCTCTCTTTTTCCCGGTCACGCCTATGGCCGCCCGACCAATGGCCGGGTGGAGACAGTGAACCTCATAAAGATCAATGACCTGAAAGTGTTCGCCGCCCAAAGGCTGGCCCGTGATAATCTGATCGTCAGCGTCGTCGGCGATATCGGGCCCAAGCGTCTGGCAGCTCTATTGGACACCACCTTCGGTGGGCTGCCGGAAAAGGCCACGCCCTGGAAACTGCCCGACATCAAGTCGCCGGCCAAGGCGCGGACTATTTTGATCGAAAAGAAAGTTCCGCAAAGCGTCATCCGTTTCGGCCAGCCGGGAATCAAGCGCGAAGATCCGGATTTCTATGCCGCCTATGTGATGAATTACGTGCTGGGCGGGGGCGGGTTTGCCTCCAGACTATACGAAGAAGTGCGCGAAAAGCGGGGCCTGGCCTATTCGGCCTTCAGCTATCTGGCGCCTCTGGATCATGGCGCCATCATCACCGGCGGCGCTGCCACCGCCAATGCCAGGGCCGGCGAAACCGTCAAGGTGCTGGGCGAGGAATGGCGGCGCATGGCGGGCCGGGGCATGAGTGCCACGGAATTGAAGGATGCCAAAACCTATCTGACCGGATCCTATGCCTTGCGCTTTTCGTCTTCCCGGCGCATCGCCGGCATGCTTACCTCCATTCAGATGGACAGGTTGGGTATCAATTATTTTGAACGGCGCAATGGGCTGATCGAGGCGGTAACCCTGGCGGACGTCAACCGCGTCGCCCGCAAATTGCTGAACCCGAACGGGCTGACCATGGTCGTGGTCGGCGCCCCCAAGGGAGTCCGCGCCCAACCTTGAGCAACTGCCCGGGCGCGCGCCGGGAGGGGAACCTTGGAAGAATTTGAGATAAATCTCGTCTTTCAACTTTTGAGCCGCATGAAGGCACCCCCCGTCATGGTCGATGTGGGCGCCCATCTGGGCATGTCCCTTTGGCGGTTTGCTTCGACCGGCTATCAAGTTCATGCCTTCGAGCCCAACCCGGAAATCAGGGCCGGGCTTGAGAATAATACCAATCTTCAAAAAGAATCATCGATGAGCCCATTCCCTGTGCCCGATTG
>CAZBQG010000211.1:0-8031 GCA_964493945.1 uncultured Rhodospirillaceae bacterium
CGGTCATTCCGCGCAATGTCCGCGTCTCCGAGGCGCCGTCCCATGGCAAGCCGGTCTTGCTTTATGATGTGCGCTGCGCCGGCTCCCAGGCCTATATCCATCTGGCCAGCGAAATTCTGAAGCGCGAAGAGCGGATTTGATCATGGCCCAAGATAAAAAACATACCAATCTGGGCCGGGGCCTGTCGGCCCTGTTGGGCGAGGAAGAAAGTGTGGCGTTGGATCCCACGGACGGCTCATCTCTCGCTCCCAGCGGTTTGCAGACCATGCCCATCGAGTTCCTTCAGCCCGGGCGCTATCAGCCGCGCAAGAGCATGGATGAGGACGAGATCAATGAGCTGGCCGAATCCATTCGGGGCCAGGGCATTCTTCAGCCCATCCTGGTGCGCCGGCTGGAGGAAGGCGAAGAGCGCTACGAGATCATCGCCGGGGAACGGCGCTGGCGGGCCGCCCAATTGGCCCAGCTCCACGAAGTGCCGATCATCGAGCGGCAGTTGGACGACCAGCAGGCCCTGGAAATCGCCATGGTCGAAAATCTGCAAAGAGAGAATCTTTCTCCTCTCGACGAAGCCGAAGGCTACCGCGTCCTGATGGATGAGTTCTCCCACACCCAGGAAGGGCTGGCCGAAAGTCTGGGCAAAAGCCGCTCTCATGTGGCTAACACGCTGCGTCTGCTCAACCTGCCGGACGGGGTCAAGGAACTGATCTATGCCAACCAGCTCAGCGCCGGCCATGGGCGCGCCCTGTTGGGGGCCGATGATCCTGCGGCTCTGGCCAAGACCGTGGTGCGCCGGGGACTGAATGTGCGCCAGACCGAAAAGTTGGTGAAAAAAAAGCAGAGCCCGGCGGAGCCGTCCGCTTCCGGGGATGCAACCGGAGGGGCGGAAAAAGATACGGATACCCTGGCTCTGGAGCGCGAGATGTCTTTGGTTTTGGGTCTCAAGGTGGAGATCAGCCACGGGCCCAAGGGCGGCCAATTGGCGATCCATTATGAAACCCTGGAGCAACTGGATGATGTTTTGCGCCGCATTACCCTGGGCACCCTGGACACCCGGGACAAATTGGAAGCCACCTCGGCCGCCGCTCAGGAAAATGAGGAAAATGAAGAAAGCAAGAAGGGCGAAGAGGGTTCGGGCTTTGATCAGAATTTCACCTTGTCGGATGATGAGCTGGTTACCATGGAGGCCCAGGAGGGAAGCGAGGCGCCCGCGGACGAAATGGCCCCAGAACCAATCCCAGAACCAATCCCAGAATCAATTCCAGAACCAGCGCCTGACTTAGCCTCTGAAAGAGAAGCGGGCGGTGACGATGAGGGTGAAGATTTCGATGAGGTTTTTGCCCTTTCGGATGATGATCTGAGCCTGCTGGAAAGCGATGAGGGGGACGGGGACGGGGACGGCGAGGAAGGCGAGGAAAGTCTGGAAGAACTCGATGAAAACTTCGCCCTGTCCGATGATGATCTAAGCTCCCTCGTCGATGCCACGCCCCACGAAGAATCGGCCGGGATGGGCGATTTTAAGCTACCCGAATCAGATGATGATGAGGCAGGGGAAACCTAAACCCTTTTCGCTCAAGCCCTGGCCCGCCGCTGGGCTTCCTGGGCCAAGCGCATGAGGACGCGCGAACATAGGGCTTCGTCCGGCATGCCCGTGGTTTTGCAAGCCAGTTCCGCTTCCATCAGCCAATCCAACGCCTGAGCAGGATCCCGTCCGCGCCAAATTCCCAACTGACTCCGAAACATATCCGCATGGGCGAAAAATACGGGCGGGTGCAGGGCCTTCATGGCGCTGTCCGCCGACTTGCCCTGATCCATCTGGCTGATAGCCAATTGCAGGCGCATGAAGTGGCGGGTGGCGGCCCGCAAAATACTCACCGGCGCCGTTCCCTCGGTTAGGGCCCGGCTCAATTCGCGCTCCAATTTGCCCCGCTCTCCACCGGCCGCGGCAAAGATCACCTCGTCCAGGGAAAAGCCGGCGCCATCGCCGATGGCGGCCACGGCATCCTCCAGGGAAAGTTCCTTTTCATCGCCCAGATAGAGGATCAATTTTTCCAATTCGCGGCGGGTGGCCAGGCGGTCACCACCCAAATTCTGGGCCAGGTAAGATTTAGCATCGGGACTGATGCGAACACCCAGGGGGCCCAGGCTTTCGCCGATCAGACGCTGAACCCCACCGGCATCGTCGGCGTAGCAAGCAACCGAGGCTGCGTTGGAAGCGCGTTCGAAAAGTTTGCACATGGCCGAGCGGCGCGCCAGCTCCCCACCCTCGATAATGACCAGCTCGTCGCCCACCGGGTTTTCGAGAAAAGCGGCCAGGGGTTTTGAGATATCTTCGTTGGCACTTTGCACCACCACGGCCCGCCGCCCGCCGGTAAGTACCAGGGAGGCGGCCTCGTCGGACAGGCAGGCCGGGCGTTCTTTGATTTCAGCCGTGCTCAGCCGCACCAAGCGGAAGGGATCACCCGGATCCTCCACCACCGCCTTGATCAGACTTTCCACCCGTTCTCCCACCAATCCCCGGTCCGCGCCATAGACCAGCACGGCGCGGATATCGCCGGGCGGACCAGCCAAAAATTCACGCAGGCTGGACGGTTTTATGCGCATTGAAGAAAGCTCTCGGGACCTTGGGGGTTCAACCGGCCGTGCCGCTGAGGCGGAAAAAAGAAGCCAGCTTATCGGTTATCTCGGCGCTGATTTCCCGGATGGCCCGCCGGCGGGCATCTTTCTCGGCCATCATGGTGGCGAAATTGGCGGTCAGGATGTTGTAGCTGATCGTCGCCTGACCGGTGCCACGGAGTAGCTCGGCGGGTTTTTGGCCGTGTTTTTTGAGGGTGAAGTTGGCGACGATCTTGAGGTTGGCCCGGGTCGCCAGTTCGGTTTTCTGCACGGCCAATTCCTGACGGGATTCGGTGACTTTGACGGCCAGGGAATAGGGCGGGGATTGGGGCTTCCCGAAAGGGTTCATGCGGTCCAGCAAATCATTATGGAGCAACTGGCCGATGCGGTCGGCGATGGGTTCGATGCGCACCGAATTCAATTGCCGGGATATTTTGGAACCCTTGCCACCTTCATAAAGAGGGCTAAAGCCGCATCCCGCGAGAATGAGGGCAGCGAACGCAAGAATCAGTTTTCTAGACCACCACATTGACGATCCTGTTGGGTACATAAATTACTTTACGAGCCGGTTTGCCATCCATGGCCTTGATCACTTTTTCCAGTTCCAACGCAGCCTTTTCCGCCATTTCCCCGCCTGTATCCACGGGCAGTTCCAGGGTGCCACGCATCTTGCCATTGACCTGAACCCCGACAGTCACGGTCTCCTCAATCAGAAGTTCCGCCTCCGCCTCGGGCCAGGGCGCGTCTGCCACCAAGGTATAATAACCCAGGCGGCGCCAAATTTCTTCAGCTATATGCGGCATCATGGGGGCGATCAGCCGGACCACCACATCCAGGCCCTGGCGGTAGACCCAGGCCGCGCCTTCCATTTCCTCTTCCAGGCCCTCAAGCTGGTTAGTCAACTCGCGGATGCGGGCGATGGCTTTGTTGAAATGAAACCCATCCAGATCGCTGCCTACCCCGTCGATGGTCCGGTGCACGGCACGCCAGGCATCATCGGCCCCGGTGCCGAGTTGGGCAGGTTTGGGCGGGGGGTTGAGTGCTTCGCTTTCCGGCAAGGGAAACTTGGCTTCGTCGACCATGCGCCACAACCGGTTGACATAGCGCCAAGCGCCTTCGATGCCCGCCTCGGTCCAGTCCAGATCCCGGTCGGGTGGGCTGTCCGAAAGCATGAAAAGCCGCGCCGTGTCGGCGCCGTATTCGGCAATGATGATCCCCGGATCCACCACATTCTTGCGCGACTTGCTCATTTTCTCTGAGCGCCCGATGGTCACCGGTTTGCCCGATTGGGCGCTCACCTGATTGTTGCTATCGCCAGGCGTCACTTCGCCGGGCTCCAGCCAGAGCCCATCTGAATCCCGGTAGGTTTCATGACAAACCATGCCCTGGGTGAGCAGCCCGGCGAAGGGCTCCTCCAGATTAAGATAATCGCATTTACTGAGCGCCCGGGTGAAAAAGCGGGAATATAAAAGATGCAGGACCGCATGTTCGATGCCGCCGATATATTGATCGACCGGTAGCCAATAAGCCGCCGCATCCGGGTCCACGGCCACTTCGGCCTGGGGGGAGCAGAAGCGGACATAATACCAGGAGCTCTCGAAAAACGTATCGAAGGTATCGGTTTCGCGCTGGGCCGCCGCTCCGCAGCTGGGGCAATCCACGTCTTTCCAACTGGGGTGGTTGGCCAGGGGATTGCCGGTCTGATCGAAATCCACCACATCCGGTAATGTCACCGGAAGATCCGCTTCGGGCACCGGGACCGTGCCACATTTGGTGCAATTGATCACCGGAATGGGGCAGCCCCAATAACGTTGCCGCGATATGCCCCAATCACGCAACCTATAGTTTATTTCTACATTGCCATTGCTCTCACCTTCTCCGCGCCGGGCAATTTCGGCCTGGGCTTCTTCGACGCTCATGCCGTCCAGGAACTGGGAATTGATCAGACTGCCCGGCCCCGTATAGGCCAGATCGCTGTTTTCCGAATATCCTTCCCCGCCTTCCCCATTTTGGGGGGCGACCACGGGGAGCACGTCGAGCTCATATTTCCGGGCGAAATCCAGATCCCGCTGATCATGGGCGGGGCAGCCGAAGATGGCGCCCGTGCCATATTCCATCAAAATAAAATTGGCCACATAGACCGGTAGGGTCTTGCCCTCAATAAATGGGTGACGGGCTCTGAGGCCCGTGTCAAAGCCCTTTTTTTCGGCGGTCTCCAAGGCGGCCTCGCTGGTTCCCAGGCGATTGCATTCCTCAATGAAGCCCTTGAGCGCGCTATCTTTAGCCGATAGTTCCTCGGCCAAGGGATGATTGGGCGCGACGGCGCAAAAGGAGGCGCCAAAGATGGTGTCATGGCGGGTGGTAAAGATCTCCAGGTGTTCGGTGCGTCCCTCCAATTCAAAGAAAAAGCGGAACCCTTCGGAATGTCCGATCCAGTTTTCCTGCATCAGGCGCACCCGGTCCGGCCAGCGGTCCAGCTGGTCCAAACCCTGCAGCAATTCGTCGGCGAAATCCGTGATGCGCAGGAACCACTGGTTCAGGCGGCGCTTTTCAACCACCGCGCCGGAACGCCAGCCGAGACCGTCGATGACCTGTTCATTGGCCAAAACGGTCTGTTCCTCCGGATCCCAATTCACCCAGGATTCCTTGCGGTAGGCCAGGCCCGCCTCCAGGAAATCCAGGAACATTTTCTGCTCATGAACATAATAGTCCGGCGCGCAGGTGGCCAATTCCCGGCGCCAGTCATAAGAAAGCCCCATGGACATCAATTGGTCCCGCATGGTGTCGATATTTTGTTCGGTCCAGGCGGCGGGCAGGGTCTTGTTGGCAATTGCCGCGTTTTCGGCCGGCAGGCCAAAGGCGTCCCAGCCCATGGGATGGAGCACATTAAAGCCTCTGGCCCGCTTGTAGCGCGCTACCAGATCCCCCAAGGCGTAATTGCGTACATGGCCCATATGAATGCGCCCCGAAGGATAGGGAAACATCTCCAGCACATAATATTTATCCCGGCCGGGCTCCGGGTCGGCCTCGAAGCAGCCCTTTTCCCGCCAGGCCTCTTGCCAGCGGGCTTCCGATTCCCTGAAATTATAGCGGGCCATGGGGTTCTGTTACCATCCACCAGAATTGGGGGCCATTCAGCCCGGACGGCAATTGATTACGACGGGTGGCACCGGTTGGCAAGCGCCCAGGGGCGCCGGGGTTTTTAATCTCCGCTTCGCTGTGGGGCCTTTAATCTCCGTTTCGCCGTGGGGTCTTTAATCTCCGCCTCAGTTTATTGGCGTATTTCATAGCGGAATTGGCGGGCCCGCATGAGGATGGCGTTTTCCAGCTTGGTGGCCGTCGATTTATGCACCTCTGCGTCGCGCCAGCCGCCGGCCCGGCCGCGCACCTGACGGAAAACGGATACCCTTATGCCGTCGGCGCGCAAGGCCCGGTCCAGAATATAGACGTTTAGTTTGATTCGCTCATCGGGCGTTTCAGGGGGCGCATACCAATCGGTGAGAATGACCCCGCCGAACGGATCAGCCGAATTAACCGGCCAGATGGCCACCGTGTCCAGGCTGGCCCGCCAGAGAAAGGCATTGACCCCTATGCCGCCGCCGGGGGCGGCTTTTTTTTCTTCATCGCCGCCAAAAAAGTCCAGCCCGTCGCGGCCGGTGATGGTTTCACGGGGGCCGGTCACCACCTCGTCATTTTCAATACGGACGTTTTCGTCCTCGAAATTGGTGGCACCTTCACAGGCGCCCAGAAAAAAAGCCAGACTGACAGCTAAAAAACAGGTCCGTCTCCGGCTGCATTTTCCTATCACATTACCCATGGAATACCCGCTTCCTTCCTGGTGGTAGCCATTCTTCGTGGCCGACCGATCTTAGCGCTTCCGGGGCGAGGAGCCAACCGTAATCTGCTATTTCCTGGCCTTTGGACCCCCGCGCTCTATAATTCCCTTTCTTGCTGCTCGCTCCGCCGGACCGTCCACGGAAAGCGCCGGCCCGGCCCGGCCTGTTGCATGAAAGACACATTTAGGGATTTTTGCAACAAAACGGACTTTAATTTCTTGACGATACCGAAGCTGTGTGGCTCTATAGGGCCGGTTATAACATTTTTCGACCTTTTCGGTGCAAGGCAATCTTAAATATGCGGACCGTTGAGTGAGGGAAAGTATTGGAGGAGAATACCAAGATGAAGAAATTCCTATATACAACGACGGCATTGGCCGCCGTAGGCATGCTGACCCTTGCTCCGTCGAATGCCTTGGCGGCGAAGAAGAAAGTCGTGAAGCCGAAATTGTCGGTTAGCGGCTATATGAAACATGCCTTTGGCTGGTCGAGCCAGGCGGGATCATATGAGGATGCCAACAGCATCGGCTATCCTTCCTTTAACAATGTGAATGATTCGGAAATTTACTTTAAAAGTAAAACCAAGCTGGACAACGGCATCACCGTCAGCACCACCGTCGAGATTGAAACAGACTTAAGCAATGCCGCCGGCGGCAACAGAGACAACAGCTGGATCCAGTTAGATGGCGCTTTTGGTACGATTCGCGCGGGCAACACCGCCGCTGCTTCATTTTTCCAATCCAACACGGCACCCAGCTCGGGTAACCTGAAGAACAACCACCCCGACATGTATGATTTCATCCTCCGACCGAATGGGTTAAGCACCAGTACGCGGGTGACCGGGTCGGCGGTGGCCAGTGGCTTGCGTTACAACTACTTCACACCGCGGGTCGCGGGCTTCAGGGCTTCTGTTGGGTGGTTGCCCACATCCGGCAACGTTGATCCCGTCCCTGGCACCGGCAAATCGGGCGGTACTGCCGAAAGCCAGTTGGACTACCATATCAACTATAATGACAAGGTCGGCGATGTCAGCCTCAAGGCCGACCTTGGTGGTTACAACCGTATTGGTTCCAACGGCATTCCCGATGAAAACCAGTGGCGTACCGGCTTCGGAATAGGATTTGGTGCCATCACAATTGGCGGCGCCTATCAGGATATCAGTATAAAAGAACCTGCCAACGCAACCACGGTTAACCTTGCTTCACCAGCAGTAAGGTCTTGGTCAATCGGTGCAAGCTACAAGACCGGCCCATTGACCGTGGCGGCCAACTACTATAATGCCGAAGGAGATGGCAGTACCACTGATCTTGATGAGGACGAAACCACTCAATATGGTGTGCAAGCTAAGTACAACATTTCTAAAGGCGTCGACATTGGTGTTCATCTAAATAAGTTCGATTTTGATAATGAAACCAAGGCAGATGCTGGTGAGAATGACGGTTGGGCTTTGATCACAGGTATCAACGTGTCTTTCTAAAAGCTTTCCAAAAGCTTTTGATTAAGGGGAGCAGTTTTCACTGCTCCCCTTTTTCTTGGCAATTTTTGAATTTTTTCAAAACCCAAAGCCTGGATACCAGGACCA
>CAZBQG010000212.1:0-7989 GCA_964493945.1 uncultured Rhodospirillaceae bacterium
CGACGCCTATGGGAATCCTAAACCCGATTCCGATAAATCATGAAACGCTCTAGATCTTCAATTTCAAAATCTTCGCCGCGTTGCGTCCCAAAATGCCGTCCTGGGCGCTGCGTGACAGGCTTTTGGCGCGGCGCACGAAGCGGATCGGGTCGCGCTCGCCGAAGGGATAGTCCGTTCCCATGACGATGTGGCCCGTTGGCGTCTTGGTCGCCAGAAAATCCAGCATGTCCGGATTGAAGATGACGCTTTCATAATAAAAGCGTCGGATATAGGAGCTGAAACTTCCCCTCAGCTTGACCCCGTCGGCGCCGATTTGCTGGGCATTGTCCTGGCGCCCAGCGTAATAGGGCAGATAGCCCCCGCCATGGGAAACGAGCACCTTGAGCTTGGGAAAATCGTCCATCACCCCTTCGTAAATCAGCGATGACATGGCCAGGGCCTCTTCATAGGGCTGGCCCACGCTGAAGGCCAGGCCGTGGCGGCGCAGCCGTTCATCCGAATTGCCCGCCGGATGGATAAAGACCGGTACATCCAGCTTTTCCGCCTTGCGCCAAATCGGCCTGAACATCTTATCGCCCAATTCATGGCCATTAATGAAAGACGGTATCTCCACCCCCCTCAGATCGAGCTTACCCACCATGCGCTCCAATTCCTTGGCCGCCAGCTTGGGGTGGTGAAAAGGCACGATGCCCAGACCCACCAGCCGGTCCGGATGTTTGGCGACGGCCTCGGCCACATTGTCATTGACGTCGCGCACCAGTTTGAGCGCCCGGTCGGCCTTCATGGAGGCGGTGTTTTCGTGGATCAGGCTGGGTGATATGACCTGAATATCGATCTTCATGGCGTCCAGATCCTTCATCCGCCCGGCCAGATTGGTCATGCGGTCCGTGGCGATGCGCGAACGGGACGCATCCCCCAGGCTGGTCCGCCCCTTGAGCCCGATACGGTTATGCAGGGAATGCTTCTGGGTGACCTCAAAAACCTTGGGATTGATGATATGGGCATGGAAATCGATGATCAGCGGCTTTTTTTGCCGTTTTTTTGGCTTGGTGCTCATGGCTCACGCCTCCGGGTCAAATTTTTTGCTGTTGGGAACAATCTGGCATGAATGCCGTCTCCGGTAAAGCCGTTCCGCGCCCGTAACGATTTTCCCGTTGCCCCGGCAGCCCTGGCTTTGTGATGGGCGTCACTGAAGGTATATACCGGTTTTGATAGGTTTTGCCCTGATCCGCGAATTGGCAAAACAATAAACGGAAGACTTGAAGGCTATTGTTATGATGGTTCCAGAACAGAACACGGATATTGAAACCCCATCACCTTCCTGCCAGGGTGAAGACGATGTTTCATCGGTGGACCTTTACACCGTGATCACCAATCTGATGGCCGGCGCCGAGGAAGCCCAGAGAAAAATCAAGGATTAGGAAGCAGAGATCGCCCGGCTGGAGCAAACCGCCACCACCGACGAGCTGACCGGCCTGCTCAACCGGCGGGCTTTCACCGTGAATTCCGCCTGGCCCTTGGCCGCGCCGGACGTCATGGCGAAGAAGGCATTCTGGTCAATCTGGATCTGGACGGCTTCAAGCCGGTCAACGACATTTTGGGCCATGCCGCCGGCGATGAAGTCCTGCGCCAGGTGAGCCGCATCCTGCAAGATAATGTGCGTGAGGTCGACAGCGTGGCGCGCATCGGCGGCGATGAATTTTATGTCCTTATGGCCCATACGCCGCGCAATGACGGCATCAAGCGGGCCGAGGAATTGAACAATAAAATCAATGATGCCTTCGTCCATTGGAAAGGCCGGGTGATTGCCATCCGGGCCAGCATCGGTTTGCAGGCATTCGGTGCGGAGGATGAAGCGGAAAAGGTGCTGGCTTGCACCGATCAGGCCATGTACCGGATCAAGCAGATCAAGGAAGGTACGCCATCTGACCGGGACTTGCTTCTCCCTCAATAATCCCCTCTGCAACCGCCTGGGTGATTGATTTTTCGGGCCGGGCACGGCAAAACCTTCTGGAACAGGTGATTAATCCATGAGGCTCAAATTGGATCAGGGTATCGGGCGGCCCGTGCGCCGCAAAGAGGACCATCGGCTACTCACCGGCGGCGGAGCCTACAGCGATGATATGAATTTGGACGGCCAGGCCTATGCCGTCTTTCTGCGTTCGCCCCATGCCCATGCGACCCTCGGTGAAATACGCAGCACTGCCGCCATGGCCGCGCCCGGTGCCCTGGGTGTTCTCACCGGGGCTGATTTCAAAGCCGATGGGTTGAACCCCATCCCGCCCACCCGCACGCCGGCGGAAGAAGAACCCCTGGCCCGGCGTGATGGCCAGAAAATCTATACTGCACCCACCATGCCCATGGTCACGGACAAGGCCCGCCTGGTGGGCGAGATCGTCGCTGTCCTCATCGCCGACACCCTGGTCCAGGCGAAAGACATGGCCGAGCTGATGGAGGTGGATTATGACCCCCTGCCCACCTTGATCACCAACGAAGCCGCCCTGGCCCCCGGCGCGCCGCTGATCTGGGACGATGCGCCCGGCAATCTGGCCATCGATGATGAACGGGGCGACAAAGAAGCGACCGATGCCGCTTTCGCCCGCGCCAAGCATGTGGTGGAAATCGAAGTCATGAACAACCGGGTCACCGGTGTGCCCATGGAACCCCGCGCCGCCATCGGGGAATATGATGCGAACAGCGGGCATCACACGCTTCATGCCGGAAGTGCCGCACCGGTGCGCCACAAGGCGTTGCTGTCCCGCGTACTGGATATTGATCCGGGTAACGTGCGGGTCATCTGCAAGGATGTGGGCGGCGCCTTTGGTACGCGGGGGCAGTTTTATTCCGAGTTTGCCCTGCTCACATGGGCATCGAAGCGAACGGGGCGCCCGGTGAAATGGACCTGCGAGCGCTCGGAAGCCTTTCTCAGCGATGCCGCCGCCCGCGATCAATTCACCCGGGCCTCCCTGGCCATGGACGAAGTGGGCAATTTCTTAGGCCTCCGGGCCAGCCATATCGGCAATCTGGGCTCCCACCCCATTTCCTATGTGCCGCTGCATCGGGGCATATCGGTGACCACCGGCGTCTATGACATTCCGGCCATCCATTTCGAGGTAAAGGGCATTTTCACCAACACCCTGCCCATTCATACCTATAGGGGCGCGGGAAGGCCGGAAGCCATGTTTCTTTTAGAGCGCCTGATCGACACGGCGGCCAGGGAAAGCGGGTTGGACCGGGTGGAAATCCGCCGGCGTAACATGATCCCACCCAGCGCCATGCCCTTTGCCAATCTGACGGGCATGATCTTCGATAGTGGCGAATTTGAAAAGAACATGGATATGGCCCTTGAGCTGGCCGATTGGAAGGGCGTGGATGCCCGCAAGGCCGAAGCCCGGTCCCGTGGCAAATTGCTGGGGGCGGGGTTTTGCAATTATATCGAAACGGCCACCGGCATTCCGGCGGAGAGGGCCGAGATGGAAGTCCTGCCCGAGGGCCGGGTGCAGATGGTGGTCGGCACTCAGGACAGTGGCCAGGGTCACGCCACAAGTTATGCCCAACTGGCTTGCGAATGGCTGAACGTGCCGTTTGACGATGTGGATCTGATCGAGGGCGATACGGATATTGTCAAAAAAGGCAGCGGGTCCCATTCGTCCCGCTCCATGCGGCTGGCCGGATTTCTTTTGGGTCAGGCGCGCGATCAGATTCTGGATAAGGGCAAGCGGGCGGCAGCCCATATGCTGGAGGTGGCCGCCGGTGATATGGAATTTTCAGATGGCGCCTTCCGGGTGCAGGGGACGGATCATTCTTTGGGTCTGTTCGAACTGGCCCGGGCGATCCATGACGGATCGGCTGATTTGCCGGCGGAATTGAACGAAGAGCTTGGCGGCAAACTGGATGGCTGGGCCGAGATCGATAAATTGCTGAGCGCCTTTCCCAATGGCTGCCATGTCTGCGAGGTGGAAGTGGATGCGGAAACCGGGGCGGCCAGTCTGGTGCGCTATGCGGGCATCGATGATGTGGGCAGGGTGATCAATCCGCTGTTGGTCGATGGACAAACCCATGGCGGGATCGCCCAGGGCGTGGGCCAGGCCCTGTTCGAGGAATGTGTCCATGACCCGGAAACGGGCCAGGTGCTGTCGGGCTCCTTCATGGATTATTGCCTGCCCCGGGCCGATGATCTGCCCGACTTCAAGGCGGGCTTCAACGAGGTGGAAGCGACCACCAATCCCTTAGGGATAAAGGGGGCCGGCGAAGGCGGCACGACCGGAGCGCCGCCCGCCGTGATCAATGCGGTGGTCGATGCCCTGGCCGAATTCGGCGTCCGTCACGTGGAAATGCCGGCCACTCCGGAAAAGATATGGCGCGCCATGCGGGACGCCAAGGGCTGAACCTAATCCCCCGCCACCACGGGATTTTCCAAGACGCCCAGCCCTTCGATTTCCATATGGATGTGATCGCCCGGTTTTAAGAAGCGCTGGGTGGCGGCGCCGACGCCCGCACAGGTGCCGGTGGCGATCAGATCACCGGGCTTGAGGGTGAGCTGGGCGGTCAGCGACACGATCTGTTCGGCCAGACTGAAGACCATATTGGTGCTGGAGCTGTCTTGTTTTACTTCGCCGCTGATGGTCGTCTTGATGGCCAGATTCTGGGGATCGGCAATTTCATCGGCCGGCGTGACCCAGGGACCCATGGGCCCGGAAGTATCGAAACATTTCTGGCCGAACCAGTCCGATTTAAAAGGCCAATCGTCGCGCCGCCCCCGGTCGCGCGCCGACAGATCGTTGAGAATTGTATAGCCCGCCAGACATTCCAGAGCATTGTCCAGGGTCAGGTTGCGGGCGGCCCGTCCTACCACGGCGGTGATTTCGGCTTCCCAGTCGTATTTCTCCGAATATTTCATGGGCAGGCGCACTTCCTCGCCGGGCCCGATGCAGACCGAGGTGGATTTGACAAAGAAATATGGCTCAACCGAGCTTTTGTCTAAATCCTTGCCCTGCATCTCCTTGGAATGATCAAAATAATTGGACGCCGCGCAATAAATGGTGCCGGGCCGGGTGATGGGCTGGCGGAGCGTGACCTCGGCCAGAGGCTTGGCCGTGGCGCCGTCCGGATTGGCCCCGATGGCTTCCAGCACGGGGGATGCCTTATCCCAATCATCAAGCAAGGCATGCACAGAGGTGGCGGAAAAGTCCGCCTCCGGATGAGATGATAATTCACTTTGCAGATCCACCACGCTGCCTTCGACCAAAAGGCCTGGCCGGATTTTTCCGGCTGCATCGGCATAAGACAATAAACGATATGAAGCCATGTTGATTTCCTCCCTGATTGAAAGGGTCTGACTAGCCCAGAGCACAGGCCCTGGCAAGCCCCGCCACCATGGACGGGGGAGACCCGCTTACATTAAAATGGCGCCGGGGCATCAGTTAGGGACATGAGAGTTATGGGACAATTACTCAACGGGCAATGGACCAACGAGAACGTCACCAGCGAGTTCGATAAAAAAGGCCTTTATGTCAAAAAGCCATCGGCCTTCCGCGACCGGGTCAGCGCCGATGGGAAAAGCGGCTTCAAGACGGAGGCGGGACGCTATCATCTTTATGCGGCCATCAGTTGCCCCTGGGCCCACCGGGCGGTTCTGTTTCGCACGCTCAAGAACCTGGAAGGCGTGGTGGGCCTGACCCATGGCGAATCCCACGCCGATGGAAGGGGCTGGTGGTTTGGCGATGAAGGGCACATCCCGCCCGGCACGGATCAACGGGTCCATTACCTGCACGAAATCTATACCCTGTCCAAGCCAGACTATACGGGCAAGGTGACCGTGCCCACACTTTGGGACAGCCAGGAAAAAGTGGTGATCAACAATGAATCGTCGGAAATCATCCGCATGTTCAATTCGGAATTCGCGGAATTGACCGAACCCAGCCCGGATTTCTATCCGGAAGAGTTGCGTACCGAAATCGGTGCCATGAACGATCTGGTTCTTTCCGGCATCAATGATCCGGTCAATGGCTGCGGGCGGTCCATCAGCCAGGAAGCTTATGATCTGTCCTATGAACGCCTGTTCGGAACCCTGGACCGGCTGGAGGAATTACTGTCCGGGCAGCGCTATCTTTGCGGCGATGTGCAGACCGAAGCCGATTGGCGACTGTTCCCAAGCTTGGTGCGCTTCGACGCTATTTATTATGTGGGCTACAAATGTAACCGCCAGCAATTGGAGACCTACCCAAATCTTTCGAATTATCTGCGCGATCTGTATCAGGAGCCGGGCATTGCAGATTGCTGTGATATCGACGGGAACAAACGCCTGGTATTTGGCCAGGGTGGTCCCATCCTGACCAACGGGATCGTGCCCGCCGGCCCCCTTTTGGATTTCACCCGCCCCCATGACCGGGGACGGTTCGCCCATGCGGCCTGATACAAAGACGGCCTGATCACGAGAGCAAGATATTGACAAATGAGCGCCCCATTTGGGAAATTGCAATCCTTGTGCGCTCAATGCCATACTGTACTGAATGACACCTTAGGAAGGTCCAAATGCCGCTGACCATTATTCCCGACGTGATCAATGATCAGACGCTTCGCTGTCTGGGTGCCGAGGCAACGGCGCTGGATGCGGCCCGCAAGATGGCGGAGTACGATATCTCCGCGATCATGGTTGTCGCCGATAAGGACAATTTGGTCGGCATCGTCACCGAACGCGATATTACCCGGCGTATCGTGGCCGATGGGTCGGATGCCGGCGAAACCCTACTGGGCCAGATCATGACCAAGGATCCTGAAACCGTGGCGCCCGGAGATTCGGCCCGCTATGCGCTGCGCCTCATGCAGGCGGTCAAGTGCCGCCACCTGCCGGTAGTCGAGGATGGGCGGGTGATGGGTGTGGTTTCCATGCGCGATTTGCGTACCTCCATCGCGGTTAAGACCTATGCCGGCGACAAAGATCTGGTCACCCGCATATTGGCTAAAAGCGGCGAGTCGGCTTAACCATACCCACCAAATTCCGTGGCCCGGTATACCTAAACAGGAATGGGCGGTGAATTCGAGGACCGGCATAATCAAGGCTTTTTTGGTCTGTACCCTGTTGGCAGCGGCCGCCGGCCCACCGGCACTGGCCGATTACCGCGAAGATTTAGCGGCCGCCGAGCAGGCCTACCGGATGGGAGATCTAAACGCCGTCCTTTACCGCCTGGACCGGGTGGTCGAGGATCCGGATGCACCGGACGATATGCGCGCCCGCGCCCTTTTAGACCGCGCCATATTCCTTTCCCGCCAGAGAGCGCGCGACCGGGCGCTGAAGGATTACGAGAAAATTCTGGCCAGGGATCCCAAAAACCTGGACGCCCGCATCAACCGGGCCAGGCTTCTCAGCCAGGCCGGCCGGCTGCTGGAAGCCATTGCCTTGCTCGATCAGGCGGCCAGCTACAATCCGGAAATCTGGATCATCTATCAGAACCGGGGGGCCTATCAGTTCACCTTGGGGGATTGCGGGAAGGTGCTTGAGGATTTCGGCCGGGCGGCCTCTTTGGCCCCAGAAGGCGAGCGCTATCTGGCGGTTAACGCAAAGGCCGCATTGCTCGCCTCCTGCCCAAGGGAATCCTAGCGCAATGGCAAGCAGGCCCTGGCGCTGGCCCGGCAAAATATAAAACTGCATCCCGATAACAACCGGTTGCGCCATACCCTGGCCCTGGCCCTGGCCACGGCCGGCCGGTTCGAGGCGGCGGCGTCTCAGATGGTCCGGGTAATTGCCGGCCTGGTCATCCATGAAAAAGGGGATTTGCTGCCCGTCTATCAGGATCATTTGGCCCATTTCAAACGCCACCAGCCATGGCTCGCCGGGTCCACCGCCGGGCAGGGCGAAATCGCCGTGCTTCGCGCCCAACCGGAGGCCAAACGCCCACCCACGAAAAAAGACGTGCCCGGGAAATGGAAGGCGGCTGTTTGACGTCAGCGCCCTTGGGACAGATTAGGATTTTATTATAACGGAGGATT
>CAZBQG010000213.1:0-7842 GCA_964493945.1 uncultured Rhodospirillaceae bacterium
CATCACCTATCGCTGTGCCTTGGATGAATCCTGGACCATGGATTTCATCAGTGATGAGGTGGAAACGCTCACCGGCTATCCCGGATCGGATTTTATCGGCAACAAAAAGCGCTCATTTGCCTCGATCATTCATCCCGATGATGAGGCGATGGTCACGGAAACCGTCGTCCGCGCGGTTGAGGAAAAAAAGCCCTACGATATCGAATACCGCATCCGGGCTTCCGATGGCCAAGTCAAGTGGGTTTTCGAGAAAGGGTAGGCGAACTTCGCCGCGGTGGGAAGGTTGGATTTCCTGGAAGGCGTGGTGGTTGATATGACGGAGCGCAAACAGGCCGAAGCAAAGATCAATGAATCCCTGGCCGAAAAGGAAGTCCTGCTCCGGGAAATCCATCATCGGGTGAAGAATAACTTTCAGGTCATCGCCAGCCTGCTGAGCCTGCAGGCAGACAAAAATGAAAACCCGACCGTCAGGAATGCGCTGGAGGACAGCCGCCACCGGGTCATCGCCATGGCCCAGGCCCATGAGCAATTATACAAATCGGAAAATCTGGCTAACATCAGCGCCAATGAATATCTGACGGCCATAATTCAGGGATTGAACTTGACCGCCGGCCTGGGGGAACAATCCGTGTCAATGGCTGTCGATATCTAGGATATTGCTCTGGATGGCGATCAGGCCATTTCCTGTGGCCAGGCGGTTATCGAACTGGCGACCAACGCGGTGAAACATGCCTTCCCCGATGGCCGCCCCGGCAATATCGAAATTTCCATGCGGCGGGCAGACCCGGGTTCGGTAGAGCTGGCCGTCGCGGATGACGGCGTGGGCTTGCCGGTGGATTTGGAAGCGTTGCGCTCCTCCACCCTCGGATTGCGTCTGGTGGATGGTTTTGCCGCCAAGCTCAAGGGCGAAGTGATCGTCCAACAAGAGGGTGGAACAAGATTTCAAATATGCTTTTCTGAAAAAGGAACGCTGCCCGAAAGTGAAACCCCGGCCTGATCATCCCCTATTCGTTGGCGGTGCGGGCTTCTCAAAGCCCTTCAATTCTGCCGGATCATCGGGTGATTTCTCGAATTTGGGCAGCCCATCGTTAAACGGAAACTAGGTGAGCGCGCTCTTTGTCCAGGTATGGGCGATGGGGGGGAAATCGTTTGGCTCATCAAGGGTGCCGCCTCTGATCACCACTACCGGATTGCCGGGGGCCGGTTGGGAGCAAACACGGGTCGCGCAATCCGCGCAAAAAAGGCTGGTCTTGGTGCGGCCGCTTTCGCCGATGAGCTGGCTGGAGTGGGGCTGGCCGGTCAACGTGAAATCTTCGGCCTTGGCCCAGACTGAGATGCCGAAGGCGCTGGCCGACGTAATCCGGCAATCGGTGCAATGACAAGTATCGAAGGTCAGTGGTTCGGATTTGAATTCATAGCGGACGGCGCCGCACCGGCAGCCGCCCGTATAAGGTGGAGGCATGACTTTACTCCCGGTTAGTCGCGGATGCTGAAATTGGCGGTCCGGAGCGGTCGCTTTTCCCCCATCCAATTCATCTCCCGTTCTTCCGGGGTCAGGGCGGAAACTTTTTCATCGAAATCCTCCAGCTTCAGATCGCCCTGCCCGGAGAGCAGCTTGAGCATACCGGCCCCGTCTTTTGCTTCGCGGATCATTTTGGCCACTTCTTTATATTCCTGCTTCATGCCGGCCCGGGCATTCATGGGACAGACCGAAAGGCAAATCTTACAGCCATAGAGCCGCAAAAAATGAGGATGGCATTTGGGCGTTTCCACCTGCCAGCGTACCATGCCGCCCACATCCGTCTTTTGTGGCAGGATGGCTTCGCCCGGACAAAAGCGGGTGCAGATATCGCAGTTGGTGCAGATCTCATCCATGCCGAAATCCTTAGGCCCGTCGGCCACCAGGGGCATGTCGGTGGAGACCGCCGAAATGCGGATACCCGATCCCAGATCGGGTGAAATCAGACTGCCATGTTTGCCCAGCTCTCCCAGACCGGCCAATTGCCCATAGGCCGGCAGGGGCAGTTCGCCACTATTGGCCTGCACCCTTGCGTCGTACCCGTAGGCGCTGATGCGCATGGCCAGGCGCGTCGCCAATTCGTCCAGCAGGAAATAGGTCTTGTGAACATCTTCCTGGGATTTGGGGCCGATATCGATCATGGCGTCGAAAGCCATGGGCATGAGAAAGACGATAACCGATTTATGGTCCAATTCCTCCGCTTCGGCGAAGGTGATGTTGGGATCATATTCGGCGATACCCACCCGGGTGGCACCCAGATCCAGACTCATTTGTTTGATTTCTTCGCTCAGCGCCGCGAAATCCTTGATCTCGGCCCGGTTGGGATTGGCCGGCGGATGACGCTGGGGGGAAATAATATTGCGGTTCATATAGACCCACCATTTGGCTTCGTCCGGGAAGCGCGATCCGAATATCTTTTGCATGGGGCTGACGCCTTGCGCCGTGCGGGGAATTTTTCCGGCCCGGCTCGCATCCAACAACGACATTTCATCTCTCCTCTTGGTGGGTTAAAGCTAGACTATATCTTTTCCTGGAATTGACAAAGGCAGCAATTCGTCCAACTTGAGACTGTTTGGCTAGGGTGTTAGTGTGCCCCCATAACAGTTCCAGGAAACTGGCTGAATTCAGCGGTTTTTGATCAAGTTCAGCAAGGAGTATAGCCGGTGCCAGCCCAACCCGCATCACAAGCGCTTCAAGGTCTTAAGGTGCTCGATCTGACCCGGGCCAGGGCCGGCCCCACGACGGTCAAGCAACTGGCCGATTGGGGCGCCGACGTGATCAAGATCGAAGGGCCGGAAGCGGCCAAGTCCATGGATCTTGGCACGCGCCATGGATCGGATTTCCAGAACCTGCACCGCAACAAGCGAAGCCTCATTCTCGATCTCAAGGAACCTGACGGGCTGGCCGTATTCATGCGCATGGTGGAAAGCGCCGATGTGGTGGTCGAGAATTACCGGCCCAATGTCAAACACCGTCTGGGCGTCGATTATGACAGCCTGAAAAAGGTCAATCCCAGGATCGTGCTGGGCTCCATCTCCGGCTTCGGTCAGGACGGTCTCTATGCCGAGCGGCCGGGTCTGGATCAGATCGCCCAGGGCATGGGCGGTCATATGGCGGTCACCGGCGAAGCGGGAAGGGGGCCAATGCGCGCAGGTATTGCCGTCGCCGACATGTCGGCCGGGCTGCTCTGCGCCAATGCCATTCTCATGGCCTTGTTGGAACGCGAAAAATCTGACGAGGGGCAATGGGTTCATACCTCCTTGCTCGAAGCCCAGATTTTCATGTTGGATTTTCAGGCGGCGCGCTGGCTGATGGAGGGCGAGGTGGCGGGCCAGGCCGGCAACGAACATCCGACCATCGTGCCGACGGGCACGTTTGAGACCAGTGACGGCTATGTCAACATGTCGCCGGGTCCCTCCATGTGGGAGCGCTTCTGCAAGGTCTTGGATGCGCCGGAATTAAGTGAGGATCCGGATTACCAGACCTATCCCGACCGCCAGCGTAACCGGGTGAGGCTGGTGGAGGATATCCAGACCCATACCAGGAAAAAAGACAGCGCCACCTGGGTGCGTCTGCTCAACTTGGCCGGTGTGCCCTGCGGTCCCATCCTGGGCGTCGATGAAACTTTCGGCGATCCCCAGGTCGAGCATCTGGGCATGGCCCAGACGGTGACCAGCGATGCACTGGGCGAAACCACACTGGTGGGGCAGGCCATCCATATGAGCCGCACCCCCAATGAATTGGTCCGGGCTAGCCCCGAACCAGGCGAGAACGGGTTGGAAGTACTGGCCGAGTTGGGCTACAGCGAGGCGGAGCTGGCCGATTTGAAGGCCCGTGAAATCATTTGACCCGTCGGGGTATTCTTTTTTTTATGCGGAGTTACAGGTAAATCATGGATACAGACAAAATTCTCATGCGCAAGGAAGGCCCCCTTGGGCGGCTGATCATCAACAACCCGGATAAGCGCAACGCCATTTCCATGGATATGGCCGTGCGCGCCGGCGAGGTCCTGGAGGAATTCGATCAGGACCCCGATATCCGGGTGGTCATCATCAGCGGCGAAGGCGAAAAGGCCTTCGTGGCGGGGGCCGATATTTCCGAATTCGACAAGCGCCGGAAAGATGCGGATACGGCGGCCAGTTATGAGAAAACCGCCTCGGCCCTGTTCAGCGGGGTGCGCACCATCGCCAAGCCGACCATCGCCATGATCCACGGCTATTGCATGGGCGGCGGCGTTGCCTTGGCCTGCGGCTGCGACATACGGATTTGCGCCGAAGGATCGGTCTTCGCCATCCCGGCGGGGCGTCTGGGGCTGGCCTACCGGGTCGATCTGACCCGCTGGCTGGTCGATGCGGTGGGACCGGGCCGGGCCAAGGAAATTCTATTCACGGCGCGCCGCATGGACGCCCAGGAAGCTTACCGCATGGGGCTGGTCAATCATGTGGTGGCGTTGGATGAATTGGAAAGCTATGTGGTGGAATTCGCCGGCTCCATCGCCGAGAACGCGCCTCTGACCATGGCCGCAGCCAAGGGCATCATCAATGAAATCGTCAGGGGCGAGCGCGATTTTGATGGTCCGGCCTGCGGCAAACTGATTGCGGCCTGCATGGACAGCGAGGATTTCGCCGAAGGCCGCAAGGCTTTCGCTGAAAAACGCAAACCGGAATTTAAGGGACGCTAGTTCTTGGGGCGGGGGCAGCCAGGATCGGGGTTTAATCCACGATCGTCTTCAAGTCCAATTGCCCCATGGCGCTGAGCAAAGTGTAGGTGGCAACCGCCACATCCGATTGGGCGGCGACCGCGTCGCTATTGGCGTTGATCAGGGCCGTTTCACCAGCCAGAACATCCAGCAGGGACCGGTTGCCAAGCTTGCGTTCCTTGCGGGCCAGTTCCAGGAACTCCGCCGCGATATTGGCCTGATTGGTAAGCAGTGTGGCATTTTCCTGATTGGTCACCAGATTTTGCCAGGCGTTACGCACCTGTTCTTCCACAGTGTTCCGCAATTCACCCGTGCGCCGGCTGGCCGCGACGGCGTCGCTGGACGAAGCCCGGACGGAATTGATCGCGGTCAGGCCCAAATTGATAGGCCAGCTTAGCTGCACCTTGCCAACCCGTTCATATTGATGACCGGGGGTGCCGCCCACATCGTCTTTGTATTTGGTTTCTGCGACCGCTTCGAATTTGGGCAGGACGCCGGCCGTGGTCGATTTGATTTTTTCCTGGGCGATGACCGCATCGGTGTGCGAAGCGATCAGTTTGGGGTTCTCCAAAAGGGCGATGGCGACGGCTTCCTCGATGGTCTTGGGAATTTGGTCCGTCGGCAGAATGGGTTTGGCCAGATTGGCCACATCGTCGGGGAATTTATCAAAGACCGTATGGAAAGTGTTGAGCGCCAAACGAAGGGCACCCGCCGCCTGGACGCGCCGAACCTCAGCGCCAGCCAATTGGGTTTTGGCCTGCAGCACATCGGTGGACAAGCCGGCGCCACGCTTGACCAGCATGCTTTCAAGTTCGGTCTGCTTGGCGATGTTGGCAATGGATTGTTTGGCGAATTCGACCTTGGCGGCGGATTTCTTGACTTCCAGATAGGCGGTGATGGCGCGCAGTATCAAATCCTGACGGGCGGCGCGCAAATCGGCACCGGCCTTTTCATGGGTCAGCTTGGCGGACTGCACATTTGATCTGGTCAGGCCAAAGTCCCACAGCAACTGGGTGACGGTCAAATCCACTTCCCGGGTGACCATGCCCGTATCCGCCGATCCGAAGGGTTTATCAATTCTTTCGGCGCCCATATGGGCCGAAACATTTAAACCCGGAAAATAATCACCGCGCGATTCACGGATGCGTTCCTTGGCAGCGATCATGCCAGCCTGGGAAGCCAAGATGGAATCGTGCGATTTAAGGACCTTGGGCAGGAGTTCGCTCAACTGTTCTGCCTGGGCCGGCAGGGCATGAAAAACCAAGCTCACAGCCAAAATCGGTACAATCCCAGCCGTTCCACCAAGTCTGTTTGTGGCGCCCCAAGAAAAGATCATTTTACCCCAATTCAACACCAAACCCGTTTGCCAGATTGGTGAAGATAACCCCAAGGCACATTAAAAAACAAAGGATAAGTAACACAATGATCATGTTACAACAATAAAATCTTCATCCCCGCCCATAGAAGTTCCACTTATAGGGTGTTTCCCACATTTAATTTTCGAACTTAACCACAAAATCCAGCTCAATTTGGCCGGCGGCTGGTGCCGGGGCTTTTTATTTTGACAAGGCCGGGGTGCTGGGGCTACTCCTAACCTTCTCGGAAAACAAAAACCAGAGTCCTGGAAAATGACTGAAAACGGCAAAAAAGAAGATGCTAAATATGAGCATCTGTCCATTGTCAACACGCCGGAAGAACGAATAAAGGCCCTGCGCATGATTTTAGCCAGGGAAAAAGCCGCGCGCGAAGGCTTGCCCGGCGACCAGGCTGGTAAGGAGCCGGAAAAAGAAGAATGAGGAGGCGAACAAAATGACATCGGGTATCCGGCGCGTGGTCACGGTCAATGATTCCCAGGGCAAAGGTGAGGTGCTGTTCGACAGTCCGGCGCCCAATGTCCGGGTTCTAAATGATGCCGGACTGGTCTCCACTTTGGTTTGGGTGACCGATCAGACGCCGGTGGAATTTTCAACCGGTAGCGATCAGGCGGACCGGGAGATCGGCATCCCGCCGCCGGCAAATGGATCCATTTTGCGCATCGTTGATTTTGAACCGGAAGGCCCGGACGGCCTTTCCGAAGAAGCCAAGGCCGGTTATGCCGCGCGCGGCGCCGAGGTGGGCGAGGCCAGGCATCCCGGCATGCACAAAACCCGTTCGGTGGATTATGCCCTGGTGATGAGCGGTGAGATCGACATGCTGATGGATGAAGGGGATATTCACCTGAAGGCAGGCGATGTGGTCGTGCAGCAGGGAACCAACCATGCCTGGGCCAATACGGGCACCGAGACCTGCCGCATTGCCTTCGTTCTGATTGACGCGGAAGGGGACTGATAATGACGGATGCTCCAGACGAACCGTTCAGCGGCCCGGGGGCTGAGGCCATTTACCGCCAAGGGCTGGAGGCGGGTGAATTCAAAATCCAGCTTTGCGGGGCCTGCGGCTCACATGTTTTCTATCCCAGGGTTCTGTGTCCCGAATGCGGCTCGCCCGATCTGGGTTGGATTCAGGCTTCGGGGCGGGGCACGGTCTATTCCACGGCGGTCATCCGCCAGCGCCCGGAAAAGGGTCCCAATTACAATATCGCCATCATCCAGTTGGATGAGGGGCCCCGCATGATGAGCCGGGTCGATGGTCTGGCCGCCGAGGATGTTAAAATAGGCATGAATGTGGAAGCGCGCATCGCCGATCTAGATGACGGGCCGGCCATCGTCTTCGATCCGGTAAACGCCTAATACATAGCTTAATTCCGGGCCCTATCAGGGGATCAGGCTCTCCTTCGGGAATATTAGGGTAACCGTGGTTCCTTCACCGGGCCGGCTGACCAGTTCCAGTTCGCCACCGTGAAGTTCCATCAGGCCTTTGGACAAGGGCAGGCCCAGCCCGGTGCCTTCGGTCCGGGGTGATTGCCCTGTCTCCACCCTTCCGAATTCGCTGAGCGCGGTTTCCATGCCGGCTTCATCTATGCCGATGCCGGAATCGGTGACGGTGATGGTCAGGCATCCTTCGTCATCCTGTTCGCAGACCAGATCGATGCGCCCGCCGGAAGCTGTGAATTTGATGGCATTGGTCAACAGGTGGACGCCCCCATTTACCTCGCTTGATTACCTGATTTGTGATTCACTCTGAT
>CAZBQG010000214.1:0-7819 GCA_964493945.1 uncultured Rhodospirillaceae bacterium
CCGCATCGCCGTCAGCTTCCCTCCTAACCGACGGGCCGCATAGGCGATCCCTATGGGTCATTATCATCGATCCTTGGTATCAGCCGCCTTCGGCTGCCGGCAGCATAATCATTTCCATTTGCGGCGCATCGCTTTCGATTTCCAGGGGCCAGTCCATATCCTCGATGGGCAAGCCATCGACGAAGATGCGCAGGCAGCTGAATTTCTCATCTGGCGATTGCAGGACCTGTTTGAGGAATTCAGGCCCCAGCTTATTGCCCATCGCAGTGATCACTTCATTGGCAGAGAAGCCTTCGGGCATCTCCAGTTTGACCGGGCGTTCACTGACCGTGAGGGAGAGTTCACCGAACAGCCAGACGCTGACCGTCATGGTCTGCTGGTCCAGTTTCGTGGCTTCTGTTTGATCGTCCATTTTGGAACCTTGATTTTCAAAAAACGAGTTTGGAATTTTACCGGACCTAAGGGCTTTCAGCAAAAGGAAAATCCCCGGTTGGGGCGCTGGGCGTGGGATTTGCCGGGGACAGGGCGCGCTGGACCATATTCATTGGAAAATTTTCTGCCTAATGGATTGGAAAACAATAATTTTTACCTTTCACCCTTAACGCGCCGGGCGCCAGAATTTCTCTCTTTCCCTCAGGAGGTGGGAGAAAAAAAACTTGATCCGGCGGGGGGGAAGGGGCAATTTCCAGGCCCGTCTCCGATTCCGGCGAAATTTTTCCCAAGGTTGGTCCAGATGAGCAGGTCGCGCGACCGGAAGAATGTCCTGATCCTGGCCATCTGCCAGACCCTGTTTGGCGCGTCCCGGACCATGGTCATCCTGACCAGCCCGCTGATCGCCTTGTCCATCGCGCCCTCGCCTGCCCTGGCCACCATTCCAGTCACCTTCGTCATCGTCGGCACGGCGCTGGCGACCCTGCCCGCATCTTTATATATGCGCCGGGTGGGGCGGCGCTTGGGGTTCATGAGCGGCGCCCTGCTGGGGGCTACGGGGGGAGGTGCGTGTCTTTTGGGGTGTGGAGTTCCAATTTCATTTTGTTCTGCCTGGGCACCGTTTTTTTCGGCGCCTTCGCCGGCTTCGCCCAGCTTTACCGCTTCGCCACCGCCGATGCGGCGCCCGATGATTTCAAGGCCAAAACCATCTCCCTGATCATGGCTGGCGGCGTGGTGGCGGCTTTTGTGGGGCCGAAACTGGCCATATTGGGCAAGGATTTCATCCCTTCCGTCGAATTCCTGGGTGTCTTTTTCATAGTCATCGGGCTGTCCTTGCTATCTGCTCTGGTGGTGATGAGCGTGGAAATCCCCAATTTGACCCCGGCCCAAAAGATGGAACCGGGCCGGCCCATCAGGGAAATCATGCGCACGCCCATTTTCATCATTGCCACCCTAAGCGCCACCATCGGTCAGGCGGTGAGAATTTCCTGATGACCGCGACGCCGCTGGCCATGAAAAGCTTTCAGTTCCCCTTCGTCGAAACGGCCCTGGTCATTCAATGGCACAGTGTCTTCATGTTCGCGCCAGGATTCTTTACCGGCTCCCCGATCAAGCGGTTCGGCATCTTGCCGGTCATTATCCACCGGCTTCGCCCTACAGGCTGTCTCCGTTGGTATCGCCCTCAGCGGCTTGGGGCTGGCTTTTTTCTGGTTCTCCATGGCCTTGCTGGGGCTGGGTTGGAATTTCGCCTTTACCGGCGGCTCCACACTTTTGACCCAGGTCTACAGCCCGTCCGAGCGGGCCAAGACCCAAGGGGCCAGCAATCTGATAATATACAGCGTGGTGGCCATGGGCTCTCTGTCGTCCGGGGTGCTGCATCATTTCTTCGGCTGGCGCTGGGTTAATCTGGGTGCTCTTCCGCTGATCATCTTTGCTTTCGTGGCAGTTATCTGGTTCGCCCTTTACCAGTGCCGGGCGGCCAAATAGTAGGCATCCACGGCATAGGTGTGATCCAACGCTTTGTTTCCATGTCCTATTAGGTTAGAATCCCTTGATTGCGTCGCTTTCTTGGGGATGAAGCCATGGCAGAAGAAAATGCGGCAAACGATCCGCTGGCCTCGGTGGAACTGCTCGCCGGTCTGGCACCGGCGGAGCGCATCAAACTCGCCCGGGAATGCAATTTCCAGAATTTTTCCTCGGGCCAGACCATCGTCGACAAGGACGATGACGATCATGACGTTCTGCTCATCGTCAAGGGCAGGGTGGAGGTTACCCGCTTTTCCATTTCGGGCAAGGAAATTTCCCTGGATGAAATTCCCGAAGGGAAATATTTCGGTGAATTCGCGGCAATTGATGGCGAGCCCCGCTCGGCCACGGTGATCGCGGCGGCCGATTGCATCCTGGCCCATGTCTCGCCCACGCTTTTCTGCCGCATGCTGGATGAACATCCCTCCATCGCCTGGGCGGTGCTGACCCAACTCACCCAGATCATCCGCATCTCCAACGAACGGATCATGGATCTGGCCACCTTGACCTCTTATCAATTGGTTTGTTCTGAAATCCTCCGCCTGGCCGAGCCCGATGCCGCCACCAAGGGGGCTTGGTCCATCTATCCCCTGCCGCGCCAGGGTGATATCGCCAGGCGCATCGGCACCAGCCGGGAAACCGTCGGGCGCGTGCTCCGCGATTTGGTCGATGGCGGGGTGGTCAGCAAAAAGGGACGCTCGGTGTTTATCCCCGTACGCGAGAAGCTGGAACTCATGGTCCAGCGCCTGGGTCCCCAGGGATGACATTTGAGGCCTGAGATATGGAAGTGGCCGATTTTCTGACCAAGCCCTTCACCTGCCGCTCGGCCATCCGTTTCAGTCACTGCGACCCGGCGGGCTATGTGTTTTTTGCCCGCTTTTTTGACATGCTGCAGGCCACCACCGAGGATTGGCTGACGCAACGTCTGGGCATCAATTTCGCCGAAATGATCATGGAACGCCATCTGGGTAATCCCACGGCGCACACCGAATGCCAGTTTATCAAGCCCTGTGTGCTGGGCGAATATCTGGATATTTCCCTGATCTTGGAAAAGATCGGCAACACGTCGTTTACTGTCCGCTATATCGGCTATGTGGCGGGCGAGGTGCGGCTCCGGGCGCGCTCGGTTCAGATCATGATCGAAACCAGGACCGGCCGCCCCGTCCCCTTCGAGTCAGAATTCCTGGCGCGCCTTGAGGAGTACAAAGAGCAGGTCATCGCACCCGACGATACCGGACCTGAAAAGCGGGGCTGATCACTCCGCCGCCCGGCGCGGAATAAACTCCAGATCACCCGGTGCCAGATCGGCGAACATGTCCTGGTGCTCATCCTGGGGCAGGGGTCAGAGGATGGGCGTTCCCGTCTGATCGGAATACCAGTTGGAACAGCCGACCCAGACCGTGTCCGGAAAATGGGCCTGCAATCCGTTGACGAATTTGTCCGTGGCCTCTTTCGTTGGTTGGACGGCGGCGTCCCGTTCCCGGACCTCGTCGATGAGCCGCATGATATAGGAAATTTCCTTTTCCAGCCCCATGGGCACGGGCACGTTGTTGACCGGGGCGAAGGGGCCGTACAGCATAAAGAAATTGGGAAACCCCGGCAGGGACACGCCCCGGTATGAATAGACTTTGTCTTGCCAGATTTCATCCACCGTGACGCCGTCAAGGCCGGTCACCTTCATGGGCCGCATATAGGCATGGGCATCGAAACCGGTGGCGTAAACCAGCGCATCGAGCTGAAGGTGCCGCCCGTCTTCCAGCTCCACCCCATCCGGATGAATGCGGGCAATGTTGGTGCGTTCGATATGGACGTTGGATTGCTGCACGGCGGCGTAATAATTCTGATCCGATTTGGGGATGCGGGTGCAGCCCAGATGAAATTCGGGCGTCATTTTGCGCTTCAGTTCCGGGTCCTTGATGATGTCCAGGGATTTGAGGAATTCGGCCTCCATGGCCTTGCGCTGCTCTCCGGGCTTGAGTCGCCAATGGTCGGTCTCGACGATCATTTTCCATAATTGCCATTGGCGGATTTGATAGGCGAAGGGCAGGCGCAGCAAAAGGCGCTGCCACCATGTGGAATAGGGGTTCTCCCGGATATGGACCCATTGGGCGCGGCGCACGAACTGGGTGACGTCGCATTCCTGGTAGGCCAGGGCCTCGGTGATCTGAATGCCGCTGGCGCCGCCGCCGACGATGCCCCAGCGCTTGCCGGGGATTTCCACGTCATGATCCCAGCAGGCCGAATGGAAGGCGGGACCGGCGAAGCTGTCCAGCCCTTCGATCTCGGGATAGATGGGCTTGTGCAAAAAGCCGGTGGCGCAAATGAAAATATCGGCGGTGTCGCTTTCGCCTTTGGCGGTCTTCAAATGCCATTGATTGTTATCGAAGCTGGCCTCGGTGATTTCTTCGTTGAAGCGGATAAATTTTCCGTAGCCCCGGTCGCGGGCCACCTTCTGGATATAGGCCTGGATTTCCAGCGCCGGGGCGAATTTGCGCGACCAGTCATAATTGGGCTGGAAGGGAAATTCGTATTGGCGGGACATGACATCGACGTAGAGTCCGGGATAGGTATTGTCCCGCCAGGTGCCGCCCACATCATCGCCTTTTTCATAGATGGTGAAATCGATTCCGGCGCGGATCAGTTTCTCGGCCATGAAAAGTCCCGAAATACCGGCGCCGACCACCACAACCCTGAATTTCCGCTCCGCCATAACCACCTCCCCTGTCAAATGCGATCTGGGTTTTTCCCGGCTTCTGGTGACAGAATAGCGCCTTATGGGGATTGTAAAAGGATTTAAAATCGTTCCAATTGAGGTGTAGAATGGGTAAGCTTGGCAGGTTATCCGGGAGAAACCAAAGGGGGGATAGAGAAATGATTAGATCATTACAGCATATTGAGTTGGCGGTTCCCGATCAGGAAGTCGGGCGGCAATTTTTTACCGATTTCGGACTGGAAAGCCGGGAAGAGGGCGGGCGCGTCATCATGCGTTGCGCCGGGCGTGACCAGGATCAGGTCATCCTGTCGGGCGGCACCAAAAGGAAAAGCCTGGCCCATGTCTGCCTGGGCACGGGCGAGGACGAAATCGGCGGCATCAAAAAAGGGCTGGAGGCGGCGGGTGTCAAGCTGCTCGATGCTCCTTATGTTGGTGCCCCCGACGGGGTCTGGTTTCTGGACACCGACGGCATCATGGTCTGTGTCACCACGGCCCAAGAGGCGCCGGCCCGCACAGAGCCCGAGCTCAGCTACAACACGCGGGGCTACAACCGGCGCCTGGGCGAGCGGGGCTGCTCCGAAGATGAACGTCCGGCCAAACCCAGGCGGCTTGGGCATATCCTCATGTTCACCACCGACCTGCCAGCCAAGGTCAGGCTTTATTCGGGCATTCTGGGCATGAAGGTGAGCGACACCATCGAAGGCGACGCCATCGCCTTCCTGCGCAACGGCAATGGGGGAGACCACCATGTCATCGCCCTGGCCCAAGCGGATAAGCCGGGGCTCCATCATTCCAGCTTCGAATTCGGCACCGTCGATGATATCGGCCTGGCCGGCACCAACATGTTGGAAAAGGGCCATAAATCCTGCTACGGCCTGGGCCGCCATGTGGTGGGTTCCAACTATTTCCACTATTTCCGCGACCCCTGGGGTGGCCTGGTGGAACATTTCGCCGATATGGACCAGATCGACGAGGCGCAAGGCTGGCCGCGAAAGAACTGGCCACTGTTAGGCAACATTTCGCGCTGGTCGAGCGACGGAGAGCCGCCGGGAGATTTTTTGGATAACGCGGACGCCTGAGCGGGGGAGGATTGCCGGTCTGGGAGTGGTTGATTGGGTAAATTTCCCTACTCCGCCGCCGCCATCTCCCCCGCGATCATCCGGTCCAGCAGGCTGCGGGCCTGAAGCCCGCCCTCATCGCCCAACGTGCTGACTTCGGGCCAGGCCGGGTCCAGATTTATGATCTTTTGGCCGGCCTCCAGCATGTCCTTGTCTTCCAGGAAGGCATCCACCGTCGCCTTGTAGCCCATATCCGAAAAAGCCTGATCATCGGTGCGGCGGTTGCGGCAACTGCCCTAGAAATAATGGCATGAGGTTTCGGTCTCGGGCGTCATGGAATCCAGGATGATGATTTGTGGGTTTTCCGGGTTCGATGGGTCTGCGTTTGATTTGCCCGCCTCCACCGTGCTGATTTCGATCACCACATTGGCGGGCGCGGTGAAGGTCATGATCTTGGTGGTGTCCACCTGCCTGGTTTCACCCATGGCGGCGAACAGTGGCGAGGGCGGAAGGTCGCGGGAGATGCGTACGCCCCGGACATAATCCTCGCCCCGTTCCCAATCCAGTTCCGGGTCCACATTCCCGGCGTCGCCGATGCTTTTGATATGCAGGAATGCCAGGTGGGACAGGTCCAGCAGGTTATCAACCATCATCAGATAATCGGCCTCCATATCCATGCAATCGCCGAAAGCCGCCCAGCCCGGCGCGTCATCCCAGTGAAAGGTAGGGACCTTGGCCGGGTCGGCAAGCTCTGGATCGCCCATCCAGATCCAGGCCCAGCCATGCTTTTCGTGGATGGGATAGGACCGCTGTCCGGCGTCCGCCGGAATTTTCGCATCGCCCGGCACCCAGATGAGCTTGCCCGAAGGTTCAAACAAAAAGCCGCGATACATGCAGCGCAGATTGTCCCCTACCGTTTGGCCTTTTGATAAGGGCACCCGGCGGTGACAGCAGCGGTCATCCAGCGCGACCAAGGTGCCGTCCTGGGTGCGGTACATGACCACCGGTTCATTGAGAAAGATGCGCCCCTTGGGTTCTTGCGTGATTTCGTGGGACAGGGCCGCACAGTACCAGGCATTGCGCAAAAACATCTTTCCCTCCCGCTGGTTATTCTTCCGGTGGAGTCAGCCTCAAAAGCTTTGCCGCATTGCCTTTCAGGATCATGGGCTTGACCTCTTCCTTGATTTTCAGCTCGTCGAAATCGCTGAGCCAGCGGTCCGGCGTGATGACCGGATAGTCGGAGCCAAACAGCACTTTATGTTTGAGCAGGCTGTTGGCGTAATGGACCAAAATCGGCGGGAAATATTTTGGCGACCAGCCGGACAGATCGATATAGACATTGGGTTTGTGCTGGGCCACGGAAAGGGCCTCTTCCTGCCAGGGAAATGACGGATGGGCCAGAATGATGGGCATGTCCGGGAAATCCACGGCCACATCGTCCAGATACATGGGATTGGAATATTTGAGCCGGATGCCCAGCCCCGCCCTGAGGCCCGATCCGACGCCGGTCTGCCCGGTATGGAACAATGCCGGCTTGCCGCTTTCGGCGATGGCTTCGTAAAGCGGGTAGGCCATGCGGTCATTGGGATAAAAGGCCTGTGTGGAGGGGTGGAATTTGAACCCCTGCACGCCGAAATCATTGACCAGACGCCTGGCTTCCCGGGCGCCCATCTTGCCTTTCCAGGGATCGATGCTGGCGAATGGGATCATGATGTCCGAGTTTTCGTTGGCCAGCTCGGCCACATGCTCGTTGGAATAACGGGTCTGGGCCATGGCGTGTTCGGAATCCACCGTAAAGATGACCAGGCCGATTTCCCGTTCGCGGTAATAATCGGCGATTTCGGGAATAGGCTGTGGCTCATATTTGCGCCCGAAATAGGCCTGCATGCCCGCCGCCTGTCCGCGTTTGTCTTCATAGGCTTCGGTGCCGCAAGGCCCGTCCGCATGGGTGTGAATGTCGATGGCTTTCAGTTTATTGAGGTCCAGCATCAATCCATTTCCTGTCTATCTGTTCCGTTCCTGTTGATCACTATACACCCCTAATACATAGCGTAATTCCGTTGGTCACTCTCCCGAGCCTAAGATGCGGGGT
>CAZBQG010000215.1:0-7760 GCA_964493945.1 uncultured Rhodospirillaceae bacterium
CGGGCGCAGGCCGCTGTCCTTTTGGAAGAATACGAACCAGGGGAATTTGATGCCGGCATGGAGGAACACACCCGCCGAGGCCGCCGCCAGTGCCATCCAGACGAAAAACAAATGTTCATCGCCGGCGGATTGGGCAATCATGGATTTGCTGATGAAGCCCGACGTCAGCGGGAAAGATGAAATGGCCAGGGCGCCGATGATGCCGCAGAACGCCGTGAAGGGCATGCTTTGGAACAGCCCCCCCAGATCGGTGCATTTCCGCCTTTCGGTCATGTACAGCACCGAGCCCGCCGACATGAGCAGCAGCGCCTTATAGATGATATGGGTAAAAGCGTGCGCCGCGGCACCGTTCAAAGCCATCTCCGTGCCGATGCCGATGCCGGTGACCATGAAGCCCACCTGATTGATGATGCTATAGGCCAGGATGCGGCGCATATCATTTTCAAGAAGGGCATAAATGATGCCGTAGAAGATCATGAACACGCCCAGATAGACCAGGATCTCGGCACCGGGATATCCCCGGATCAGGACATAGACGGCGGTCTTGGTGGTGAAGGCCGAGAGAAATACAGTGCCGCTGAAGGAAGCCTCGGGATAGGCGTCGGGCAGCCAGGCCGAGAGCGGCGGCGCGCCTGCATTGATCAGGAAGCCGATGAGGATCAGCCAGGTCCCAATGCTTCCCGGCGTCATCTGGGTGAAGGCGATGCTGCCGGTCTCCAATAGATGGGCCAGAATACCGGCCATCAGCAGAACGCCGCCCAGCAGATGCACCATCAGATAGCGCATGGAACATTTGTAAGAGGCTTCCGTGCTCGCCGACCAGATGACCATGGTCGAGCCCAGCGCCATGATTTCCCAAAACACGAACAGGGTAATCAGATCACCTGAGAAAGTGACCCCAATGGCCGCGCCCGCATAGGCGAAGGCCGCCGACATTTCCAGGGGCCGCTTGTTGTTCATGCCGAAGAGGCCGCCGGCGAAGGCCATGATGGAGAAGATCGTGGCAAACAGACGGCTCAGGGCGTCTCCCTTCACGGGAACGATTTCCTGATCCAGGAATGAAAGCGTGAGTGCCTCCCCGTCACCCACCTGCCAGATCAGCCAAAGGGTGAGCAGGGGCAGCCCAAGAATGAGGGCGCGCCGCCAGGTGCCTGAAAAGAACGGCAACAAAAATGCGCCCAGAATCAGGGCAAGGCCGGGCGGGAAGGCGCTAATCGTCATAATAGCTGTCCTCCCGCTTGAGGAAGAGGCCCAGCAATTTGGCAAACAGAACCATGCCCAGGCAGGTCAGCAGACCGTACCAGGCATAAAAACCAAAAGTGCCGTCCAGGCCGAAGGCGGGATGGCCATGCACCAGGAAGTCGCCGGCCACCAGCAGGGCCAGCACGGCCAGGCCGATGATCCAAAGCAGGCGGATGGTGCCCGCGCGGACCAGCCAGTGTTTATCCTGTTCTCCGTTGCTCATCCGGCTCATCCAATGGTCAACCGGGCAAGCCCCAGGGGCATGCCGGCTAGAAAGAATAAAATCACGGTGCCCGCCGCCGTCACGGTCAGGGCGATGACGATGGGCAGGGGCGCTTCGCGGTGATCCACCACCGGTTCGGTCTCGGCCCGGAAAAAGGCGTTATAGACAATCGGCAGAAAATAGCCGGCATTGAGCAAGGTGCTGAGCACAATGACGCCGATGGCAAACAAATGATGGGCCTCTATGGCGCCCAGAAGAATGAACCATTTGCTCATGAAACCGGCGGTCGGCGGCACACCGATCATGGACAAAGACGCCACGGCAAAGGCGCCCATGGTCCAGGGCATGCGCCGCCCGATGCCGTTCATCTGGCTGATTTCCGTCTTATGGGCCGCCGTATAGATGGAACCGGCTGCGAAAAACAATGTGATCTTGCCGAACGCGTGGCTGGCGATATGAAGGACTGCGCCGATGATGGAAAGGGGCGCCAGGATGGCCGCCGCCATGACCACATAGGAAAGCTGGCTGATCGTCGAATAGGCCAGGCGCCGTTTCAGATTGTCCTGACGCAAAGCAATGATGGAGGTGGCAATGATGGTAAAGCCCGCCACATAGACCAGCCATTCGGCGGCGGACTGGGCAGCCAGGGATTCATAACCGAACAGGTAAATGATCACCTTGACCAGACTGAACACGCCGGCCTTGACGACGGCCACGGCATGCAGTAGGGCGCTGACCGGCGTCGGCGCCACCATGGCGGCGGGCAGCCAGCGGTGAAAGGGCATGAGCGCGGCCTTGCCGATGCCATAGGCGTAGAGCACCATCAAGACCATGACCAACGGCCCTTCGGCCTTGCCTGCAAGAATGCCGCCTTGCTTGAAATCCAGGGTTCCCGTCAGGGTCCAGGTCCAAATCATGGCGAACAGTAAAAACAAAAAGGATGTGGCAAGCAGCAAGCCAAGATAAGTACGCCCCCCCGCCTTGGCCTGATCGGTCCCGGCATGGGTGACCAGCGGGTAGGTGCTCAGCGTCAGGATTTCATAGAAGACGAACAGGGTCAGCATGTTGCCGGCAAACGCGATGCCCATGGCGCCGCTGAGAGCGACGGCGAAAAATAGATAGAAACGGGTTTGGTGATGCTCTTTGTTGCCGCGCATATAGCCGATGGAATAAAGGGTGGTGACGATCCAAAGGCCCGAAGCGATCAGGGCGAAAAGCAGGCCCAGTGGCTCCACGGTGAAACTGAGAGACAGACCGGGCACAAGCGTGACGAGAGTGGCGCTGGGCCTGGCACCTTCTAGTACCGTTTGGGCGAGGGAGGCTACCAGGGCGAACAACGCCGCCGCCGTGATCAAGGATGCGGCCTCCCGCTGATTGGGGTTGCGCCCGAAAAACAGGATGAATATGCCCCCCAGCAAAGGCAGGCCGATGGCCGCCAGGATGGTGCTTTCCGGGCTCACGGCGCGCTTCCCATCAAGAACAGGGCGGCGGCTTTGGCACTGCCCAGGCTGAACTCCGTGCTGATGCCGAAATAGATATTGGCCCCGGCCAGGATCCAGACGGGAACCAGCATATGGGCCGGTGCGTCCTGCACCGCATCCGTCCCCGCCGGGCGGGGCTGGAAATAGGCAATCTCAACGATTTTCCACAGATAGGCCATGGCCAAAAGTGATGCCGCCGGGACGATCACGGCAACCGCCCACCAGCCCTGGTCCAGGGCCGCTTGGATGAGGAACCATTTGGAGATGAAGCCTGCCGTCAGGGGGACACCGATCAGGCTCAGGGCGCCGATGACGAAGGCCGCCATGGTCAGGGGCATGGCCCGGCCAAGCCCCGCCATATCCGCAATACGAACCGATCCGATGCGGAAGAATACGCAACCCAAGGCCAAAAAGAGTGTGGATTTCATCAGGGCGTGATTGAACATGTGCAAAATCCCGGCGCTCAGACCCGTGGCCGTCACCAGGCTGACGCCCAGGATCATGTAACCGATCTGGGCCACCGAGGAATAGGCCAGGAGACGCTTGGCATCTTCTTGGAAGATGGCCCCCGCCGACATGGAGATGATGGCGGCCAGGGCCAGGGCGAAGAGGAACCATTGCACCGGCAGGTTTTCGAAAATGCTCGCTTGGAAAAAGGTGTAATAGATGCGGAGTAGCACATAGATGGAAACCTTGGTGGCCGTCGCCGCCAAAAATGCGGTTACCACGGAAGGCGCTCTTGTGTATGCGGCGGGCAGCCAGAAATGAAGGGGGAAGAGCCCCAGTTTGAGGCCGATGCCAACGGTGAGAAAGCCAACCGCGGCCAGCACGGTGCGGGTATGGGCGACCGCCGGCAGCCGTTCGGCCAAATCCGCCATATTCAGAGTTCCGGTCATCTGATAGAGCATGCCGACGCCGATCACGTAAAAGGTGGCGCCGATGGTGCCCAGCACCAGATAGCGCAAGGCCGCCGTTAGGGCCCTCCGGTCCCGGCCCAGGCTGATCAGGACGTAAGAGGACAAAGATGAGATTTCCAGGAATACGAACAGATTGAAGGCATCGCCGGTGATGGTCATGCCCAGCAGGCCCGCCAGGGTAAGCAGATACATGGCATTGAAGATGTAAATCCGGTCTTCGGATATTTCCCGGGCCACACTGGAGGGGGCGAACAGGCTGGTGATGGATCCGATGCCCGAAACCAGCACCAGCACGAAGGCCGACAGGCGGTCCACCCTGTATTCAATTCCCCAAGGGGCCTCCCAGCCGCCCATCAGGTAAGAAAAGGGGCCTTCCTCGGCCACCTGAATATAAAGAGCGACGGCAATGCCCAGGCTAACCCAACTCGCCAATGCCGCCAGGGTGGCCGAGAAGGTGGCCCGGCGCAAAAGAATGCATAGCGCCGCCGTCATCAGCGGCACCACCACCTGAAGGGCGGGAAGATGGAGCGAAATCACTCTTCATCCTCCTCGATTTCGCGGATATCGTCTTCCTCGATGGTGCCGTAGGCGCCTTGAATGCGGACGATCAGGGCAAGGCCCAGAGCCGTCGTCGCCACCCCCACAACGATGGCCGTGAGGATCAGCACATGGGGCAGGGGGTTGGAATAGGTCTCATAGGCCTTATCCAGGATCGGCGCCGTGCCGCCATCCACCTTGCCGATGGAGATATAAAAGACAAAAACGGCCACCTGGAAAATGTTCAGCCCGACGATCTTTTTGACCAGATTGCCCTGGGAAATGACGATATAAAAGCCGATCATCATCAAGATGACCGCCACCCAGTAATTGATCAGACCGGGAAATTCCACGGGTTAGACTTCCTGGCCGGCGAATACGAAAAAGATGGTCGCCATGGCGCCCGAAACCGTTAGCCCGACGCCAAATTCCACCAGGAAAATCCCCAGATGCTGCCCGCCTTGCTGGGTGGAGGCCAACAATGAATAATCCAGGTAATTTTCCCCTTGAAAAAGTCCCACCACGCCGACGCCCGCAAAAAGCAAGACGCCGCAGGCAACCATGGTCCGGGTGACCCAGGCGGGCAGCACCTTGCGCGCGTTGTTGACGCCAAAAATCAGCGCATAAAGGATGAAGGCGGCGGCAAACAGAACGCCCGCCTGGAAACCGCCGCCCGGTCCGAAATCACCATGAAACTGCACATAGAGGGCGAAAAGCATGATGAAGGGGATCATCAGCTTGGCGACGATGCGCAATACGGAATGTTCGGTCATGGGCCTATTCGCCTTTCAAGAGCCGTTCATCGGCATCATCGCCAGCCTGGCGCCGGCGCCCCCGGCCCAGCAGGACGACCACGCCCAGGGCAGCGGTGAAAATAACCACCACTTCGCCCAGCGTGTCATAGCCCCGGTAACTGGCCAGCACGGAGGTGACGATATTTGGCAGACCGATCTCGTCGCCCGAATGAAGGATGTAACGTCCCACCAGATGCATATTGGCCGGCGCCTGGGGATCGCCGTAAAGGGGCATGTCCAGGGTGCCCCAGATGAGAAAGGCACCGGTCAGGACGACGATCATCAGCGGCCAGGGCGAAGGCCGCATGGTCGGTTTTTCTTCCGATGTGGTCACCGCCAGGGTGGCCAGCATTAACAAAGTGGAGATGCCCGCCCCCACGGCGGCCTCGGTGAAGGCCACATCGACCGCCGTCAAGACGACATAAAGCACGGCGGCCAGCAGGCTGAAGATACCGGTCAGCATGACCACGGCGAACAAATGACGCAGCCTGGCGATGGCCAGGGCGATGACCACCATGAAACCCAGCATGGATATGTTGATCAGGTCCTCGATGGGTCCGTGCCTCCGGTTGCTTCTTCGCGCATGTCTTCTTCAAGCTGGGGCTCAACACCGACGCTGAGCGCCGCCTGAGCCAGGGCATGGGTGGCTGTAGGGCTGGCAAAAAACACGAATAACAGCATCAGCACCAGCTTGCCGGTCACCAGATTGGGCCCGGCCACGAACATCAGCCCAACGGTGATCAGGCCGGCACCCAGGGTGTCCGTAATGCCGGCTGCGTGCATGCGGGTGAACACATCCGGCAGGCGCAGCACGCCGATGCCGCCGATCAAAAGAAAAATGCAGCCGGGGATCATGAAAAGCCAGGCCAGGATATCCCAGATATCCATTTACATATCCCCCAGATTGTCGCCCTGGGGCGGAATGCCCAGATGGGAGAATTTAAAAAATTTCATGATGCCGATGGTGCCGATGAAATTGATCAGGGCATAGACCAGAGCGATATCCAGGAATTCGGGGCGGCCCGTCAGAAAGCCCAGGACCGCAATCAGCAACATGGCCTTGGTACCAAACATATTGACCGCGACGATCCGGTCATAGACCGTCGGGCCTAAAATGGCACGGGCCACGGCCATGCCCATGGTCACCAGGATGGCCACGCTGGCGACGAAAAAAATCATTCCTCCGCCTCCATTTCGCCTTCGACGCGGGTGACGCGCCGGTCCATGGCGCCGCTCATCAGATCTTCGGCCGCCTCGCGGGTCAGGGCATGGATTTCCAGCCTGTCGCCGACCATATCGACGGTCACCGTGCCCGGCGTCAGGGTGATGGAATTGGCATAGACGACGCGCCCCACTTCGGTTTTCTGGCTGCCTCTGAGCCAGAAAAGGACCGGGCTGATGGGTAGTTTGGGATCCAGAATGATCTTGGCGACGGCGATGTTGGCCTTGGTGATTTCCCAGACCAGCCAGGGGAAATAAACGATGACCCGCCATCCCAGATGGTGGGGATGGCTTTCATGATCGATCACATCCATGCGGTGGGCGATGATCAGGACCAGCACACAGGAAGCCGCCCCCAGACCCAGCAAAAGCGGATCATGGAAATGGCCTGACAATAAAAGCCAGAAGCCGAATAGAACTACCCCAAGACTTACCGTGCGCGCCAAATTCCCTGTCCCCATTTTTTGTAAGCCGGCAAAATCTAGCGGCATTCCCGATCCGAGACAATGCCACTTTTTTCCACAAAGGCATTTCTGATCATGCCGCTTGGCAGAGCAGGGGGTGGGAGGGTATTAAACATGGATGAGCAAATTGGGCAGACGATCCTTTTTGAGTGCCTTCTGGGGGGCACTGGTTTTATGGGCCGGCAGAGGCGCCGCCCAGCCCCCCCTGGCCTTCAACAGAACCAGCCTGGTCATCGAAAACGGCAAGGGCCGGCACAAATTCGATGTGGATCTGGCCCTCACCGATGTCCAGCAATCCAGGGGCCTGATGTTCCGCCGCAAGATGGCGCCGGATGCGGGTATGCTGTTCGATTACAAATATCCTCAGGTCATTACCATGTGGATGAAAAACACGCTTATCCCCCTGGATATGGTGTTCATCGCGGCGGACGGGCGGATCAGCCATATCGCCCAGCGCACCGTGCCTTATTCGCAAACCGTCATTTCATCCCGCGGGCGGGCCAGGGCCGTTCTGGAAATTAATGGGGGCACGGCCCAGCGACTGGGCATTAAGCCAGGTGATAAAGTCATCCATCCCATGTTCGGAACGGGCGCTGAATGACACTTGATCTAGGTCACCGACTCATTAAATCTAAGCCATATTCGCAGTGACGCGAGTTTGACGGAAGCGAGATAATTGTCATCCCGTTTGTCGTAGCGTGTTGCGACAGCACGGAAGTGTCTGAGTTTATTGAAAAAACGCTCGACTTGATTGCGCTGCTTGTAAAGCCAGTGGCTGAAGGCCGGGGGATCGAGGCGGTGCGGCATTGCGCGGATATTTCCCCATGCCCCGCGTTCCGCGAGCCACTCGCGAAGGGCGTTGGAGTCATAAGCCCGATCCG
>CAZBQG010000216.1:0-7757 GCA_964493945.1 uncultured Rhodospirillaceae bacterium
CTGATCCTCCTCTTCCTAACTATAAAGGTGGACCACTCAATGGGGGGAGGACCAGCGGAGGAAGTCGGCAGCCAACAGCATCAAGCACACTTGTGCCGCAAGTGGCAAATCATGAGGCCAAAAATTCTCGACCGTGAACCCATTGGTCTTCAAGTACTCTGCGAGAGCGGTCACCACGGAAATAGATAGAAGGAACGGAAGCTCGACCTGCACCGTAATCATGTATACGGCATCGGCGGTCACGTCATTGGAGTCCGGTCTCCATCCCTCTCAAAAAGGCAGCTTTATTTCGTGCAAGGTGACAAGCGCCGCGCTAATCAGCACCGAGACACCAGAGGCCAGAGTTACGACCACCCCCAGCCGATATAGGTCACGTATAGGGCAAACGCCAGCGTCATAATCGCCGGGTATGAACCGATGATAACTAGCCTCGAAATGATTTTCGCCAAACCGCTGTCAGCCACGCTGTTTCTCCCGAACTGTGAAAATACCGTCAGAGTGACCCATTATTCCCCCAACACCAGAGTGGCCTATTATCCCTCCGGCTCATTCGGTGAATAAGAGTATGGTGCACTTGCTTTCTTGCATCAACAAAAACGGGACGCGCATAATAAAAGACCCACCAATGGGTCCGGTCCCGGGCAGATGGCTGCCCGGGGTGACGAGACAAGAGGAACTGGAGGGGCCTATTCCACCCGGGGAAAGAGGATCACCGCTTCGCCCAAAATACTGCCGGGCTCCAACAACCCCGCAGAGAATTCATGGAGCGCCGGCGTTTCGCTCATGGCATCCCGGCCCAGAACCTCCAGCGCCTTGTTGGCGGTTTCGGGCATGAAGGGATAGAGCGCCTCGGATACCAGACGCAGCCCGTCCAGGATGGCGTATAGGATGCTGGCGACCCGCACCATCTGGCCATCTTCTTTGATCAGGGTCCAGGGCGCCTGGGCCGTCACATATTCGTTCATCAGGCTGGCCGCGCCCATGATCGCGATCAATGAATTGGGAATGGAATGCATATCCATGGCCCCGAAGGCATCACCCAATTGCCCGGCAATGCCATCCACCAGCGCCTTGTCGTCGGCGTGCAGTTTGCCCGCCTCCGGGACCTTTCCGTCGAAGCGGGCAATGGTGAACTTAGACACCCGGCTTAAAAGATTGCCCAGATTATTGGCCAGATCGGAGACATAAGTCTGGCTGATCAGATCGACGGATATCTGGCTGTCGGAATTGGTCCGCATGTTTTTGGCCAGGTAATAGCGAAGCGCATCGACGCCGTAAGCTTCGATCACCTCCACCGGGTCGACCACGTTGCCTAGCGTCTTGGACATTTTCTGCCCGCCGACGCCCACCCAATAGCCATGCACCGATATACGTTCCGGCAACTTGACGCCGCAGGCCTGAAGCATGATGGGCCAATAAATACAGTGGGTCTTGACGATGTCCTTGCCGATCAGATGCTCGGCATTATCCCACCAATGAAACCCCTCGCCGTCCGGCCAGTCCACATTGGTGATGTAATTGATCAAGGCATCGAACCATACATATGTCACATATTCCTTATCGAAGGGCAGATCGACGCCCAGCGAGACCCGCGATTTAGGCCGGGAGATGCACATATCCTCCAGGGGTTCGGCCAGCATCTGGCGCACTTCGTTCCTGAACCTTTCCGGCTGCAGCCACTCGGGATTGGCCTCCAGATGTTCCAAAAGCCAGGTCCGGTATTCATCGATGCGCACGAAATAATTGGTTTCGTTGGTGTCTTCCGGCTCCAGGCTGGGATGATCGGGGCAGGTGCCGTCTTCCGTCAGGTCGCTTTCCACCTTGAACTGTTCGCAGCCGGTGCAATACATGCCCTGATAGGCCTTCTTTTCGATCAGACCTTTTTCATCCAGCAGGTTTTCGAAATGCTGCACCTGCTCTACATGGTAGGGCCGCGTGGTGCGGGCGAAAAAATCGTAATCCACACCCAGGCGGTCAAACAATGCCTGGAATTCACCCGATTGCCGGTCCACATAATCCTTGGGCGTCAGGCCGCTTTCTTCCGCTGCCTCCTGGTTTTTCTGGCCATGTTCGTCGGTACCCGTGCTCATATAGACGTCCAATCCCCGCATGCGCCTGTAACGCTTCAGGATATCGGCCATGATTGTCGTGTGGGCATGGCCGATATGGGGCGAGCCGTTGACGTAATAAATAGGCGTGGTGATATAGCTGCTGGTCACTTTTGGGTCTTCTTTTTCATGATGAGCAGGGCGCCCGAGGGGTTTTACAGCCAGCGCCGCCGATTGTCCAACCGCCATCTTCAGATGAATTGAACGTTGACAGTGCCGGAGCCCACTAGTTCAATTGCCTGCAACAAGGGGGGCATCATGCATCATGACATAACCGATCTGGCCCAGCCATTGCCGTTCGATCCGGAGATGACCAAACGCCTTAGAGGTGACGGCATCTGGAGCGATGACAGCATCGCCGGCTGGGTCATGGCCAATGCCGAGAAATTCCCCGACCGCCTGGCCGCCACTTGGGAGGGCGGGCAGATGACTCACCGGGAATTGGCGGCCGGCGTTAAAAAACTGGCGGGCGGGCTGGGCGGGCTGGGGCTGAGTCGGGGCGATGTGGTGGCCACGCTTTTAAATAATACGCCTGAATTCCTGCTGGCCTATTTCGCCATCCCCATGGCCGGCTGCATCATTCAGCCGGTCCATATGGCCTATGCCAGATCGGATGTGGTGGATCTTCTGGCCCATAGCGGGGCCAAGGCCACCATCTGCGCCGACGGCGGCAAGCTGTTGGCCGGCAACAGCCTGCCCCCGTCCCTCAGTTGGATCATCGGGGTGGGCGAAGCGCCGCCGCCATTGCTTTCGTTTGAGGAACTGGACGGGCCGGCGCCGGATTACAGCCCCCGGGGCGAGGATTGCTTTTTGCTGCTCTATACGTCCGGCACCTCGGCCAGCCCCAAATCGGTACCAACGGCCCATCAGAACCGGACGGGCAATACCAGGGTCTTCACCAGCGATCTTAAGATCACGGAGCAGGACGTGGTGCTTTCGGCCGCACCGTTCAGTCATTCTTATGGTCTTTGGGGGATCGATATGGGTGCCTTCAGCGGCGCCAACATCCATCTCTGCGAAACTTTTTCCCCACCTGCCTTCGCCCAGGCCATCGCAGCCAGCAGGGCCAATCTTCTATATATGGCGCCGGCCCATATGGCCGGGCTGATGGCGACGGGGGTGGTCAATGAGGAAATCCTGGAATCGGTGCGCATCGTCGTCTTGGCCGGTGCCGCCTGCTCGCCCGATCAGACCCGGGCTTTCGATAAGCTGATGAAAAACGGAAAAGTCGTCCAGCTTTGGGGCATGTCGGAAATTCAGGCGGGCACCCTGACCCGCCATGATGACGATGTGGAAATCGCCGCCCTCACCGCCGGCCCGCCGCCCCGGGGCAATGAAATCCGCATTGCCGATGAGGATACGGGGGCCAGCCTGCCGCAAGGCGCAAAGGGCGAGTTGCAAATCCGAGGCGCTTCGGTCTTTCCCGGATATTTCAATAACCCGGATGCCAATGCGGACTCGTTCACAACTGGCGGCTGGTTCCGGAGCGGTGATCTGGCGGTCATGGACGAAGGCGGGCGGGCCAGCCTGACCGGGCGCATCAAGGACATCATCAACCGGGGCGGTGTGAAATATAACCCGGCCGATCTGGAGGAGCTGTTGCTGGCCCATCCGGGGGTTACCCAGGCCTCCATCGTTCCCATGGAGGATGAAATACTGGGGGAAAAGGCCTGCTGCTTCATCGTCGCCCGGGAGGGCGCCGCACCGGACCTGAAGGATATCTGCGCCTTCCTGGAAAAGAACGGTGTCACCAAAAACAAATGGCCCGAACGGGTGGAACTGATCGGCGAGATGCCGATGACGCCCACCAAAAAAGTGATCAAGGGGAAATTGGCTAAACTGCTTGGCTAGTTTGATGGGGCACAATAAGCAGCCTGGCCCCTTCGCTAACATAATCCTCCAGGGTCATTTTATCCCGGAAGGCCCAATATTTCAGTGCCCAACCGTGGCAATAAAGGACGCATTGATAGGCCAGCATTTCCACGTTCAGCGGCCCCATAAACCCACCTCTCACACAATCTTCGATGCAATCGGCCAGGATGCGGGTGGTCTTGCTTTCGGCCATTTTGACTGCGGCTCGCTGATCGCCCGGCAATTCCATGGTCGAACGGTAAGCCAGAAAGGTGGCATCCCGGTGGCTATCGACCAATGAGCAATAGACCCGGAGCGCCGTTTCCAGCCGCTCCATGGGATGGTGGACCCCTTCCAGAACGGTGGGGATTTCCCGCTCATAGATTTCCAGGACGAAACGCAGGGTGAGGAACAGAACATCCGTCTTGTCCTCGAAATAGACATAGATCAGCCCCTTGGAGACCCCTGCCTCCCAGGCGATTTCCTCGATGGTGGTGGCGTGAAAGCCCTTCCGGGAAAACAGTTTCTCGGCCGCCTGCACGATCTGCAACCGTCTCTCTTCCGCCGATTTGCGGCTTCGCCCGCCCCCGTCCATGATCAGGCCGCTCCCCGCCCTAGGGTTTCGCGGGTCGCCAGGCCTTCGAAAAAGGCATCGATGCGGTTTCGCATCTGGGCCTCGGCCACCACCCTTGGATCGACCATGTCGGATTCCACATAAAGGGTGGCCAGCCCCAGATCCTCGGCTATGTGGTGGCGGCGGTCGGCCAGGCCCGACGAAATGGTCCGGCAGCTTTTAATCGGGTGATAGACGATGCCGTCCAGACCGAAGCGGGACGCCGCCGTCTCAATATCCGGACAGCCGAAGAACAATTGGTCCATAGTCTCGCGGATGCGGCGCATAATGCCTTCCGTTATGCTGTCGATGGGATTGGTCAGATCATATTCGAAACCGATATCGGCACCACCCGAAGCAAAAGTCAGATAGGCCGAATTGACGAAGACGCCACCCCATTTGGTGAACATGTCGTTGAAATTCTTGAAAATCGGATAACAGGGCACGCCGATGAAGGCCAGGCGGAAGCGTTGCCCGGCCAATTCCTCGACGCCATCGATGTTGCGTGTGGCGCCAATTCCGTTGGCCACCCGGTAGGCCATTTCCTCTTCCAGGCGTTCGAAAAACAGCGCCCCTTCCTCGCTCGCCCCATAGCAATTGCCCACACCCAGATAGACCGTGCCATCGGTCAGGGCGTTGAACACCGCCGGGTCGCTCACATTGTAATCCAGCACCTTGCGCCAGGCCCGCGTTATGCGGTTGGCGTAACCCATATTCTGGCGCAGCCGGTCGATATCGAATTTCTTGCCCGTCACCCGCTCGCAGGTTTCGATCAGTTCCTTGACCTGGGCTTTTATGTATTTCATCTCGTTGGCGAAATCCCCGCCGCCCGTGATGCTTTGCGAACCGGCGGAGCGGGAGCCCGGAATATCCACCACCATGCAGGGCACATCGAACATGCGCTCCCATATCTCGGCCCACTTGATATAGGTGTTGCAGGCATTGGTGAGCACGGCCATGGATGGCTTGGGCACCGTAACCATGGGATGTTGGCCGTCGCGCAAATGGATGGCCACATCGGCCTTCACATAGGCGCAGATATCGGGTGAGAAGCCGTAATCTTCCGCCTCGTCCAGATATTCGCCCGACACCCGGCGGATGGCCGTCTGCAGAGCGTTGATTTCAGGGAAAACCACCGGCATATCGAAAGACCGCAATATCTCGATCAAATTGCCCATGACGAAGACATAGACGGCCCCCTCACCCCTTTCGGCGATTTCCGTCAGGCCGGAAAACCAGTCACGGAACATCTGCGCCCCTTCGCGCATACCGCGCCCGATCAGGGGGGAGTCTAAGCCTTCACCCGCCACCACATCCTGATCCATGATTTCTCCCTCTATCTTTATTGGTTGACTGTCCAGTCAATAAGCTTGAAGACAAGGAAAATGTCAAGGAAAACCGTTTAAAATGGCTTGGTTTAAAAGGGAAAATTTCAGCCCGAAGGCGCCCTGATCTTCGTCCTCACCCGGTGTCGGCGCCTAGGATGGCGGCGAGCATGAGCACAAAGACGAGAATCCCCGCCCCTACACTGAGTTTGGCAACGACGGCGGCGCTTGGGTCGCCTTCATGGCGGGACGCAGAGCGCCAGATGCCGGTAAAGACCCAGCCCAGATAAATAAGGATAAAGACCAGATAACCCATTAGGAATTCGGCGATATATCCGTCTTCGGGCGGCTCGGTGAGGGCCAGCGTAACGGTTAGAAAGGGCAATATGAGGACCAGGCCGCCCAGCCCGCCCCACAGGAAAAAGACCTTATTGAGGGAAAGCTCTCCCCGCCAAAGCCTTGCGATTAAATTCAAAACCTTCTCCCCACCCAAAAGGAAAACGCCCGGCCCTTATGTTACAGGAGCCGGGCGGGAAATCTGATGGAAAATCTGTTCAGCCGGCGGCAATCTGTTCCTCGATCGCCTCGGCCCAGCTTTCCGGGTCGAACCCGGCGGGGCCCTGGGCACCGTTGTAGGAGATCACGCCTTCCCGGTCGATCACATAGAGCCGGATGGGCTCGGCGATATAGGCATCGTCCACCGCATTGTCGATGCTGTCGATGAGCATGGGCATTTGCAGATCCATGCCGGTCTGGCAGGCGCTGGCCACTTCGGCCCGCTCTTCATCGGTGGTGGGTTCGTTGAAATTAACCTCGTCATAGAGATTCTGAGGCGTGACCCAGCCATCGGCCGCATGGGCTTCGCGGATATAGATCACATAGAATTCCACATCCTTGGAATAGCTCTGGTAGATTTCGTTCAGGCGCACGGCCCGTTTACGAAAAGGCGGTCATGTGTATGACCCGAACAATAATGCCACGGGCTTGCCCTGCTGGGCGGAAAGCTTGACATATTCGCCGCTCCGCTTGCGCGCCGGATCGAGGCGCTCGATCTCGAAGTCGGGGGCTTCGGTGCCGACCTGGGGTACCCGCACCTGGCGTTCCTTGTTGTGGGCCATCATGCGGCCGAACTCTTCTTCGCTCATATCCGAGAGTTCAAGCCATATCTTCTTCTTTTCCTCGAAGCTCATGGGATTCGAGGAGAAATCCTTGAAATGTTCGTATTTGGCGTCCATATCCCGTTCCCTTTTTCAGCTTCCCTTGAAACAGCTCTGGGAGAAATATGCCTGATCATCCTTGAAGATACTGTATTTGGCAAGAATTCCAGCCTAACATCCCGATCACAAATACGTTTCAGACAAGGGAGGGGAAGCCCAATGTCTACTGATGAAAACAAAATCATCGTCCGGCGCTATTTTGACGAAGTCCTGGATCAGGGCCGGATCGAGCTGCTGGACGAGCTATTCGCCGAAGACATTATTTTCCATCGCGGCGATTACGGCGACCCGGTGATTGGCCTGGCCGGCATGCGCCAGGTGGTGGGCAGCGTCATGGAGCGCTATGGGCCGTTCAAGACCACCCTTCATCACATGGTGGCCGAAGGCGGCATGGTCGCCTGCCGGCTGAGCCATGAGACCGTGCACCGGGATTTCTGGAAAAGCCGCATCGGCACTCATGAGCTGGCGGGGGAGCCCATCCAATGGACCGCCCACGCCCATTTCAGACTGAAAAATGGCAAGGTGATCGAGGAATGGGTTGAGCGCGACGAGTTGGGAATGGCGCTTAGGGTGGGCGTATTGACACCAGGCTAGGTCACATACCCATAGAAAGGATTCCCAAACGGGCTGATTTGTGATTCAA
>CAZBQG010000217.1:0-7754 GCA_964493945.1 uncultured Rhodospirillaceae bacterium
TATGCATTGCCGCTATTGTTATCTTCTATCTGAATTAATGAGCCCTGACCCTAGGGGACAGGCGGGGCCTATTCCTCCAACATCTCCTTGATCGCCAGTATACGGCGCATGGATACGAGGACCGGTTTTTCGATCATTTTGCCGTCCAGCACGGCCAGGCCGCCGCCCGCTTCATCAAAGGCGGCAAGGACGCGCCTGGCAGTTTCGATTTCGTCGGCGCTGGGGGTGAAGGCCTGCTGGATGGCGGGGAGTTGCTTTGGATGAATGGCGCTCTTTCCGGTCATGCCGAGAGCGGCGCTGCGGGAGGCTTCCAGCTCCAGCCCCGCCATATCCTCCAGATCCAGGCGGGGCGCGTCGATTAGATCGATCCCGGCACTTGCAGCGGCGTGGACCAGACGGGTGCGGGCGTAAAATAGGGCGTCCCAAATGGGCTCGACGCGAAGCTCGGCGGCCATATCGATGCCGCCGAACAATATGGAATCCAGGCGGGGACTGGATTTGGTGATCTCGTGACAGGCCTCCAGCCCCGCATTGGTTTCGATGAGAAGGTGAATGTGCAAAGCCGAGCCTTCACTTTCCAGCAATTCATCCAGCATCTTGATTTCAGCGGCACTGCCGACCTTGGGCAGCATCACGCCGTCGGGCGGCGCCTTGCAGTCCAGCAATGCCAGCATATCGGCCAGCCCCTGGCGGGTGCCCAGCCCATTGACGCGTACCAGGATTTCGCTTTTTCCCATATCCGGCTGGGCAGACAGCATGTTCATGCAATCGGCGCGCGCCTGTTCTTTTTTTTGCAAGGCGACGGCGTCTTCCAGATCGATGCAGATCACATCGGGGCCGGCCTTGACGGCTTTCGGGAACATCTCCAGCCGGGCCGCGGGGACGAACAGAAGGCTCCGGCGGGGCCGGATGTTTTGGGTATTGGGCATGATCAATTCCTGGGTCCGAGGGTTTCCAAATATTCCAAGATAGCGTCCCCCGAACTGCCCGGCGGAAAGATTTTGGCCACACCCTTGGCCAACAGCCGTTCCACCTGACCCGGCGGCACATGGCCGCCGCAGATGACCGGCACATCGCCCAAGTGCTTTTCCGCAACCAGATCCATCAAATCTTCGATGAGGGCGAAGTTTGACGCGTGGGAGCTGATGCCGATGGCGTCCACATCTTCCTGCAGGGCCGCATTGACGATCATCCCGGGCGTTTGATTGACCCCCAGATAGACCACTTCGTGGCCCCCATCCCTGAGAAATGTGGCGACCACCTCGGCACCCGTCGTGTGGCTGTCCAGCCCGATCATGGAGACGATGATTTTTATTCCTTTGTCCCGGCTCATGATATCAGCCCAGATCGAAGGGGCATTTGATCATATTGAAGGGATCATAATCCAGACCCCTGGCCTGACGGATGACCCCCATGATCTCGCCGGATGTGCCATAGGCTTTGACCGCTTCGATGATGGGTTCCATCAGATTGAACCGGTCCCCCTTTTGCGCATCAGCGTATAGCGCCGCCATAGCCGCCCCCAGCTCGTCCATATCGCGGGTTTTTTTCCATTCCACCATGCGCCGGGTGATGGCGTCCGACGAGCTGGCCTCCAGCTCCTGCACCGGTATCTGGAACATTTCATCCTCTTCTTCTGACAAGGCTAGATGATTGACGCCGACGACGAGCTGCTCTTTGTTGTTCAATTCCCGGAATTTGATATTGGCCTCTTCTTTCAGCATGGCCTGGATATGTCCTTTTTCGACGGCCGCCGCCAACCCGCCCAGATCATCCACTTCCTTGAGCACCTCGTAAGCAGCCGCCTCCACCTCGTTGGTCAGGGCTTCGACGAAATAGGAGCCGGCCAGGGGATCGACCACCTCGGCGACGCCCGTTTCCTCGGCGACGATATGCTGTGTGTTGAGCGATATGCGTGCCGCCAGGGCGGACGGCTCGGCATAGGCATTGTCCAGGGTGGCGTTGTCCAGCGCCGTGCAGCCGACCATGGTGCCGGCCAGGGTCTGAATGGCACAACGGGCCACATTATTAAGAGGCTGCTGGTAGGTCATGGTCCGCCCCGATGTGTGAACGGCGATGAGCAACTGGCAGGCTTTTTCACTTTTTGCGTCGAAATGCTCCTTTGCCATTCTGGCCCACATGCGCCTAAGCGCACGTACTTTGGCGATTTCCTCGAAAAAGCGGGACCCGATGCTGACCAGTTGATAGGGAACCCGCACTACGTCTTCGAAATCCAACCCACGTTCTTCAACCAGACGCGAGCAAATTTCCTTGAGCATGGACAGTTCCATGGCCAGGGCCTGGGCGTTGTTGCCGCCCGACTCCTGGAAATGCTGGCCCACCAGACCGCTGCGCATACGGATTTTGTTGCGCACCACATATTCGGCGGAATCCAAAAACAGCTTCATGTTCAGATCGAAGGGCTGCACGTCGGTTTGGCCAAACACATTGCCGAAGGGGGATTCGGTGACGCTGCCATGAATTTCAGTCATGGGGATTCCCCGTTTTTCGGCCAAGGCCACCACATAGGCCAGACGCAATGTGGATGGCGCCGAACAGCCCAGCAGGGTGATGGATTGACCGGTCAGGGGGATGTCTTCCATCAATTCCTCGAATTCCAGCAAGGACGATCCGGGCCAGCCCAGCACACCATTTTCCCGCCCGGCCAGGGGATGATCCGCATCCATGCACGAAGACGATACCCGGTCATGAATGACGCAGATGCCGCCCAATTGCCCCATTTCCCGGTATTCCTTCAAAACCTTGTTGGCGTCTTTTGACGAACCCAGCCCCGCCGTCATGCGCCGGGTCCACATGCGCGACCGGTAGCCCTCCGCATGGTAGCCCCGCGTATAGGGAAACTGCCCGGGGTCGCCCAAATCCCGGTCATATTCCACCTCTTCCACATCGCCCGGCCCATAGGCCGGCTTGATCTGGTATCCGTAATCGGTTGCGTATTTCATGATTGCTCCTTTAAGAGGACGCGCTTGGCCTTGGCTTCATAGCGGGGCAAGGTACCCATGGGGTGGCATTCGACGGGCACCTTGAGGCCCAGGCGCGCCGCCAGGCTGGAGGTCACCTGATCGGCCAGATCATCGGGATCAACGTTATGGCCGGGCTCGTTTTCGATGGCGACGCTGACCGTTTTGGGCGCGCCACCGATGCTGTCCACATAGATTTGCCAGGCTTCCTTGACCGTACCGGGGGTGGCGGCGATGACGTCTTCGATTTGCGACGGGAAGACAATAACACCCCGCACCTTGAGCATATCATCCGAGCGCCCGATGATCCCGCCGATCAGCGGCAGGCCCGCCCGCCCGCAGGGGCAACCGTAGGGCTGATCCGAAAGGCGCACCAGATCATGGGTCCGCCAGCGCACCACGGGCGATGCTTCCTTATCCAGTGTGGTGATGACGATCTCCCCCACTTCGCCCGGCGCCACGGGTTTGAGGGTCTGGGGGTCGAGGATTTCGCTGATCACCGTATCTTCATTGAGGAGATGCATCTTGTCGGCGTCATGGGAGTAGGGGCAGGCCGAGCCCAGATTGGGCCCACCCGATTCCGTGGTGCCGTAATTGTTATAGGCCTTGAAGCCCGCCGGCATTTCCGCTTCCAACTGATTGCGGAAGCTCTTGGACACGCCCTGGCCGCCGGTCAGCGCGATGCGTAATTTCCAGTCTTTTTTGGGATCGATGCCGGCCTCCCTGGCCACTTGCACTAAATGCGTCAGAAAAAGCGGCGAGGCGGCGGCCACCTCCCAGGCCTGATCGCGCAGCCACTGGACCACGGTCTCGGATCGCCCCGGGCCCACCGGGAAGCAGGTGGCCCCCAGTTTTTCCAGCCCCAGTTCGTGGGCCGGGCCGCCGATCCAAAGCCCATAGCCGTAACCCTGATAGACCCGGTCGCCGGGCTCAACACCGATGCAGCGGAGCATGCGGGATACCTGCACGGCCAGCAATTGATGCAGGTCGCGTTCCGTGAAGCCGAACATGACCGGCAGGCCGGTGGTCCCGGAGGTTGCGAAAAAGCGCCGCACCTGGGTCGGGTCCACGCTCAGCATGGGCCAGGGATAGCGTTCCCGGAGGTCGGATTTTTCCAACATGGGTGCGCTGACCAAGCCATCATTGGCGGCCAGATCGCCGGGCTTCATCCCGGCGCCTCTGAAATGTTCACACCAGTCGGGCGAGGTGGCCAGTCTTTCGCCCATGGCCGCCAGCTTGCGGGCCTGAATGGCCAGGATTGCGTCCCGGTCCAGGCGCTCGACTTCAGGGTGCTGCATCATGTCGCCCAACCTCCCCAAGTTGTTCCGGACGGGTGCCCGGTCCGGCTTTTCGCCCCAAGAAAACCATGTCACATGCTCCCAGTCAATATTTTTCTAATTGACATTAGATTCTATTAATCATTAGAATTTTGCAAATGAAAGCCAGCACCGTCAAACCACAAAGTAAATCGGAAAAGACCCGGCTGCGCATCCTGGATGGGGCGGCCAGGACCTTCCGGGACAAGGGCTACGGGGCGACCCGCCTGACTGATATCGCCAGTGCCGCCCATATCCAGGCCGGCAGCCTTTATTATCACTTCGATTCCAAGGAACAAATGCTGGATGAGGTCCTGGCCCGCGGCCATGGAAGGGTTTTCGACGGGGTGCGCGGGCGCATCAAGGAATTAGGCGGCAGGGCCAGTTACCGCGAAAGACTGCGTGCCGCCATCCGGGTCCATCTGGAAACCAATCTGGAACATGATGATTATGCCGCGGCTAATCTTCGTTTACATAACCAGATACCGCCATCCATCCGGCGGCGCCATATCGGCAAGCACCGCGCCTATGCCGCCTATTGGCAGGAGCTTTTGGAAGACGCCCAGGCGGCCGGCGAAATCGGTGCGGGCGTCGATGTTTCCCTGGCCCGGCTGAACCTGTTCGGCATGATGAACTGGGCCATGGAATGGTACCGGCCCGGCCGCCTGCCCGTTGGGGAGTTGGCCGAAAATATGTGCCGCACATTTTTCGATGGGATCGGGCAGGATAAATTTTCCGGCGGGTTGGCTCCCTCCGCCCAGGACCCCGCCGACATGGATGAGATCATGACCCGGTTGGGCCGCGGCGATGTGCGGGCTTGCGCCCGTCTGATCAGCCGCATCGAGCGCGGCGAGGATCTGACCCCCCTGTTGCAAGCCCTTTACCATAAAAACAATCACGCCAGTTGCATCGGCGTCACCGGACCGCCTGGTGCGGGCAAAAGCAGCCTGATCAGCCGCCTGGTGGGGATTTGGCGGGGGCGGGGATTGAGCGTTGCCATTTTGGCCGTCGACCCTTCCAGCCCGATCACCGGCGGCGCCCTGTTAGGTGACCGGTTGCGCATGGGTGAACATGGTGTGGATGAGGGGGTCTTCATCCGCTCCATGGCCGCCAGGGGGGAATTGGGTGGCCTGGCCAAGGCGGCAGGGGATGCGCTCACCGTCCTCCAGGCCATGGACTGGGACATGATTTTGATCGAGACCGTGGGTGTGGGGCAAAACGAAACCAGGATCATGGACCATGCGTCAATTTCGATCCTGTTGCAGACGCCCATGGGCGGCGATGAGGTTCAGGCCGGCAAGGCGGGCGTCACCGAAATCGCCGATTTAATCGTTGTCAATAAAAGCGATCATCCGGATGCGGACCAGACTGTCAGGCAGCTAAAAGACATGATCAGCCTTGGCCAAAGCCTCAACCCGGAGCGGCGCTGGCAGCCGCCGGTAATCAAGACCAATGCGCTTAAGGGCGAAGGCGCCGGGGAGCTGGCCGATCAGATTGAGCGCTTTTTTGATCATTTGGCGGCCCACCCCGAAGAGCATCTCGAAAGGCAACGCCTTCAGGCCCGCCGGCAGGCGGGCTTCATCCTCCATGAACTTCTGGAACGGCGCCTGGTGGCGCCGGCGGCAGAGATTGACCGGCTTACCCGAGGGGAAGGCGATCCATATGAATTGGCCTGGGAGATATATGGCAAGGGGTGATATATTTAACCGGGATCATTTGAGAGGATAAAAAAATGGCCATGGAACCGCTGGGGATTAAGGGCAACTTCTTTCACATCTATGATTTCCGCGTGAAGCCGGGCATGGGAGAGAAGTTCATCGAGATGTTTAACGAATGGGATTATTCGGACGACAATCCCATGCACAAATCACCGGCCCAGGTGAAGGACGGAACGCTCTGCCGTGATCTGGAGGATGAGGATCATTTCTATGTGATCGGCGAATGGGCCGATATCGAAGCCCACCGCGCCATCCAAAAAACATCAAGCGCCCGGAAAAAAGCTTCGTCGATTTGATACTCTTTGAAGAGGGCCAGAAATTTGCGCCCCTCTGGGCCGAGGTGGTTTCCGCCACGCCGCAACACATCCTAGATAAGGCGGCGGCCGGGCGGGACGGGTGAACCCGGAGCAAACCCATGAGGCTTTCAGCGCCCGCCAAAAGCGGGTCCAGGACGTTATTGATCTGAAAGAGCCGGATCGGGTGCCCTTTTACCTGTCCTGGCGTTTTTGGGCGGCGGCCCAGGCCAGCATCACTTGTGAAACGGCCATGTATGATGCGAAAGCCCTGAGCGATGCGTTCCGCCCCTGGCTTTTAGAGCTGGAGCCCGATCTTTACTAGCTTCCCCACCTCCAGACATCTTTTGGGACGTCTCTGGAGGTGCTGGATTTCAAGGCATTGCAATGGCCCGGTCATGGGGTCGACGAGAATGTTTCCTACCAGTATCTGGACGAGGAATTCATGTCCGCCTCGGAATATGACGATTATCTTTCCGATGCCACCGGATTCTTCCTGCGTAAATATCTGCCGCGCATCGCGCCCGGCATCGGAGGGTTTGGCAATCTGCCCGACATTCCCGGCTTTTATTACACCGGGCTGATGGGCCTCAGCCGGTTCTGCAATGATCCGGGTGTCAGGAAGGCGCTGGAAAATATGTCCAAGATCGGCCGCCAGATGGATGAGATCCTAGCCGAGGCCATTTCTTTTTCCAAGGAGATGGCGGCGCTGGGCTTTCCCTTGTTCAGCATGGGCGTGTCCAACGCGCCCTTTGATCAGATCGCCGATTATATGCGGGGCTCCAAAGGCGCCATCCTGGACATGTTCCGCCATCCCGATAAGCTATTGCAGGCCTTGAATCAGGCGACCAAATATATCATTGGAAATCTCGACCGGGCGGCCCGGGTCAAGCCAGGCGGGCATGTCTTCATCCCCCTTCATTGGGGATTGGGCGGGTTCATGTCGCCCCAACAGTTCGAGACATTTTACTGGCCACAGCTTCGCAGGGTGATCATGGCCATCATAGAAAAAGACATGGTCCCTTACGTGTTCTGGGAGGGAAATTGCGAAGTGCGCCTGGAGACCATGGCCGATATTCCGCCGGGCAAGGTGATCTACAAATTCCAATCTACAGACCTGCGTAAGGCCAAGGCGGTTCTGGACGGCATCGCCTGCGTGCAGGGCAATGTACCCGCTTCCATGCTCAATACGGGCACGCCCGAAGACGTGAAGGAATATTGCAAGATGCTGATCCGCGCGGTGGGCAAGGGCGGCGGATTCATCTCGGACGGCGCCGCCGGCGTGCCCGACGAGGCGCCCGCCGAAAACGTCATGGCCATGGCCAATGCGGTCAGGACCCACGGCCAATACGGATAGCCGGGCGGTCACGGCCCCGCGGCTTCGGAAAAACCGGGGTCACGGTAGGGAAGCGGGTTTCCCCGCTCCCCCCGCGCAGATCCCGGCGT
>CAZBQG010000218.1:0-7720 GCA_964493945.1 uncultured Rhodospirillaceae bacterium
GAAAATCTACTCAAAAACCGTATTCCTTCACACGCTCCTTCGCGGGAGTGACGAGTTGCTGAGTAGCGACGCGGGAGTGCCGGAAGGGTAGGAGAAGGGCGGGCGGAGAGCTGGCTCCCCGCCTTAAAGCCCGGTACCCACTTCCACATTTTCCGATTCGATTTCGAACCCGGCGCCTTTTGCCGTCTGTTCGATCAAGGCCGCAAAATCGCAATCAGTGTATCCGTTACCGATTAGATTCTGAACAATTTCCCGCGTCTGGGCGGCCAACGGGAGGGGGACGCCTTTTTTGCGGGCGGCGCTCAGGCCCAGATTCATATCCTTCAGAAGTAACAATGGCGTGAAGGTGGGGGTGAAATCCAGATTGACATAGGCGGGGGTCTTGTAGCGCGAAAACATGGAACCCATGACGCTGTTATTGATGAAATCCAGGAAAGCATGGCGGGGGACGCCGCCCTTTTCGGCCAGAACCGTAATTTCGGCCAGGGATTGGGCGACGATGCCCAGATAGACGTTATGGCAAATCTTTACCATGCGGGCCAATTCACCCTCGCCCACATAACTCACGCCAATGGCCAGGGCATTCAGATAGGGAAGTGCCTTGTCGAAGGCTTCCTTGTCGCCGGATGCCACGATGCTCAGCTTTCCGGCAACCACCACCTTGGCATTGCCGCTGACCGGCGCATCGATCATGGAGGTGCCAAGTTTTTTGGCCGCCTGCCGGACGATGGATGAGGCTTCTTCCGAAATGGTGGTGCAATCGATCAAAAGTCCGGGCACGGTACCCGGGACGGACAGCACGCCGTCATCACCAATGGTGACTTCCTGGAAATCATCGGGGCCGCCGACCATGGTGATAACGATATCCCGGTCCGCCAGATCGGAAGGCTTATCGACGATTTTAGCTCCGAATTCCTCCAGCGGTTCGGCCTTGGACCGGGTGCGGTTGTATACGGTCACATCCGCACCGGTAGCCAGCAGCCGTTTGGCCATGGCGAAACCCATGCGCCCGGCGCCGATCCAGCCGATGGTCTGGCCCGTAATGTCATTGTCAGTCATGTTTATCGCTCCCTGGTGCTCAACATTCAGCCCAATTCGGACTCCCAGTCATGGGTCTCGATGATTTCCCTGAGGCGGCGCAAAAAGGCCGCCGAATAGGCGCCGTCGATGGCCCGGTGATCAAAAGATTGCGCCAGAACGCCAACGGGATGTATGGCGATGGAGTCTCCGTCCGGCCCTTCAATGACCACCGGTTTTTTAGAAACCCCGTCGGCGGAAAGGATAGCCACCTGGGGCTGATTGATGATCGGTGCCGTGATCATTGTGCCGAAGGAGCCCGAATTGGATATGGTGTAGGTGGCCCCCGTCAAATCATCGGGTGACAGCTTGTTATCGCGCGCCCGCCCCGCCAAATCATGTATGGCACGGGCCAGATCACCCAGGCTTTTGGACCCGGCGTCGCGGATCACCGGGGCCACCAGCCCTTCGAAATTCAGATCAACGGCAATGGCCAGATGGACCGCGCCATAAACTGTTAGGCTTTCCTCGTCGATAGTCGCATTTACATTGTGAAAATCCTCGATCGCCAAGCAGGTGGCGCGGGCGATGAAAGGCAGATAAGTCAGCGAAAAACCTTCTTTTTCCTTCCAGGCTTCTTTCCGGGTACCGCGCAATTGCTCGACGACCATGAAATCGGCTTCGACGGCCTGCAGCACATGGGCGCTGGTCGCCTTGGAGCGGACCATATGTTCAGCCGTGAGCTTGCGGCGAAGATTGAAAGGAATGGTCTGGTCCCCGGTGCGCTTCTTGCCGGACCCCGAGACATAAGCCAGAACGTCATTGCGTTTAATCCGGCCTTCGGCGCCGGTGCCCTGGATATCCGCCGGATCAAGCCTGTGCTCCGCCAACCGCCGGCGGACAACCGGCGACAATTTCATGCCGTCCTTATCGCGGGCCTTCTTTTTGGGAGCTTTTAGATGGGTCAGAACGTCCCGGCGGGTAATGCGCCCGCCGGTGCCGGTTCCCTCAATATCACCCGCATCAAGGCCGTTCTCGGCCAGTAGCTTGCGCACCACGGGGGAGAGCTTTTTGTTCGTCTTGCCCCGGGCCGGCCGCGTTCCCCGTTCGTGCCGGCTGGCAGCCGGAGCGGTCTCCGCCTTGGGGGCCTTTTCCGCCGCCGGTTCGTCGTCGGTTGCTTCGCTTCCGTCGTCGATTACGGCAAGGGTCACACCCACATCGACGGTTTCACCCTCGGGCACCAGGATTTTCGTCAAGACCCCGCTGACGGGTGCCGGGATTTCGGTTTCGACCTTATCCGTACCGACTTCGAAAAGAAGCTCCTGGGCTTCAACCTGCTCGCCGACTTTCTTGTGCCAGACCGTGATCGTACCCTCGGCCACGGTCTCGCCAAGTTGCGGCATGATTATCTTCATTCAGTCCACCTCTTTGCGGATCGTCTCGACGATGCGCCCGACCGAAGGCATGGCTTCGTCTTCCAACGAGTCGGCGCAGGGCAGGGGGAGGTGGGGCGTGGTGATGCGGATGATGGGACCATCCAGATCATAAAAACATTCCTCGGCAACGAGGGAGGAAATCTCGGCCCCCCAACCGCAAAGCCTTGGATTTTCCTCCACCGTGACCAGGCGTCCCGTATCGGCGACGGTTTGGAAAATCGTCTGGGTATCCAGGGGCACCAGGCTTCTCACATCGACCACCTTGGCCGAAATGCCATCTTCGGCCTGCAACTGGTCAGCCGCTTCGATGGCCCTTGGCACCATGAGCGCCAGGGCGGCGATGGTCACGTCGGTGCCTTCGCGGACCACCTTGGCAGTACCCAGTTCATCCACATGTTCACCATCCGGCACCTCGCCCTTGGCCGCATAAAGGGCTTTTTGTTCAAAAAATATGACCGGATCGGGATCGCGGATGGCGGCTGCCAGCAGGCCTTTCACATCGGCCGGCGTCGATGGCGCCACTACCTTCAGGCCGGGCACGGCCATGGGCCAGTTTTCGACGGCTTGAGAATGCTGGGCGCCGAAACGCACGCCGCCGCCATTGGCCGTGCGGATGACCACGGGGATGGTCACCTGACCATCGGTCATATAGCGGCTCTTGGCCATCTGGTTGGCGACGATATCCCAGCAGACGGCCAGGAAATCGGAAAACATGATTTCGGCGATGGGTTTAAGCCCGGTCATGGCTGCACCCATGGCTGCCCCCAGGATGGCTTGTTCGGAGATGGGCGTATCCAGCACCCGTTTGGGCCCGAATTTGTCCAGCAATCCGACGGTGGTCTTAAAGACGCCCCCGGCGGCGGCGATATCCTCGCCTAGATGGACCACATTTTGGTCGCGCTCCATTTCCTGGGCGATGCCCTCGGCTACGGCTTCCCTATAGGTTAATTCCGCCATGATGAACCCCCATCAGCCCAAAGGTTGGTTTCCATCACATCGATGGATGGTGCGGGTGAAGCCTTGGCGATTTCCGTCGCCTCGTCCACCCGGGCCATAGCCGCATCTTCAAGGGAAACAAGCGCCTTTTCCTTGAGCCCGAAATCCAGCAGCCGCTGGCGGTACATGGGGATGGGGTCCCTGGCCAGCCATGATTCCAACTCTTCCTTTGGCCGGTAGGTGCCGGGATCGGCCCTTGAATGGCCACCATGGCGATAGGTCTTGGCTTCGATCAGGGATGGCCCGCCGCCGCCCCGCGCCTTGTCGAAGGCCGCGTTGGCCGTCCGGTAGACCACGTCCGCGTCATTGCCGTCGATGATGATGGAGTCCAGCCCATAGGCGGCGGCCCGGTCAGCGGCGGGGTTTTCCACCGCCGTCACCTGTTCGATGGCCGTATATTCCATATACAAATTATTTTCACAGACGAAGACCACCGGCAATTTCCAGATCACGGCCATATTGAGGGCTTCGTGGAAGGCGCCGATATTGGTCGTGCCGTCGCCGAAAAAACAAACGGCGACCTGATCCGTTCCCCGGTATTGGGCGGACCATGCGGCCCCCGCGGCAATCGGCAGATGGGCCCCGATGATGGCGTATGACCCCATGGCGCCATGTTCGACGCTGGTCAGATGCATGGAGCCGCCCTTGCCGCCCAGCATGCCGCATTCCCGGCCCATCAATTCACCCAGCATGCCCGACATGGAAGACCCCCGCACCAAGGTATGGGCATGACCCCGATAGGTGCAGAAGGTGTAATCATCGGACTGCATGGCCGTGCCGAACCCGGCGGCGATGGCTTCCTGGCCATTGGCCAGATGCACCGTGCCCTTGACCAGATTTTGCAAGAACATGTCATGGGCGCGCTCTTCGATATAGCGCACTTCAAGCTGGTGACGGTAAAGGGTCAGGCGGTTCTTTTCGCCAATATCATCATTCGCCAAGGTCTTTTTTGTTGATGGCTTTTTTTGCTTCTTGCTCGCTGCTTTCTTCGCCAAATCATCCTCCTTCCGGCCCGGTTCGCCATTGGGTCAATTTTGCGCGTTTGACCTGAAGCTTTGTTGCCGGAATTTTTTTCTGGTTCGTACGGACACCGCTAAATTACTGCTATTTTCATCAGCGGTGGTTTAGCGGGAATACTTCTAATTTGATTTTCCGTTTGATGCAATCCGGCTTACTTTATTAGCCTTCATCTGGGGTATTTTTATTTTGGGAATTCCTGTAACCTCAAACTCAGGGTAATGATCTGAGAGGACATAAAGATGCATTATAACCGACCACATTCCACCGCGACCTGGGGCACCATGGGCAAGGACTGGGAAGCCGGTATTGATTTCCAAAAGCTTAACCGGGACCGTGCCAGCCGGGCGAAGGAGGCGGTCAAGGAGGCGGGGTTGGGCGGTGTTCTTTGTTTCAATTATGACAGTATCCGTTACGTGACCGGTACCCATATCGGTGAATGGGGCCGGGATAAATTCGACCGTTATGCCCTTTGCCCAGCCGATGGCGATCCCTATCTTTGGGACCCCGCACCACCGGCCAAACGGAAAAGCTCTCCCTGGCTGGAAGACCGGGTGGCGGCGCCCATCTCAACCTTGCAGGGTGCCCTGCCGCCGCTTCATGGCATCCAGGATGATTTCGCCAAACAGGTAAAAGCAAGGCTGATTGATCTGGGGATCGACAAAAAGCCCCTGGGTATAGATCTGATGGAATTGCCGATGCTGCGCGCACTGGAGGCCGAGGGCATCGAAGTAGTGGATGGCCAACAGGCCTTACTCAATGCCAGGGAAGTGAAGACTGACGAGGAAATTGAGCTTTTGAAGCAGGCCGCCGCCATGGTCGACGCCACCTATGTGGATATATCCAAGGCCATCCGCCCGGGTGCCCGGGAAAGCGATCTGGTGGCCATCGCCCATGACCGCCTGTTCCAACTGGGTTCGGAGCGGGTGGAATGCGTGAATTCGGTGGCCGGCCCCCGTGGCGCGCCCCATTCCCATACTTTTTCCGACCGCATCATCCAGCCCAGCGACATGATCTTTCTGGATATCATGCATTCCTTCAATGGCTACCGGACCTGCTATTACCGGACCTTCATTTGCGGCATTCCCAATCAGGCCCAGCTTGATGCCTATGAACAATGTTCCAAATGGGTAAGTGCCTCTATCGATGCCATCAAGCCGGGCGTGACGGTTGATGATATTTCCAGCGTCTGGCCCGAAGCTTCGGAATTCGGCTACGCCAACGAGGACGAGGCCTTTCTTTTGCAGTTCGGCCATGGCATCGGTCTCAGCCTGTGGGAACGCCCGATCATTTCCAGACGCTATTCAGGGCAGAAGACTGTGCTCAAAAAAGGCATGGTCTTCGCCGTCGAATGCTGGAAGGGCGCCGAGGATGGATCGGGCGCGGCGCGCATCGAGGAAGAGGTGGTAGTTACAGAAGGTGGCTGCGACATCATCACCAACTATCCCAGCGATCATTTGATTTCCTGCGGACTGCCCGGCTGCGAAGTCAGTTAGCCATCTGGGGCGGGGTGAAACAGAAGGGCCGCGATGAGCCGCATATGGGTCACGGTCATTACCGGTTTTCTGGGAAGTGGAAAGACCACGCTTCTTAACCGTCTGCTCGATCATCCCGACATGTCCAAGGCCGCCGTCATCGTCAATGAGTTTGGCGAGATCGGCATCGATTACGATCTGGTCACCAAAAGCGATGAATCCATCATCCAACTGGAAAATGGATGCCTTTGCTGCACGGTCAAGGGCGACCTGATCGATACCTTCCGCGACCTGCATATCCGGCGCGCCGCGGGCAATCTGCCTAAATTCGACCGGGTGGTGATCGAGACCACGGGCATCGCCGATCCGGCCCCCGTTCTCCAGATCATTTTGACCAATCCCATGGTGGTCAATCATTTCGCCCTGGACGGGGTGGTGACCACAGTTGATGCGGTCAATGGGGTCAGCTCCCTGGACCGCTTTTCCGAATGCATCAAACAGGCGGCCATCGCGGACAGAATTATCCTGACCAAAATCGATCTGGTGGAAGGGGTCGAGCGGGACGCAAAAATCACCGAGTTGCGCGACCGGCTGCGCAAGCTTAATCCGGCGGCACCCATCATTGAAACCACCAGGTCAAATGTGGATCCCTCCGACCTGTTCGGGACGGGGCTGTTCGATCCCGATACCAAGGCCGTGGATTTCGCAGCCTGGCTGAAGGCCGACGCTTATGATGTGGAGCAGCCCGCCGGAGAAGATGCGGAGACCAAGAGCCCATCGGAGCCGGATGCGGAGGCCTTGTCCTATTACCAGTCCCAGGGCCATGCGGCACCCACGGCCCATGCCCATGATGCGGACATCAAATCCTTTGTCCTGGTGCGCGACAAGCCCCTGACGCTCGATATGCTGCGCCTGTTCCTGGAAGGCCTCACCCGGGAGGCCGGTCCTGATCTGCTCAGGGTCAAGGGGATCGTGCATGTGGAAGAACGCCCTGACCGGCCAGCCGTGATCCAGGGCGCGCAACAGATTTTTCATTCCCTGGATTGGCTGGCGGACTGGCCCAGCGAGGACCGGCGCACCCGCATCGTCTTTATCACCCGGGCCATCGATCAGGATTACATCGAAGATATCTTCGATTTGATCGAGCGCGTCGCGGTCCGCACCGTCAAGGCGGCAGAGGCCGCTCGTTCGCCGGAATTCCCGGCGTGACCCTGAGAAGTCTGATTATCTAGATCAAGGTCTGCCCTACCCTTGAACCGCTCTAGCAGACATGAGTGGTGATATCGCTGATTGGCCGCGGCTTCACATAAACGCCTCATTGTTCGGCAGTTCTTGATGGTGCACTCAAGAATATGCAAAGAACGCCGGTTTCGCCATAAGCGAAGCCAGCGTTCTTCTCGCTTTCGACATTTTGGCTTGGGCCGAGTCTTGGAATGGCCCCAGCCGTGATCGAGAGGGCTACTTCTTTCGGGCCGCCGAGCGGAAATCCTTCAGGACCTTGACGACCAACGGGTCATTGTTCTTGAAGCTTTTCACGAAGTTCTGCGCAATTTCGAGGCTGGCAAAATTGGGCAGCGCACCGAACCGTTTCTTGTGGGAGGCCTGATGGGCCGGATCCTTGGTCGTTGCGTTATAGGCGTCGCGCAACTCCTTAACCCGATCGTAGCTCGTGCCCTGCGGCGCGTAGCTGCTGTACACCAAATTGCTGACGAAAACCGAGATCCACTTCATAGCCTCCCATCGGGGACCGGCCGGTCATGCACTAACATTCAACCTGGA
>CAZBQG010000219.1:0-2708 GCA_964493945.1 uncultured Rhodospirillaceae bacterium
CCAGACCACGCCCCCCATCGGGATCATACCCTTCGTGTTGCATGGCATGAGACCGGACATCCCGCTGAAGACCATCTTCACCGGGATCATCCCCTTTTTCATTGCCGATCTCACCCGGCTCGGCATCATCGCCACCTTCCCGGCTCTGGCCCTGTGGCTGCCCGACAAGCTGGGCATGTTGCTGAACTAAGGGCACTCCTCACCTGGTGACAAACGGGTCCGATTGGACTATGGTTGGCCGAGCCTGAGGGGATGACAAAACAGGGGGATGATGATGAGCGCCAATTCACCGCCAGGACCCGATTCGGATGCGGCCTTGCGCGTCAAGGCCTTGGAATCGCTTTTGCTCGAAAAAGGACTGGTCGATCCCAATACGCTGGACGACCTGATCGACACCTTCGAGAACAAGGTGGGCCCGCAAAATGGCGCCCGGGTGGTGGCCCGCGCCTGGACCGACCCCGAATACAAAAAACGCCTCTTGGCGGACGGCACGAAGGCCATCGCTGAGCTGGGCTTCGGCGTCATGCAGGGCGAACAGATGGTGGTGGTGGAAAACGAGGAAGATATTCAGAACATCGTGGTCTGCACGCTCTGTTCGTGTTTCCCCTGGGCCGCATTGGGCCCACCGCCGGTCTGGTACAAATCGGCTCCCTATAGGGCGCGGACGGCCAACGACCCACGCGGCGTAATGCGTGAATTTGGCCTGAATTTATCGGATGATGTTGAAGTCAGGGTCTGGGACAGCAACGCAGAGCTTCGCTATCTGGTCCTGCCCCAACGCCCGGCCGGCACGGAAGGCATGAGCGAAGACGAGCTGATGGAGCTTGTCACCCGCGATTCCATGGTCGGTGTCGCCCGACTCGATCCGCCACAAAAATAAAGGAGACAATCATGAACGGCATACATGATATGGGCGGCATGCACGGCTTGGGCCCCATCGTCATCGACAAGGACGAGCCCGCTTTCCACGAGGAATGGGAGCGGCGCATGCTGGGCATGGTGCGGGCCATGAACGTATCTCAGCAGATGACCCTGGATGAATTCCGCCACGCCGTGGAGCGCATGGATCCGGCCCATTATCTGGAATCCAGCTATTATGAACACTGGCTCGCCGGGGCCGAGATATTGTGCGTCGAAAAAGGCCTGTTCACCCAGGAAGAATACGAAGCCCGTCTGGCCGAATTGAGCAGCGTAGGGGGCAGCAAATGACCGCCCTGACCATCGAGGATGTGCGCAAATTTTATAAGAATCCCAGGCCCGCCCGCCTGGATGTGGAGGTCGAGACCCGTTTCAAGCCGGGTGATGAAATCTTCACCCGTAACATCAATCCGCCGGGTCATACCCGCATACCCCGCTATGCCCGGGCCAAACGGGGGCTGATCGTCGAAGACCGGGGCGTCTATCATTTTGCCGATGCCCGCGCCCATGGCATTGATGCCGAACCCCAGCATTGCTACAGCGTCAAGTTCACCGCCCGCGAATTATGGGGACCCGAGGCACCGGCAAAAGACTGCCTCTATATTGATCTGTGGGAGGAATATATGGACCCGGCCTGAGCCGGATTCATCCCTTTCCCAGGGGGGATAAATTTTGCGCAAACTGCTTCAAGTTCCCAGCCTGAACATACCCGCCCGCCAGGGCGGCGCGGCCCAGCCGGGTGACGTTGGCGGGCCCGTCTTCGAGGAACCCTGGCAGGCACACGGCTTCGCCATGGTCATGTCGCTCTATCAGGACGGCCAATATAGTTGGGCGGAATGGGACGATTATCTGGGCCACGAAATCCAGTCGCCAGGCCATTTCGGTGGCCCCGGCACCGAAGAAGAAACGCCGCCGGCAGACGAGGACGCCGCCCCACCCAATTACAATCCCTGGATCGCATCCTGCGAGGAAGACGGCGCCCGGTATTATCATCACTGGCTGGCGGCGGCGGAGAAGCTCCTGGATGCCAAGGGCATGGTCACCAAACAAGAGCTGGATACCAGGGTAGCCGCCTTCGCCAAGGCCGAAGCCAAGGGTGCCACATATAAGGAAGGCGACCGGGTGACCGTGCTGCGCGATGTGCCCCTGGCCGGCCATACCCATCTGCCGATGTATCTGCGGGGGACGGACGGCACGGTAATTACTGATTTAGGCCTCTTCCGCTTTCCCGATGAAAGTGGTACTGACGGGATCGATATTCTGCAGCATCTTTATTCCGTGCGCTTCATGGCGACGGATATCTGGGGCGAGGATGCCGACCCCGCCCACAGCCTGAACTTCAATTTATGGGACTATAATCTGGCGGAAATGGATTGAGATCATGAGCCAACTGCCCGAGAAAGATGAGCTGGCCGCCCTTCGCCGGGCTGAAACCGCCACCGGCTTTTCCAAACCCTGGGCAGCCAGGACCTTCGCCATGGTGGTGGGCATGTTCAACAAAAAGCATTACGCATGGCCCGAGTGGGTCGATTATTTCAGCGCTCAAATAAAAGCGCCCGGCCATTACAAAGACCCCCATGGGGCGGATGCCGAGCCCTTGGCCGGTGACGCATCGACAATCGATGAAAATTACTCCCATATGTGGCTTGAGGCGGCGGAAAAAATGCTGGCCGACAAAGGTCTGGTGAGCAAGGAAGAGCTGAACGCCCGCGTCGCCCAACTGGCCGGTGCGGAGGAGGAGGCGGAAGCACCCGGCCCGGATCCCAAATTCTCGGCCGGCGACAAGCTCC
>CAZBQG010000219.1:2718-7717 GCA_964493945.1 uncultured Rhodospirillaceae bacterium
CCGGGTTGGCCGCATGGACCCGGTGGGCTCTGCCCATCTGGCGCTTGAACTCAAAGGCAAGGTGGGCGTGGTCGAGCGCGATCTAGGCCTGTTTGCCTTTGCCGGCGGCGGCCGCCAGCATATGTACAGTCTTTGTTTTGCGGCCCGTGATATTCAGGGCGCCGGGGCGGCAGAGCGCGACAAACTTTATTACAGCCTGTGGGAAAGCTATCTGGACCCGCTCTGAGAAAGGTAATCCCCGTGTTTAATATCGGCGTCGATGTGGGGGGCACATTTACGGATGCGGTGGCCGTTGGCGAGGATGGTGGGCTCAATCTGGGCAAGGCGCCGACTACGCCGGAACGGATTGCCGATGGGGTCATCGCCAGCCTGGAAGACCTGGCCCGCAATTCCGGCACATCCCTGACCGGCCTGCTGGGACAGACCCGGTTTCTGGGCCATGGAACGACGGTTGGAACCAACGCCCTGATAATCCGCTCCGGTGCCCGGGTCGGTCTTCTGACCACGGCCGGCTTCGAGGATACGCCTTTCATCCAGCGCGCCATCGGCCGTCTGGCGGGCCTTACCGACGAACAGCTCCGCCACCAGGTCAGCCTGCGCCAGCCCGTACCGCTAGTGGAACGGGCCTGCATCCGGGGCGTGGTGGAACGGGTGGATTCAAGGGGCCAGGTGGTCATCGCGCTCAGCCAAAAAGAAGCAGAGCGCGCCGTCGGTCAATTGATTGACCAGGGTGTGGAGGCGGTGGGCATCTGCCTGCTTTGGTCTTTTTTAAACCCGTCCCACGAACAATTGCTGGCTGAAACCGTGCGCGCCCTGGCGCCTGATTTACAGCTATCCGTGTCTTCCGAATTCGTCTCCAAAATCCGTGAAAATGCCCGCTGCAACACGGTCATCATTGATGCCTTCGTCAAGGGCAAGGTGCGGGATTATCTGAGCGATCTGAACGAACGGCTTGGTGGGCTTGGGTTCAGCGGCAGCGTGGCCTCCATGCAATGCTTTGGCGGGGTCACGGATTCCCAATTCGCCAGCCCCATCAGTACCATCGAATCGGGCCCCGTCGGGGGCGTCATGGGTTCCAAATATCTGGCCCGCTTGACCGGTGAGGAAAACGTCATCACCACCGATGTGGGCGGCACCACCTTCGATGTCAGCGTGATCCGGGGTGGTGAAGAAATCATCGCCCGCGAATTTTTCGGCGCCGCCGGCGTGATGTCCCGCTTTGAGGTCCTCACCCCCCGGGTCGATATCAATTCGGTGGGTGCCGGCGGCGGAACCATCGCCAGCTATGATCCGGCCAGCCATTCCATAAAATTCGGCCCCAAAAGCGCCGGATCAAGCCCCGGCCCGGTGTTTTATGGCACGGGTGGTGAGCGGGTCACCCTGGCCGATGCCTGGTTGACCCTTGGATATCTCAATCCCAAACGTTTCCTGGGCGGGCGCATCTACGTTGATGCCGGTGCCGCCCGCGCCGCCATAGAAGATCAGATTGCCAAGCCCCTCGGCATGGATGTGAACCAGGCCGCCCTGGCCATCCTGCGCCTGGCCAATCATCATATGAGCGACGCGATCAAAGTCTATCTGGCGGCCCGGGGTCAGGATGTGGAGGATTTTTCCCTGTTCGCCTTCGGCGGCGGCGGCCCCATGCATGCCGCCGCCTATGGCCGGTTGGCCGGAGTCAAGCGCACCTATCTTATTGCCAACGGGGGCGTCTTTTCCGCCTTCGGCATCGCCCTTGCCGACACCAAGCACAAACAACAAATGACCCTTTTGGAACGGGAGCCATTTGACCTTCAGGCCCTTGCCACTTCGTTTGAAAAACTGAACCAGAATCTGGACGGGCAGTTCGAACGCCAGGGTCTGGGCGAAGCGGCGATCACCTACCGCTATTTCCTGGACTTACGCTACCGGGGGCAGGTGCACGACGCGACGGTGGAAATTCCGGATCCCGATTGGTTCCTCAATGGCGGGATGGCTTCCATCCGGGAACGTTTCGACGAACATTACCAGACCACTTTCGACACCACCGCGTCGGCTTATTCGGAAATCGAACTGGTCGGGTTGGGCCTGGACGGGGTAGCCCAGCTTGCCAAACCCTCCTTGCTGGCGGGCGAAGCCAGCGGTGAGATGCCAACGCCCAAAGGAGAGCGCCAAGCATGGTTCGAGGACGCGGACGAGCCACTGAGCGTCCCCATATTCGAACATGCCGGCCTATGTGCGGACCAGGAAATATCCGGGCCCGCCTTCGTCGAGGACGATTATCACACCATAATCGTCCTTCCCGGGCAGAGCGCCAGGGTCGACGGGTTTGGCAATCTGGTGATCGAACACGGGGCGCGGGAGGGCCGGTCCAATGAGTGAAGACTGGCTGGGCATTCCAGGGCTGAAAGCCGATCTCCCGGTGGATGAACTGATGGACGCGCTTGCCTTCGACGCCCTCAGGCCCTTGCCTTACTCAGATCCCGGGATCGATCCGGTCCAATATGAGGTGGCGGTGCACCGCATCCAGGCCTCCTTGCGCGAAGGGGCCTGGGCCCTGGTCCGCACGTCGAGTTCGCCTTTGGTTACCGAATGCGGCGAATATATGTTCGCCATCTATGATGCCGAGGGCCATGCCGCTTATGTGACGGCGGGCGTGCTTCCCCACCTGACGGGGACCGAGGCGGGCATCAAATATATCCGCCATTGTTATGGTTCGGACGAAGAGAGCATTCATCCATGCGATCAGTTTCTGCTCAACGATCCTTATCTGTTGGGCATTCACACGCCTGACATTCTGGTCGCGAGGCCGGTCTTTCATGGCGGGGAAATCGTCGCCTGGATCGGCTGCCTCACCCATACTATCGAAATCGGCGCAAAGGATCCGGGCGGAACGGCGGACTCCACCGACATTTACCAAGAAGGCATCCGCATCCCCTGCCTCAAGCTGGTCAGCCGTGGCCAGACCGTGCCCCATGTCCTGCGCATGATCGAGCGGGCCGTGCGCCACCCGGCCCTGGTTTCCTTGGACATTTCGGCCAAGGTGGCGGGCAATAACGTCACCGCCCGGCGCATTGAAGAAATGGTTGAATTGGAAGGCAGCGGTTTCTTGAAAGGGGTTCTGGCCAAGCTGATCCACGAGACCGAAACCAAGGCCCGCCAGCGCATCAAATCCATACCCGACGGGCATTGGCGGAACACCGTCCATGCCGATCATGACGGGCAAGTCCCGGCCCTCACCCGGCTTGAGTTGAGCATGGAAAAACGGGGCGAAGTGATCCATATCGATTTCGAAGGTACATCACCCCAATGCCCGGGACCGGTAAATGCCACCCTGCCCGGCACCATCGGTTCCATTTTCACCGTGCTGGTATCGACAATCTTTTGTGATCTGCCGGCCAACCGGGGGATCGTGTCGTCGTGCCGCATATCCATACCCAAGGGATGCATGTTCAACCCCCGCTACCCCGCACCTTGTTATGCGGCGCCGCCCGGCCCCCTTACTTTGCTGTCCAGCGCGGTGACCAAACTGGTCAGCGAAATGGCTATGGCCGGAGGCCTGTCTGAATTCGTCACGGCGCCTTGGAACGGCAGCGTCAACAGCGTCTTCATGGGCGGATTGGACCAATATGATCAGTTGCAGGGGACGCTGACGCTCGATTCCAACGGCGGCGGCACGGGTGCCTCGCCGATGATGGATGGCGACGATACCTCGGCCTATATGCTGGCGCCTGGCTCCTTCATGGCCGATGTGGAAATGTATGAGGCCAATTACCCACTGCTTTATTTGTTCCGCCGCCAGCGCCGTGATTCCGCCGGTCATGGGGAAATGCGCGGTGGTCTGGGCGGCGAGGCGGCGGTCGCGGTGCATGGGTCGGATGGCTGGCGCGTCGGGTTTCGCGGCCTCGGCACCCAGGTAGCGGTGACCCACGGCATGGCCGGCGCCTATCCGGCTAGCCCGGCCCGGGTGGGCTATGTCTGGGGCGCCAACCCGCAAGGCGGAAATGCAGATAATTTCGCGAAATTCCAAGGATCCCTGGACGAGATAAGCGGGTTGGGGCGGGCCGAGGCGGCGGAAGCACTGACCCCGCCCAAACCCATGAAGGAGGGCGACGTCTATTACCTGGCCTGGTCCGGCGGCGGCGGCCTAGGTGATCCCCAACAACGGGAGCCCGAAAGCGTCGCCCTGGACGTGGCGGCGGGAACCTTGTCCCGGCAATGCGCGGCCGAAATCTATGGCGTGGTGCTCGCCCCGGACGGCGCCCCGGAACCGGCGCCTACCGAAGAGCTGCGCGCCCAAATCCGGGCTGCCCGCCTGGCCAATTGCACCTCCCCGGCCGGCCCCTTGGCCCAGGCCGAGGAAATTCTCGACCAGCATTACGGAATACTCCACACCGCCTTGGCAGGTGGCGAGCCTGTGCTGGCATGCGTCAAATGCAAGACCCTGGCCGGAACCCCGGATGAGGATTTCCACGCCCATCTGGCCAGCCGGGAAGTGGAGCCCGCTACCGTCGGCCATGAAAGTGTGCGCGCCGATTGGGTGACCTACCGTGAATATTTCTGCCGCCAATGCGCGACACTGGTCGATGTCACCCAGGAGACAAAATAGGGCAAGGTGAGTAAGAGTGTATTCACGATAAAATTTACTATTATTCATTACTTATGGTAGAAGAAGAAAAATTAATAGGGGAGGTGGTCATGATGCAATCCAAGTTTTTGGCCGGTGGGTTATTGGTTTCGGCGTTGTTGTTGAGCGGGTGCGCTAACCGTTTTGAACAAATACTTAACCTGGAACAAACACGGTCACCATCGAAGGCCCTTGAATTTTGTCTCGATCAGGTCAAGGAAAGCCTAGACGCTGCCGATAAACTCGAGGAGAAAAAATTAGAAGGTGCCGATGTGGGCAAAAAAAAGGCCAATGCCAAAAAGGTCATCATTAAAGTCAGGGAGGATAGAAGATCTGCCACCAACGAGTTTCTGAACTGCGTTTTTGTTGAGGATGTCAAATTAAAAAATCTTGAAT
>CAZBQG010000220.1:0-7701 GCA_964493945.1 uncultured Rhodospirillaceae bacterium
TCATGATCAGCGAGTTGCGCCGCGCCTTCGAGATCGGCTTCCTGGTCTTTATTCCGTTTCTGGTCATCGACATGGTGGTGGCATCGGTGCTCATGTCCATGGGCATGATGATGTTGCCACCGATCATCATCGCCCTGCCGTTCAAGATCATATTTTTTGTGCTCATCGACGGCTGGTTCATCATTGTCGGAAGTCTGGTCGAGAGCTTCGCCAGATAAAGATTAATTCAATTGGCTGAGCTTGCCGGCCTTTATGCGCTCCTTATAGGCGGCCATGAAGCGCTTGAAGTTGCTGACCTGCTTGACCTTGCCGGAAACCGTCCGGTAGTCGATCATGCCCGCACTGTTGGGGCTTGCGATCAGGGTGAAGGCATCACGGAGCGGGGTCTGGGCCATGGCCGGGCCATAATCCTTGCGGACCCTGTCCAGGCTCCGATCATTGGTGCTCAGCGCGAAGGCGACCGACAGATTAAGCACCAGGGCCGCCTGTTCTTCATTGAGCGGTTTTTTCGGCGCAGCCTTGGCGAAGCGCAGCAATTGCTGCATGACCTTGGCGACGCGCGGCCAATCCCGGGCCTGCCAGTAAATCTCTGAGCGCAAAAGAAAAGCCTCCTCGCTCTCATCATCCTCGAGGAAGATGAGGGCTTCGGGGTGGCGTCCGCCATCGACCAGGGCACGAGCCTTGAGCAGACCACGCTGGCGGGCCAGATCGGCGGGCAGTCCGGCTAACTCGGTTTTTTTCAAGACCGCCTCGGCGGCTTCCGGATCGCGGTTGATCAGATGGATGGTGGCCAGACGCGCACCGACGCGGGCCCTTTGTTCACCCTTAAGCCGGAAATCAACCTGCTGGACGAGGAGTTTGGCCGCCTGATCCAGAAGGTCCACCTTGGCCAGCCGGTCGGCCAGCTTGCGGAACATCTCATCACCATCGGCACCTGATGGGGTGAGTTCCTTGAATTCCTCGAACAAAGCGATGGCGCGCACCGGCGGCATGGCATCTGCCGCGTCGTTCAGATAAAGCTCGCGGAAGGCCTTGGCCATTTCCTCGGTGATCTCCGGCACCTTTTTGTTATCGCGGAAATAAGAGGCAGCCTGGCGCATGATGCGCAATCCATTGCGGTAATCGGCGATGGAAAAATAAAGCCGGCCCAGCTTGCGCAGCAGCTCGAACTCAAACTCACCGCCGCGCCATGAAAAGCGTAATTTCTCCAATTCCTCGATGGCCTCGGCGGGTTCGATCTGTCCTTTTTTCAACAAAAGCTCGGCCCGGGCGACGATTGCCTTGGCGATGCTTGGCCGGTGTTTGCCCTTTGCCACGGCTTCCCAGGCGGCCACCGCCTTATCCGTATCACCGGTCAAATCCCTGAGCGTGCCCTCGATAAAGGCCAGTTGGTCCAGTTCAATATCGGTCGGCTTTTCCTCGGACAGGGCCTGCAGGGTATTGGCCCCGTATTTGATATCCCCGGTGGCGATGGCCGATGAGGCGACAAGCATGCCCAAAGGAATCTTCAAGGCGTGGGGATAGGCCCGGTAGATGCCGCCCGTACGTTTCAAAGTCGGAGCCGTGCTTTGCAAATCCCCAACGCCTGCCTTCACCACGGCCCGCCAGAATTCTCCTTCATCATTACCGTCCAGGCTTGCATGGTTGAGATCCTTTTCTGCCTCCTCATAGCGCCGGAGTGCAAAATTGGTGGCGCCCCGCAAAAGGCGGAAGCTGGACCGGGTGATGATTTCAGGTTCTTTCTTCAGCATTTGGGACAGCACGCCGATGGCTTCCGGCGCAAAGCCCCGGGAAAAATAGAAAAGAGCCAATTCGCCCCGCGCCTTTTGCAGTGTGGGCGGTTTGGTTCTGGAAATCCGGTCAAGAAGTTTGCGTCGCTCGGCTTCAAAATTCTTCATCCCCTTACGCCGGGCCTTGCGCCAGACCCCGGTCTTGAAGACGCGCGAAAGGGATTGAAAGCTTTTGACCTTGGTGACCGCCTTGACCTTGGAAGACAGGGACGAAATCTTCAGGCTGCCGGCACTGGTCAAATCTACGCCCTGGCGTGTGGGACGCACGCGCAGATCATCGATGCGGGGCTGAACCACCATCCCCTGGGCCGTCGGCAACAGGGTCAATTGGGGATAGCGGTACTTTTTGGCCACGCCATGCCCCAGGGGGATGACCGGGACGATGACCAAATTATCCCCGATGCGCCGGTCGCGCAGCGGTATGGCCTGGCCGGCCTGCAAGACGGGCAGGAACAAACGCGCACCGATCGGCGAATTGGGCTCGGGCCGTACTTCCATGGGGGTCTGGGGCGCAAGGGGTTGTTGTTTGAAATCCAAAACCCAGGTTAAACCTTCCCGCCTGGGGCTGGGATTGATCCCGGAAACGGTGACAAACCGGATAAGGGTCCCAAAATCGGACGGCACCTGCTCGACGGACCGGATGATGCCTTTTCCAGCGGCCAGAAGCGCATCGGTATCGACTTTCACGACTTTATCAAAGACCGCCCAAAGACCGCCAGCCCTCCGGAAGATGGCGGCGGCGACCGGCTCATTCCATTTGAAACTCAGGCTAACTTGCTTGATGTCACCCTTGGGTGGTGGCGGTGGGGCTTTGCTGGATGATCTCATCGGTGGCGCGGGCGATGCCTTTCCGGCCGCGGGCGCTGACTTCTTTTTCGAACCGGTGTCAGTGGAAGATGGTTTCAGGCGGACGGGTGCCGGTCCCGCCTTGGCCTGCCGGCCGGGTTTTTGGGCGGGTGCTTTTTTGGCGGGCGGTTTTTGGGCTTTTTTAACCGGCGGCTTTGCTTTGGCCGGCTTCGCCTGTTTTTTCGGCTCGGCCTGCTTTGGCTTCTTTGCGGGCTCCGTCTTGGGCTGGGCTTTTGGCTGGGCTTTTGGCTGGGCTTTTGGCTGGGCTTGGGCCCGGGCGATGTCCGGCTTCATCACATCGACGACCACTTTCGGGCCGCTAAAAAAATGGCGCAATTTTGATTTGGCGGGAATCTGCAAAACGACGGAGGTGCTGTTACCCTGGACGGAACTTTGCGCACCGCTGACGAAGCTCAAGGCCGACCGGTTAAGCCGCCCCACATTGATCGAGGCCGGCCTCTCAAAGGTTATGGTCGCCGTCCCGCCCTGCTGGTTGACCTTATAAGGAACCCGGCGCGGCCAATCGAATACCATGCGAGAATATTTTTCATGCTGACCGGTGCGCAGCGCAACCCGGTTGGGGCCTCCTGCCCCCGGACCAGCCGCAGAGGGTCTGGCCGCCGGGCGCCGGTTTTGGGGCCGGGCGCGAGGCGTTGGGACCGAGGCTGGAGCTGGCTCCGCCTCGGCCTCCTGCGGGACGCTGAAAAGGTCCACGATGACCGCATTGCCGGCGGGAAAGGAGCGAACCCCCAGCCGCCGGGTCAGGGAAAAGGTGACCGTGCGCCCACCGTTGGAAAGACGGGGCCGGGTCAGATAATTTCCAAGGGGCCCGGGCAATCCCTGGAAATCGGATTCGACCGGCCTTTGAAACTGGAGAACCAGATTGCGTCCCACCACCCTGGCGGTGAAGGTCACCGGGGCCGGCCAATTGAAGACGATACGCCCGTAATCCCCATGGTCGCCGCCGCGCACGGTAACGGGATCGCCCCCCGCCGGCCCGGCCGGCAGGGCAAAAATCATAGCCGCGAAAATAACCGCAACGATTTTTCGGCAATGAAAGCGCATGTTCAAACGTTCAAATGGACCCACTTTCTGAAACTAACACGATTTCCACCCGATCCACTAATTTGCTTCTTGGCCCGGCTGGAATTTCCGCAAGGTAGCGCGACCTGGAGGATGCATAACCGGAGGCAACCACATCTTTGTCATAGCCGGATTTTTTCAGCGCGTCGGCAATGGCGCCGGACCGGGCCAGGGAAAATTCCCATTCGGAAACAAAACCGGCCGGCTTGCCCTCGCCTTGGCGGACATAGCTGTTCACCCCGATTTGGTTATCGATCAGACGCATGGCACCACCCAGGTTAAAGATGGCCAAGCGCGCCTTTTCTGTCAATTGGGCGCTGCCCTTTGGGAATAAAAGCCCACCCGGAAAACTGATGATCACTCGGTCATCCAACAGAACGAGGCGCCCTTGTCTCAAGGTCGGATCCTTATCCAGTTTCTCATCCAGCACCGCGTTCAGGTAATCAATGTTTACGGCCCGGCGGCGGAAAATGGATGAAATATTATATTGGGCCGTGGGCACCTCCGCGGTTTCCGTGCGGGCCGGATTAAACGTCCTGGACAGGGCATCGGTCATTTCCTGCCAGCGGCCCACTTTCACGCTGGACATGGAAAAAAGCATGACGAAAAAAGCCAATAGAAGCGCGACCAAATCCGTAAAGGTCATCAACCAGACCGTGTTGCTCCTGCCGCCCCCCCCTTCAGATGGCTCAGCCATCATCGTCTCCTTCGGCTTCAGCTTCATCCTCGCCCAGGCGCTCATACAGAAAGCGGACATCACTTTCGGTCCGCACGTAAAAACGCAAGGCAACCTGATCCGGATCGCCCTGGCGGAGGCCGATGGAAATGCTTTCGGGCGGTGCGCCCCGGGCCAGCATTTCGCGGGCGAAAGCCCCGGCCCTGGCCATTTGCGGGTCTCTCTCGGCTGGCGTTTGGCTGGCGATGACGAACTCCATTTCGAAATGGAAGCCGGGGGGGCCACCGCTGAGCGCCGCGATCAGGCGGTCGATCAACGTATAGCGGGATTGACGGATGTTGCTTGTTCCGGGCTCGAACAGACTGTCGGCGCTGAGCACGACGCGCATGAGCCGGCCTGGCTGCAGGGTTTCCACCTTTTCGACCCCCAGGGCAGTGGCAAAAAGCTTGCTCGTGGTTTCCAGAAATTCGGGCTTGGCCAGTACTTCTCCTTCTTTCGAGGTAAAGACCTCAAGCTTGGTGCGGGGCGGCAGGAGGGGTGCGAATGTGGAGGTCAGGCTGTCCTTGACCGCCTTGGATTTCACATCCTCGGGGGTGGAAATGGTGATCAGCAAAACAAAAAAGGCGAGCACCAGAAGATAAAGGCTCAGAAATTGAATGAGCGAGGATGCGCCTCCGCCGGCCTCGGGGTGGGCGCCTGTTTCACTCTCATCCATGGAGGATTACCAAACTCCAAACCTGGCGGCTAGAGCGGTTCAAGATTGATAGGAACCATTTGACCGGGATGATTTTGTCCCGTGGCTAGGAGCACTTCGCATGGCGATGCAGCGCATCGGCAAAGATGTGCGACGACGCCACGGGGCAAAAGCAGCCGGCCAGCGGTGGGGCAAATCGGCTCTCCGGGGACGTTGCGGCGCTTGCCCGATACAAAGGTATCGCGCCGCGCGCCGTGCCTACCCGGAAAACCGATTTGCCCCATCAAATTGATTCCTATCAATCTTGAACCGCTCTAGACCCCGGCTCCGGTCAGCCACCTGCCGGGCTGCCGGGTTCGGGCAGGCGCCGGAGTTTGCTGAGCTCGACGGTCACTTCCTTGGCCTTGGCCGGAGCCATCTGGGCCATGACCGGTGCCAGCTTGCGCTCGCTCATGCGCTCGGCGACCTTGAGCAAGGTGGGGAGATCAAGTTCCTCGAAGATGCGCGCCGCATCCTTCGGCTTCATATTCTCATAAATTTTGACCAGGCTTTTCATCTGGTCATCCTGTTGGCCCGTATGGGTTTTGATCAGTTTCTTGATGGAGCCTTCCAGGCCCCGCATTTCCTCTATTTTCTTGTTGATTCGTTTTTCGGCGGCGCTGAGCATTACCTCGCGCCGGTCCAGTTCCTGGCCGCGCGCTTCCAGAATTTCCCTGCGGTCGGCCAATTGCTGAAGCAGATCAATTTCGGACTGGGTGAACAAGGTGGGATCATCGAGGGCCGATCTGGAAGTCGAGGCCTGTTGGGTATTGGCGGCCTTGCCGTCTTTACCCTTTGCGCCATCCTTGGCCGCATCTTTTTTACCATCTGCCTGGTCCCCTGGTGCCTGGGCTGCGGGCGGCTGGGCCGCCGGGGGTTGAGCGCCCTGGGGGGGTGCCGGTTGGGGGGCCGGCGCCTTTGGCGGCTCCTGGGCATTGGCCTGGGCGATGGGCAGGCCGTCCACCTTACCGCTAACCCCATCAACGATATCACCGATTTTCACGCTCAGCATCAAAACGGCTGCGAAAATGGTAATGGGCAGGACCCGGATTTTGCTCAAAAGCTTAGACATATTACCCTCGATACAAGTGGCGTTGGTCTAACGTACGGCCTGTAGGGCCTTAAACAACTCGGCGGCGGCTTCTGATTTCTCTTTGGCCTTATCCATCTGAGCTTTTTCCGCTTTGGCCTCGCTGGCGGCCTTCTCTCCCGCTCCGACGGCCGTCGCCGCGCCCGAAAGCCCATCCATCCCTTCGCTCCCCGAGACGGCGTTTCTGTTCTTTTCAATGCCGCGCACCGCGCCTTCCAGCAGATCGGCGGTGGCTTCGCCACGCTCGACCAGATATTTCAGATCATCGATCTTGCCGCTGGCCTCGGTTATGCCGTTTTGCAGGCTGGCGACGATGGTTTCGGTAGCTGAATGCAGTTTCAGGATGCTTGCCTCGGCCCGTTCCGTCGCCTCATTGAAAGTGGCCGCGAGTTTTTCCAGCTCGTTCCGGTCACGCCTGAGATCGGAAAGGCGTTTATAGAGGATGGAGCAATATCCAATCGTAAAAACCAATAGCACCGCAATGATGATGTTCAGCGTAATTGACAAGGGTTAATCCTTTTCTTTTTCCACGCGCCCGGAGATTTTGATGGCAATTCTGTCTGATTTACGGCCCATTTTTCCCCTAAACATGGGGATTTGACCGCATTGAATTTCAATGGTCGAATCGGGATTTGCTGCGAGCGTAAGCTGGGAGCCGATATCGAAATTGAACACGTCGCGCAACCGCATGGTCTGGGTATCCAGGACGGCGGTCAAATCTACATTGGTTTTCCACAGCTCCTCGGCCAGATGGATTTCCCAGATGGAATCGCGGCCGAATTTCTCACCCATGAACATCTGCAGCAGCAATTCACGCACCGGCTCCAGCGTCGCGTAGGGGATAAGCAGTTCCAACCGGCCACCGCGATCCTCCATGTCGATGCGCAGCTTGGCGACGATTGCCGCGTTGGACGGGCGTGAAATGGTGGCGAAACGGGGATTGGTTTCGAGCCGCTCAAAACGGAAGCTGACCGGGCTCAGGGGATCGAAGGCGGCGCTCAGATCGGCCAGGACCACATGCACCATGCGCTCGACCAGATTTCTCTCGATTGTTGTATAGGGTCTACCCTCAATACGCATGGCCGCCGTGCCCCGGCGCCCACCCAGAAGGACATCCACCGTCGAATAGACCAGGGAACTGTCCACGGTGAGAAGGGCGTAATTGTCCCACTCATCGGACTTGAAGACGGCCAGAATGGCCGGTAATGGAATGGAATTCAGGTAATCGCCAAATCGCAAAGAGGTGATATTATCCAATGAAACCTCAACATTATCGGAGGTAAAATTGCGCAGCGATGTGGACATCATGCGCACGAGGCGATCGAATACCACCTCCAGCATGGGCAGGCGTTCATAAGATACCAGGGCACTGCTGAGAATGGCCTGAATGCCCGAACGGTCGCCCATATCCCCGAGCTCGTCATCAAATCCGAGCAGGCTGTCGATCTCGGAGTATGCCCCGTTGGCCGCCGACACGACCGCG
>CAZBQG010000221.1:0-7678 GCA_964493945.1 uncultured Rhodospirillaceae bacterium
CAGATCCTCCTATAGATCAGACCGCTAACTGTTCCAATTTATATGACGACGGACAGAGTGGCTCTGGGAATTATGGGCCACAGCTTTCTCATCCCTTATATCCGTTAAGCACCTGCTACACACATGGTCCAAATCTTCAGAAAATTTAAATTTTCCAGGCATCTGTGAGGCTCGAGAAACAAAATTTTCACCGCAAGCTGGGCAATCCATGGTCTGTCTCCTGCGACAGCATCAGTCACAAAAAATTTTACCTTCCGGCAAACACAAAAAAAAAGACGGCATCGTGCGATTTGAATGTCTGTCCCTTTTGGGAGGAAGGATCAGACGCCAAGCACCCCCCTCAATTCCGCTTCGATTTGGGTCAGGGCTTCGTCAAATTTCTCTTCGGCCTGGATGATGACCGCGTCGGCCTCAGAGCGGGCCAGGGCGATCATCTCATCACCTTCAGAACGGATGGGCTTCAACCTTGCCGCGACGCTCCTCTGCGGTGACCCGCAGAGTCGCGTAATTCGAGGGCGCCGGCATCTGAGGCGGGTGCTCCCTGGGGCTCAGGGCTTGCGGGTTGGGCCGCCGGCGTGGCGGCAGGGGCTTCGTCGGTCATGCTGCATTCCTCTTATGGTATTCACGGAAGGCCATGATCTCGGCGGATCCGGCCTTTACCTTGTCGCCCAAGGGCTCGATCTTGGCTTCGCCCCAGGGCCACTCCAGCGCCCAACCAAAGCCAGCCTTCACGAGGTACAATCTGAAAGCGGCCTCAACCTGGGCCGGTGCGATCATTGAGTTGTGGAGCTTTTTTGCCCCTCGGATTGGTGCGGTGGCGTGGAAATCAATCCCGGCCTGGATTAGTTCCTGATAGGTCTCGTAAAGATTTAGAATTTGGGTCTCGGCCTGGACGGCCAGGTCATGCCGGCGCTTGCCCAGCTTCTCAATGGCGGATTATTACTCCGGCGTTCTCAAAATCACTCCGGGCGCCATGGCCGGCCTTAAATCCCTGACCAACAAGGGGAAGAAAAAAAAGAAGTAGCTCCGCCCCTGGTCTGTCCTGTTCAGGCAGATGCTTTTTGCAGGATAAAAAACACGTTCAGGATCAAGTGTTTATTATCCAGATTGGCGGTCTGGGCCCGGCTCAGCAACTGGCTGACGCCGTCCCAGGCCTCAAGCAGGCTTTCAGGGCGGCTACCGTCCTGAGCTGTCCGGCGGATGACGCCCGCCAGCCACCATAAAAGTAGGTCGCGCACCGTGGCCAGGGACTTGTTTTCCTTATCCCTGGCCAGTTGATCGCCCAATTTATGGGCCGCCGCCAAATCCAACTGGGGCAAACCGTCCAGAATGCTCATCAACTGGCCATAGAGCGCCAATCCACCTTCCTGGGCCAGGCCCAAAGCCCGGCCCGGGCTGCCTTCGCTGATGCGCGCCAGGAGGGCGATGTCATCGGGAGTGAGTTCGGGTCCGTAGCGGTTCAAACAGGTGGTCATATCCACCTGTGACAGGCTTCGCGCCGCCAGGTGGCGGCAGCGGGACCTGACGGTCGGCAGCAAGCGCCCCGCATTATGGCTGACCAGCAAAAGAAGTGCCCGCCGGGGCGGCTCTTCCAAAACTTTGAGCAATGCGTTGGCCGCACTTGGGTTCATGTCATCGGCGCTGTCGATGACCACCACCCGCCAGCCCTCTTCGGCCGGTGTCATGGCCAGGAAATGGCCTACCTTGCGGATCTGATCGACGGTGATTTCGCCCCGCAGCTTTTTGGTCTTTTCATTAAGTTCGCGCTCGACACTGAGGAAATCGGCATGACCGCCGGATGCAACCCGCTTGAAGACACCGCTTTCCGGTGCCAGATAGAGGCCCTCGCCTTCCTCTGCCGGCAATTCTCCGAACAGACCGCCGTTACCGGCCTGGTTCAGCACATGGCGGGCCATGCGATAGGCCAGCGTCGCCTTGCCGATGCCGCGGGGCCCGGTGATCAGCCAGGCATGGGCCATGCGCCCCGCTTCCAGGGCCCCGGCGAATTCAGTTTCGGCAACTTCCTGGCCCAGGAGAAAAAAATTTTTCCTTGGCAGCGGGACAGTTGACCCCTCTTCTTCACCCATGCTCATAACTCGTCCAGGGAAAATTTTTTGGCCACAATGCGCCCGATTTGGGCATGTAATCCGGCTATTTCCATCGTCCCGTCCAGCATCTGGCAGCGCTCTGGATCCCCCTTGGCGATGGCCTTAAAGCCATCCCTGAGACGGACGTGAAAATCCTCTCCCATCCTCTCATAGCGGTCCCCGCCTCCCTCCCGGGCGGCGGCCCGTTTCAGCCCTTCTTCAACGGGAAGGTCCAAAATCAAGGTCAAATCCGGCTCCAGATCGCCAACCACCAGATGGGTGAGCGTTTTGATATCCTGAAGTTCCATGCCCTGGCCATAACCTTGATAGGCCAGGGTGGAATCGGCGAAGCGGTCGCAAATCACCCAAGCACCCCGCAAAAGCGCCGGACGCACGGTCTTTTTCAGGTGATCGGCACGGGCAGCGCTATGCAACAGGGCTTCGCTCGCGGCGGCCCAGCGGCCGGTCTCGCCATGCACCAGGAGCTGTCTGATTTCTTCGGCACCAGGGGAGCCGCCGGGCTCACGGCTGAGAACCACCTCCAGGCCGGATTTTTCCAATGCTCCGGCCAACAGTTCGGCCTGGGTCGATTTTCCGGCCCCCTCGCCCCCTTCGAATGTGACGAATTTGCCTTTCCCCACTAGCCGGATTCACCCCATAAGAAGAAGCTGAGAGCGGCGTCCAGGCGGGAAAACAAGCTCAGCCGCTCCACATTCTCGCCGGCCAGCAGCGGCACCTGAAGGGGCGGCAGGCCGGGAAATTCGGCATGTAAAACCGCCAGCTTGGTGCCCTTGGCGATGGGCGCCGAAATGGGCCCGTCATAGCGCACCTTGACCTTCATGCCACGGCGGGCGAGCCGGGCCAGGGTCAGGCGCAGGTCTTTTTCAATAATCAGGGGAACGGTCGGGCTTTTGCCCATCCAGACCTTGGCGTTGCTCACCTTGTCGCCACCCTTGAACAGGTCATAGATCTTGAATTCGTGAAATCCCCAATCGATCAGCCGTTCCGATTCTGTCGCCCGCGCCTTTTTCGAGGGCAGACCGTTGAGAACCAGAATCAAACGACGCCCGTTGCGCAAGGCGCTGGAGGCAAGACCATAGCCGGCCGCCTCCGTATGGCCCGTCTTGAGCCCGTCGGCGCCCAGATTGCGAAAGAGGACCGGATTTCGATTCGGCTGCCTTATACCGTTGTAGGTAAAAGACTTTTCGGAATAATAATGATAATATTGGGGGAACTGCCTGATCGTTTCGCGGACCAGAATGGACAAATCCCGGGCCGTCGTCTGATGCCCGTCTTCCGGCCAGCCGCTGGCATTGAGAAAATTCGAATTCTTCATGCCTAAATCCTGTGCCCGGGCGTTCAAAAGATCGGCAAAGGCCCCTTCCGAGCCGCCGAGCCCCTCGCCCACGACGATAGAGGCATCGTTACCGGATTGCACGATGATGCCGCGCAGCAAATCCTCTACCCGGACCCTGGAATTGACCCTGACCCACATTTTTGATCCGCCCTTGCGCCAGGCCTTTTCGCTCACCGCGAAACTGTCATCTAGGGACAGGCTGCCATTCTTGAGGCGCTCGAAGGTGATGAAGACGGTCATCATTTTGCTCATGGAGGATGGCGGCATGGATTGATCTGCGTTTTTCTCGAAGAGCACGGTGCTGGTATTCATATCCAGCAACAATGCCTGGCGCGCCGATGTATCCAGCGCCAGCGGAGCCCCGGCCCCCGCAACAAGCATCAGAACAGACAGGCACAGCAATGACAGCAGGCTTTTCATTTCAGGTTTTCGGCCCGATCTGGTCAATTCATTGCTCTCTCGAAACATTTTCAATTGCGTATGTAATTTCGACCTTTGCCGTCTTCCTCAGTCGACCACGATCCTCGTATCGGGATAGCCGGTTCGGATCGCGTAATCAAGGATTTGATCGGCTTTTGATACATCCTTCAGGGGCCCGGCGCGCACCCGGAAAAATTCACGCCCCTTGACCATGATGGAGGTTACCTTAAATCCCTTATGCCCAAACAGCTTGGCCGTTGCCCGGTAGGCGTTCTCATATAGTGTGAAGGCGCCCACCTGCACATAAAGTGATGTGGGCTTAATGGGCTCGATCGCCACGCCTCCGGGCTCGTTTTGCCGTGGTCCGGCAAGGCTGCCCGGGACCGGGCGGGCCGAGGCTACCCGCGTCCGTTGCCCGGCTCTGGGCGCCACAAGAGGTGGGAGTTCGCGCTTTTGGACGGCGGCCTGAGCGCCGGGCGGAGGCGCCAGACCTTGGGCGCTGACCAACGGTTTGGCCGCCTTGATGGAGGATTTGATAGGCAATCCGTCCTTGCTCAGCGCCGAGCTTCCAACCAATTGCTGGGCGATGGCCCGGCTGTCGCGGGCCAGGATGGAAACCCGGATGCGGGCGGTACCTTTCCTCTCGAAGCCAAGAAGTTGGGCGCCGCGCCTGGATATATCGATGATCCGGCCCCGGGCAAAGGGGCCCCTGTCGGTCACTTTGAGCCTGAGGGACCGGCCATTTTCCAGATTGGTCACCTGAACGAAGCTGGGCATGGGCAGAGTACGGTGGGCGGCGCTCAATTCGTTCATGTCGAAGATGCCGCCGTTGGCGGTGCGTTTGCCGTGGAATTTTGGCCCGTACCAGGAGGCAATTCCCGTCTCGTCATAGGAATAGTCGGCGGCTGGGTAATACCACACACCCTTGATCTGGTAAGGATTGCCGATCTTGTAAACGCCTTGCGGGCGGGAAACCTTATCGGGTTTGGTGAAGCGTTTGGCCGTATGGACCACCAATTGGCTTTCGGCGCAGCCGAACAGGACCACGACCAAACCCGTCAATAAGGGATTGGGACAAGATCGCAGCTTTTTACCAAATATTGTGGTCAATTATAGTATCCCCACTATATATCGTAATTTAGCGGCCCGCGATGCCTTCCGCAAGGGTGCCGACGGCGATCGCGAAAAAAGTCGAGCGATTCCACTTCAACGTAACCCGGTAATTGTTATAGGCAAGATAGGTCGGTCCCTTGGGCCCACCCGCCAAAACGACCGAGGCCTTCAATTGCCTCTTTGGCAAGTCCCCTCCGCCCAGGCGTCTGAGCCCCAGTTTTTGCCACTCAGCCAAAGGCTTGCGGATCTTCAGGCTGGCCAGTTTTTTTTGGAAACCCTGGGGCAGTAGCACCCGGCGCCCCCAGGTCTGGTCCCCCTTCCAGCCCGAACGAGCCAGATAGTTGGCGGCCGAGGCAAAGGCATCAGATTTATTGGTCCAGATATCCTTGCGCCCGTCGCCGTCCCCATCCATGGCGAAAGCGCGGAAGGATGAGGGCATGAACTGGAACTGGCCCATGGCTCCGGCCCAGGAGCCTTTCATCAGGCGGGGTGTGATATGGCCGTCTTCCAGAATGCGGAGCGCATGCATGAGCTGGGCGCGGAAAAAACGGCTGCGTCTGCCGTCGAAGGCCAGGGTGGCCAGGGCGCGAACGACGGAAAACCCACCTGAATGGCGCCCGAAATCGGTCTCAATACCCCAAAATGCGACAATAAAGCGGGGCTGAACCCCGAAACGGCGGCCGACCCGGTCCAATTGGGCTTTGTTTTCCTGGTATTTCCGGCGCCCCTTGCGGATGCGGGATTTAGGCACGACGCGGGAGAGATATTGCTTGAAAGTGAGGCTGAATTCGGGCTGTTTCCGGTCAAGCTCGACCACCCGGGGCACGGGCGTCAAACCCTTCAGCGCTGCGTCCAAGGTGGATTTCGAGATGCCCTTGGCCCGGGCGTCGGCGCGCAATTCAACCAGCCAGCTATTGAAATCCTTTTCCTTGGGCGTCTGGGCCCGGGCCTCTCCCGCCACAAAAAACCCGCTCACCAACCCAAGACAGGCGATCATCCCAGCCAGTTTGCGCATGGTGCCACACCCTCCAATTTCGAACTCGGCCCTTGTGCCACAGAAAGCAGCCCGCCGCAAATCATGCGCATCAAGCCCCGCCGGGAGCAGGATAGAGCGCATCCGTGCGGTCTGTCAGCCGGTAAAAAATTAACCCCAGCCACTCATGCACAGCCTTGGACAGGGCGCTCATGCTGGCCAGAAAATTGAATCCCAGGCTGTTGAAAAGATGGCCGTCATCGGGGGTCGTGGTGAAATCGACTGGGTAGGCCAGGATGCGCCAACCGGCCCGGCGGAAACTGCCTACGGCGCGGGGCATGTGAAAGGCCGAGGTGATCAGTACCCAGCGTTCCTTGGGCCCGGGTGCCAGAAGCTTTTTGGTGAATTGGGCACTTTCCGCCGTGTTTCTTGACTGATCTTCTAATTGGACTCTTTCCGCGGTCAGGCCCAGCCGGCGGAGAAAAGGCGCGACGAAATGGGCTTCCTTGAGGCTGGTCAGTGTCAGGCTTCCCGACCCGCCGCTGAATGCCAGACGGGCGCGGGGATAACGCTTGGCCAGATTGGCGAATTCGGTCAGCCGCTCGGCCCCCCCGCCGACGGTTGAACGGCCGCGCGATTTACTGACCCGGGCGTTCAATATACCGCCCAGCACGATTATTCCATCGACCCTTTCGCTAATTTTTTTGCGTAGAGGAAAGCGGCTCTCCAGTTCGGCAATCAAAACCTTGCCAACCGGCACAATTGCCAGGAAAAGCCCGGAAACAGCCAGAAAAACCAAAAGCCAACGGGCGAGCCGTGCCCAACGCGTCCAGGCCAGAATAGCCGCCAAAACCAGTATAATTAGAAAAAAATTGCTGGGCGCGGTCAAGAACCACGCGATTTTGGACAGGTAAAAAAACATCCCAAGGTGATAACCCGCCCACCGCCCGGAGGCAAGCTAGCGCTTGTCCGGTTGCTTAATCCGGTCGCGATCCTTTATGGTGCGCGGCCCCGATACCCTCTAACTGGGAACCCAGGCCCATGCCTCATCTCGCCTTGATTTCAGTTTTTTGTCCGGATCGAACGGGCCTGGTTGCCGCCATCACCGGCAATTTGTTCGATCTGGGAGCCGATTTGGGCGACACCACCTTCGCCGTTCTGGGCACCGGCGCCGAATTCACGGCGGTCTGCGAAGTGCCTGATACGGCTAGCTTTGAAGAGGTGGAGAGTTCTCTGGCGGGGCTGGAGGAATTGGCCCAGGCAAAAATCGGCGTGACCCCTTTTACCCTGGATGCCGGCCATGGCGCGGGCGGTACCATCACCCACCGGATTACGGTGCTGGGCGGTGATCAGCCCGGTCTCATCGCCCGCCTCTGCGAGGTGTTTGGGGATTTCAAAGCCAATATAGTGCGCCTGTCGGCGGAGAGGATGCAGGATGGAAACTATGCCATCCGCCTGTCCGTGGCCATTCCCGAAGACGCCGCCCCGGCCTGTCTGGCGACCGTCGCCAACACGGCCGAAGGCTTGCAGCTCGATTGCAAGGTGGAGTCCAGTTAGCGTTTAACTTCTAGGTTTTGTACTCAATTACCGCCTGATTAACCAGCTTGTGATTCAAACACCGAAACAGTTGGAGTTTGAATCATGCGCTACGATCTTACGGATTTCGAATGGTCAGGAGTTATGGCCAAAAGTGGTGTTTTGACACCTGAGTCAAGCGGCGACCAGATC
>CAZBQG010000222.1:0-7676 GCA_964493945.1 uncultured Rhodospirillaceae bacterium
TATGCATTGCCGCTATTGTTATCTTCTATCTGAATTAATGAGTCCTGACCCTAGTGGTTAAAGTCTAACAGATGGCATCCATACGACGACTTCCCAAGCTCACCCGGACAAGCGCGCGGTGCGCCGTGATGCCCCGCATCACAAGCATCGTGCAACGCATCCGGTGGGCTTGGGAAGCCGCCCCCACCATATCCCAATGGGGGTCCCATATCCCGGCCCCCCGGTGCGTCGAGCACCCTTGCCGATGCTAAGGCATCGCCCGCGGGCACTCTCCTGCCGAGGAGCCGGGATATGGGATCGTATGGGTACCATCTGTTAGACTTTAACCACTAGGCCAGCGGAGTAACGGAATGATCATCTCCAAGACCCCTTTTCGCGTTTCCCTGTTCGGCGGCGGGACCGATTATCCCGATTGGTATCTGAGCCATGGCGGATCGGTGATCGGCACGACCATCGATAAATATTGTTATCTGAGCGTGCGCTACCTGCCGCCATTCTTCGAACATAAGCACCGGGTGGTCTGGTCGGAAATTGAACTGATCAGCGAATTCGAGGATATCCAGCATCCCGCCGCGCGCGCCATCCTGAGCGAGATGAATTTGGATAAGGGGCTGGAGATTTCCTACAATGCGGACCTGCCGGCGCGTTCGGGCCTGGGCACCAGCTCGTCTTTTTCGGTCGGGCTTTTGCATGCCCTGACGGCTTTGCAGGGCCGCATGATTTCAAAACGGCAACTGGCCGACGAAGCGATCCGCATCGAACAAGATGTGATGATGGAGGCGGTTGGCTCCCAAGACCAGATATGGGCGGCCTATGGCGGCCTCAACCGCATCGATTTCAAGACCGACGGCGCCTATGAAGTCTCTCCTTTAATTTTGAGCGCCGATAACCGCAAGACCCTGCATTCATCCTTTATGCTGTTTTTTACCGGCTTCGCCCGCTACGCCACCGAGATCGCCCAAAAGCAGATCGATAATTTCGGCGAAAAGCAGATGCAGCTTCGCATCATGGGCCAGCTTTGCAATGAGGCGGCGCATATCCTGGAGCGGCGCGGCGATCCGGTGGAGGAGTTCGGCAATCTGATGCACGAGGCCTGGATGCTCAAGCGCGAACTGGCCGAGGGTGTGTCCACATCGGCCATTGATGAAATTTACGATGCGGGCCGCGCCGCCGGGGCCATCGGTGGCAAGCTTTTGGGTGCGGGTGGCGGCGGCTTCATGTTGTTCGTGGTCAAGCCGGAAAACCAGCCCGCCCTGCGCCAGGCATTGAGCAACCTGATCCATGTGAATTTCGACCTGGATGCGGGCGGCTCCAAGATCGTCGTCTTCGAACCCGCCGATCTGGGCGATGTGGACGCACCGCCGAGGGGTTAATTCAGTAGGGCACCCATGGCCGAAACAATTGCCTGAAAACCGGCTTCCATGACCTGGGTGCGAAGACCGCCCAGCAATTCCAACGCTTCAACATTTTCGCCATTGACGGACAGTGCCGCCAGCGCCCGGGCCCGGGCCACCAGAAGATCGACCCAGGGCAAGGGCTCATCGGCGGTATAGGATAAGGCCGCCCGGGCGAAACGTTCCACACCTTCCGGGTCTCTCATTTTCAGGCACGCTTCCATGGCGTAGCGGTAAAACCACAGATAATTATGGCTGACGCAGCCCTGTTCCAGCAGCGCCATCCCTTCATCCAGGGCGGAGCACCTCGCATCCTCATCGCGTCGACCAGGGCCAGCACACCCAGGCTCAGGGGTCCGCTGAATTTGGGGCCGGTCTCGCGGCTGACCACCACCATTTTTTCGGCCACGGCCAGCGCTTCATCCCCGTCGCCCTCGAGCGCCGAGATATTGGCCAGGATGACATGATAGAGAGGCTCGAAACGCTTGGCGCCCAACTGTCCGGAAAGTTCCAGCGCCCGGCCGATTTGCTGCCTGGCCGCCCATGATCGGCCATATCGAACAAGATCCTGCCGGCGCAGCTTCCCCTTGCAACCATTTCGGCCCGCCGGTTGCCTTCGCGTTCGGCCAGCATGGCGGCGTCCATGGCGTCCTTGAGCCCCGCCACCAGATCGATGAGCATGGAGATTTCACTGACCGCGCGTTCCGCGTCATTTGGCAAGGTGGCAATCTGCTCCAGACCCAGGCGGATATGACCGACCGCTTCGGCGCTGGCCCAGCGCCCGGCGGCGCGCTGGGCTGCCTTTTGCCAATAGGCGGCACCTTCCCCCGCCCGGCCCGCTTCGCTGAAATGGTGGGCAAGAAGTTCCGGCTCATTGTTGACCGTCTCGGCGAAATCCTTTTCCAATATTTCACCGATGGCCCGTGCCAGGTCTGGCGCGTGCTGATGAGCATGGATTCATAGGCCGCCTCCTGGACCAGCCCGTGCTTGAATTCGTATCTGGTGGCCGGTGCCGTCCCCAGCCGGATGATCAGTTCCACCTCCACCAGTCGGTCAAGGGCCTGGCGCAATTGGTTGCGGGTGAGGGGCGAAACGGCTGCCAAAAGCTCCTCACTGAAGGCGCGCCCGATGACCGAGGCGGTCTGGACCACCTCCTTGACCGTGTTGAGACGATCCAGCCTGGCCATCAGGCTGTCCTGGAGCGAGGCCGGAATGGTCAAGGAAGTCAAAGGCCCGCTCAATTCATATTCGCCGTCCTTTTCCACCACCAGGCCGAATTCCAGAACCATCTTGGTCAGTTCCTCGGCGAATAGCGGAACACCGTCGGTCTTGACGATTATTTGCTCCATGATTTCATCCGGCAGGGGCTGGCCGCCCGCCACCCGCTGGACCATGGAGGCGCAATCGGATTTCCCCAACCGGTTCAGGATTACCGTGCCGACCTGGGAATGACCACCCCAGGGAGCGTCGAATTCGGGCCTGGCCGTAATCAGCAGCATGACCCGCCGGTCCCGCAGATGATCGACCATCAGGCCCAGGAATTCCAAGGTGGACGGATCCACCCAATGCACATCCTCGGCGATCATCATCATGGGCCGGCGGCTGCTTTGGGCGAACAGCATGGAAAGCAGGCATTGCAGGGTCTGGTGGCGCAATTCCTCCGGATTACCTTCGGGGGCGGGATAGCGCGCATCTCCGGCCTCGAATATGTAAGTCCAGAGATGGGGAACGATCTGGGCCGGGTCCAAATCCAATGCCCTGATGAAATCCTCCAGCTTATCGGCCTTGACCAGGGCGCTGTCACCAGCCTCAAAGCCGGTCACCCGCCCTAGGCATTCGATCACCGGATAAAGAGCGCTGCCCGTGCGAAAGCGCGCGCAGGATAGCATGACCGTGCCGAACTCTTCGCCCTCCAGGCTTTGGCGGAACCCTTCCACGATGCGCGATTTGCCCACCCTTGCCTCACCCGACAAGACAACAACCTGTCCCTCGCCACCGCTGGCCTGGCGCCAACGGTTGGCCAGGAGAGCGATTTCCTCTTCGCGCCCGACGATGGGGGTCAGGCCACCGGCGGCGGTCACCTCGAAGCGGCTGGCAACGCTGCTTTCGCCCAGCACGCGCCAGGCCCGGGCCGGGTCCGTGATGCCCTTCAGATCATGCAGCCCAAATCCTCGTAATCGAAAAAACCGCCGGCCAGCGTTTGGGTCTGGTCACTAATGACCATTTGATCGAGCTTGGCGACGCCTTGCAGGCGGGCCGCCAGATTGGGCGTGACACCCAATACGGGCCGCTCCTTGGCTTCGCCCTCGCCCACCAGATCGCCGGCCACCACCAGGCCGGTGGCGACGCCGATGCGCACATGTTCGGCCAGACCCGGCACCGTCTCGTGGCCTGCCCTGGCTTCCAGGATCGCCAGCCCGGCCCGGACCACGCGTTCCGGATCATCCTCATGGGCCTGGGGATAGCCGAAATAGGCCAGGATTCCGTCGCCCATATATTTCGCCACATAGCCGCCGAATTGTTCGATCAGCGCTGTGCAGCTTTCCTGATAGCCGTTGATGATTGTGCGCAATTCCTCGGGGTCCAGTTTTTAGGGCAAGGCCGTGGAATCCGCCAGATCGCAAAACATCACGGTCAGTTGGAGCCGTTCCGCGTCAGTTGTGGTCTGGGCCGGCGTGACCATGGGTGCGGCGGGATCCTGGGTCAGACTATTGATCGCCCGCATGAGCCGTTTGCGGTCACCCAGATTGATCTGAGGCTTTTCCAGGTCTCCTTCAGTCAGGTCGGCGACGATGTCCATCTCGACGCCGTTTTCGGCGAGCAACGGCCCGTGCCCTTCCAAACTAAATCCCCCCAGCCATGTCTCCAATTCACTCATTTGAACTTATTTCCCTACCAGTCCAGGCGGCGGCGGATTACCTCGGCGATTACGCTGGCCGTATTCAGCACCGGGCGGGATCCGAAATCGCTGGGTAGGGGCTTACCCTCCAGGGGCCGGGCCAGGCCCAGTTCATAAAGCTCGGCATGCAAACGGCGATGCTTGGCGGTGGCGAAACCGGGCGGAGAAAAGATGAAAACGCCACCCGGACCGGCACAGGCTTCCGAACACATGGTCACCGAATCACCAGTGACGATGAGCAAGTCCGAAAGCGCCAAAAATCCCTGATAAGGATTATCCACGCCCTCATCGCCCCAACGGTAAATAAGACCGGGCGTGATCCCTTCGCTCCTGACGCCGTTGATAATTTCATCGGCCGCCTCATCGCCGGTGCGGGGGCTTGTGGCGACCAGCAAGGTGCCCTTGGCCGCCGCCGCGAAACGCGCCGCCCTGGCCCCCAGATCGCGCGCCTGGGCCCGGGGGAAACCCTTGCGCCGCGTCGCACCGCCGACCACCAGCCCGACCAAGGGGCGGTCGTAATGGCCCAAAAGGGGGTTCCAGGCCTGGGCGGCGGCTTGCAGACTTTTTTCATTGACCCGGTGCGGTGCGCCGGTAACGCCCAAAAAATTCCGCCGGGGCTGCAATCCGTCATGGTTGGGCACGGCGATCAGATCAAATTCGGGGGCACCGCTACGCCCCGGATACATCAATTGGGCCAGAAATGTCCGGCCCCCACTTTGGCGTTTAATATAACGCGCAACGGGCCCCGCCCGGCGCCCAGCGGCGATCACCAGATCCGGCCAGGGCGGTGCCAGGCGCTTGCGGGCGGCCCGCGAAAGCCCGTTCTGACTGGCCCCCAGCAAAGGATTGGGCAGACCCGCCCCGCTGCCCCATTCGAGAGGAATTTCCTCGTGCACTATTCCCAGCGCATCGGCCACGCCCAGGGTTTGGGCCGCCGTTCCCGGGCGCTCATCCACCAATACCCATATGCGATGGGCGCTATTTCCTTTGTCTTCACCTACCATGCTGCCTATATGAGTAATACCAATTCACCGGGAATTAAAGTCAGGTGGAAACATGTCGGAAATAAGCGCCAAATTCAGCGTCGGCCAAATGATCCATCACGGCAAGTTCGATTACCGGGGCGTGATCATCGATGTGGATTCCCATTTCCGGGGCACGGAAGATTGGTATGACAAGATGGCCATCTCCAAACCGCCCCGCGACCGGCCCTGGTATCATGTTCTGGTGGATGGCAGCGATCTGCGCACCTATGTGGCGGAACGCAATCTGGAACCGGATTATTCCGGCGCCCCCATCCAGCATCCGGATATCGCCGAGCATTTCGAGGATTTGACTGAAACCGGCTATATCAGCCGGACCAAAATGAATTAGGTTCTACGTTCCGGCCGGCTGGCCAGGAACATGACGAAAATCCCGAAGGCTGAAAAAATCGCGCTGGTCCAGAAGATCCAGCCGGCCGCCCCCACATCCATCAGCCAACCGAACAAAGGCGGGATCAATCCGCCCGAAATGGTAAAGCCGGTGGTGACGAAGGCGAAGACCTTGCCCACCTCGCCGGGCGGTGAGCTGTTGCGGACCATGACGTCGCGGGATGGGTTGATTACACCCTTCATGAAACCGGCAAAGGCAAAGGCGGCAACTCCCAACCAAAAAGGCAATCCGTCCACGCCGACCAGCCAAAAGCCCAAGGCCGCCAGCCCAAAGCCGCCCAGCACGATGCGGTCATGGGCCTTGCCCTTATCGGCCAATATGCCGCCGGTCAGCACGCCGCTGGCGGCCATGATCAAAAACAAAGTCAGCGCCTGGCCCGCCGCCACCAGATCCACTTCGTAGAGTTCCACCAGTGCCACGACGGCGAAGGAATTAATCCCCGCACCGGCCGCCGAGGTAGACATGAAAAACAGGAAAAACAAAATCATGCGGCGCGACATGAGCAGGCGGATACCGCTGGGCCCATTTTCATCTTTGGGTTTTTGCTCTTGGGCGGTGGACGTGTCCTGCAACAGCCCGCCCAGAACGGCGATCACGCCGGCCAGCACCAGGCCGACCGACCCGGCGATGATCAAGGAGGTACGCCAATTGTAAACGGCGGCCAGGGTGAGCATGACAAACGGCGCCACCGCCAACCCGGAAGAGCCGCCGAAGGCATGAATGGAAAAGGCCCTTCCCAGCCGTTTCTCATTGACCGAGGAATTGAGCAAGGCGTAATCGGCCGGGTGAAAGACGCTGTTGCCGATGCCGCCCAAGGTCCAGACGGCCAGCAGGGCCCAATAGCTGGTAATAAACCCGGCCAGAATGACCGAAAGCGCCAGAAGCGCCAAACCTGCGCTGAGCACCAGGCGCGCGCCGACCCGGTCCACCAGAAACCCGCAAGGGGTCTGCAAAATGCCCACTCCAACCGCGCTCACCGCCACCACCAGGCCAAGCTCTGTGTAACTCACGCCCAGTTCCGGTTTGATCATGACAAATAAGGGCGGCAGGCTCAGCGTGTAGAAATGGCTGAGAAAATGCGCGAAGCCCACCAGCCCCATGGCCTGAACTTCGCGCCGCACACTTGTGGTCTCAACTGTCATTCGCTAGCCGCCAAAAAACCTCGTGTCGCGGGCGGCGCTTGCCATGACCGGACGCTAAGGGGAAACTCGGACCCCGTCCCACCATAGGGGCCGGAGGCCATGAGGGAGAAGATGGCATGAAGGAGTTGCGGGGGAAAGGCGTCTTTATCACAGGCGCCGCCAGCGGCATCGGGCGGGGCATGGCCAGGGCCTTCGCATCCGCCGGCATGAAGCTGGCCCTTGGCGACCTGGAGGCCGGGCCGCTGGCCGAGGTGGAAGCCGAATTGCGGGACGGCGGTGCCGATGTCCATGCCCTGGAATTGGACGTCACCGACCGGGCCGCCGTCATGGAGGCCGGCGCCTGGGCGGAATCCCAATTGGGCAAAATTCATTTGCTTTGCAACAATGCGGGTGTGGGCAGTGGTGCAACGCCCCTCCAGGACGAAGGCCCCAATAACTGGGACTGGATCCTGTCGGTCAATTGGGGGGTGCGGTCAATTCGCTTCTGACGTTCCTGCCCCGCATCACCGCCCACGGCGAAGGCGGCCATGTGGTCAATACCAGTTCCATGAGCGGGCTCCGCGTGCGCCCCGGCAAGGGGCAGGGAATTTACGCCACCACCAAGTCGGGCATCATCGGCATGTCGGAAGCCCTGCGCCTTGATCTGGAAGGAACGGGCGTCGGGGTTTCTGTCCTGTGCCCGGACCCGGTGGCCAGCCGCATCTACGAAGCGGGCCGCAACCGCCCCAAAATTTACGGTGGGCATTTCATCCGCCCGGCCGGCGATCCCCTGAAGCGAAGCGACAACGATGGCCACAGCGCCGACGC
>CAZBQG010000223.1:0-7644 GCA_964493945.1 uncultured Rhodospirillaceae bacterium
CTAGAGCACTTTCCGGTTAAATGCTCTAGTCGCGCCCGCCAGCTCCCGTAATCACATTGAGCAAGGCCTGCCTGCCGCCCCGCACTTCTTTTAAGGCCCTGGCGATGGCGCCCGGCAATTCAGCAGGATTCTCGACCCGTTCCCCATAGCCGCCACAGGCCTCGATGGTCTTTTCAAAATGAGGCGAAGGATCAAGGGTGGTGATGGGCAGCCGGTTGGCCTTGGCGGCCGCGCCATCGGGATACATGCCCAGCGTCGCCCGGTGCACGGCGAACCACATATTGTTGTTGGTGATGATGGTCAGCGTCGGCAGCTGTTCCGCATTGCCGACAAAGTGTGCCGCCGTCGGCACACCGAACATGTAAGACCCATCCCCGACGGTGGCGATGACTTCGGCGTCGGGGCGGGCCAGCTTGGCGCCCAGGGCGGCACCCAGGCCGGTGCCCAATCCGCCGGCCAACCCACCGCCGATCAGGGAGCGGGGCTGGGTCAGTTTCATGTGATCGACGGGCACGGCGATTTCATTGACCAATATGGTTTTCTTGGTCATGACGTCATTGAGACAGGCGGCCAGCCAGGCGGGATGGATGGGCGACTGGGTGCGGGCGGTTTTGAGCACCTTGGCCCGGGCGGCGGCGCGGCGTTTGACCTCGGCGCCGATTTTCTTACGCCGCAGGGCGATGGCCTTTTTGCGGCCGCGCAATTTCCCCTTCATGGCTTCGCGCAGCATGGGCATGCCGAGCGCCGAGGCGCCGGCAATGGCCAAATCCGCATTGAAGCCCCGGAACGGAAAATCTGAATAAAGGGGATCAGTGGACATTTGGATGATCTTGGCGCCGTCCTTGGGACCGGCCATGTTGGGCACCCAGGGCACCTGATTGTCGATCACCAAGATGGCGCCGGCCGCCTGCAACAGGCTGCCAGGTTGGGGACCCAGATTCATGGGATGATCATAGGGAAGATTAAGCCCCATGCCCTGGGCCACGGGAATGGCGTAATCATCGGCCAACTGACCTAGGGCGGCGAAGCCTTCCGGCGAGCGCCCGCCATTGGCGGTGATGATCAGGGGCATGTCGGCCTTGGCCAGAATAGACGCCGCCTGATCGATGGCATCGGCCGAAGGCGCCGCAGCTTGCGCGCCGATCACAGGCGACCGCCTGGGGCTGGAAGCAGGCGCCGCGGCTTCGCCCAGCACTTCGCGGGGCAAAGACAGATAGACCGGACCCCGGGGCTCGCTCATGGCGATGTCCAGGGCGCGCCCGACCACCTCGTCCACCGGCTGGCCCGAATGCAGTTCGTAGTCCCATTTGACATGTTCGCGGACGATGCTGTTCTGATCGAAATTCTCCTGGCCCCAATGAATGCCCAGAGAACGCGAGCCCGAAGACCCGGTCTCGGTCAAGGGCGTGCGCCCGGCTGCCAGCAATGTGGGTATGTTGTCGCGGGACGCATTCATGATGCCGCAAAGGGCATTGGCCGTGCCCACCGTCACATGAACCATGACCGCGGCCATTTCACCGGTGGCCCGGTAATATCCGTGAGCCATGGCCATGGCCACATTCTCATGGGGAACGGTGATGAAGGTGGGTGCTTTGCCCCGGCTTTTGCCTTGGGCCACCAGGGCTTCGACGATAGGCGCGAAATCCGTGCCCCCATTGGCAAAGACATAACGGATGTTGCGGGACGCGAGGGCCGCCAAAAAGGCTTCGGCCTGGGAGCCGCGGATCGGCTGGATCTTGGACATGAAATTTCCCCGGAATTTGTGGCGCTTGAATTAAAGTGCGGGATTATGGGTCAGATGCCCCGCCGTCACAATATGTGTTTACGAAAGAATATGGGGGCTTAACACCAGCTTTTCCGTTTGCCGCCCTTATAGGCCCGGCCCAGCCCCTTGGACCGAAACGCTCGACCCACATCCTCACCCGCCTCGGTTTCCAGACGGGCGACCATCCGGCCCGCGAATTTACCGTAATGAATGTCGCGGAGCACCACCGGGCCCTTGCCGATTTTGTCCTGAACGAACCATCTTGCCGCCCGGGCCAGTTCCTTTTCCCCTTCGCAGCGGCCCTTCAGTTCGGGGGCGTCGATATTGGCCAGGCGCAGGCGGGTCTCCACTTCCTGGCCGAGCCAGATGCGGGTGCGGATGAGCAGGGTATCCCCGTCCACCACCCGGATGACCCGGGCCCTGATGTGTCCCTTAAGCTCTCCGCCGGCCTTCACCCCGCCCATTCCAGGTGTAAGCCCAAAAAAGAGCGCGGCGAAAATTAATAGTCGGATGAATTTGAACTGCATAGCCATATACTCTTTAATCGAGCATATTAAAAATTATAAATGTATTTTTAGGTGTAAAACGAAAAGAGAACAAGTCTTTTCTCACATTACCAGCCCATAACCCGGTATTCTACCAAATTAAGAATAAAAAGTGAACAAATCCTTTTTCCCAACGATATATGTCAAAAGCCCGGCCTTGCCCAGACTTTGGCCGGCTGCTATGGGGAGTCATGCCCCGTCAACTAGCCCATGAAGTCCTGGAAGGAATATTCCGCCACAACGAACGTCTGGAGGAATGTTTCGCTGGCCATCCCCGCCTGGCCGGGCTTGACCGGCGCGACCGTGCCCTGGCCCGCAACATGTTGGGCGTCACCTTGCGCCGGTTGGGCCAGATTGACGCCATCATCGATCATTTCCTGGACCGGCCCCTGCCCAGAAAGGCGCGGGGCGCGCGCCAGATTCTGCGCCTGGGGGCCTGCCAGATTCTGTTCATGCGCACACCACCCCATGCGGCGGTCGATGAAAGCGTCGGCCTGGCCGCCGCCATCCCGGCGCTCACCGCTTATAAGGGCCTGATCAATGCCGTCCTGCGCCGGGTGGTGGATAAGGGACCGGGCTTGTTGGCGGGCCAGGACCCGGGCCGCCTGAACATGGCGCCCTGGTTGTGGCAAAGACTTGAAGCCGCCTATGGCGCCGATGTCTGTAAGCGCATCTCCGCCGCCCATATGGAGGCACCGCCGCCCCTGGATCTGACGGTCAAGAGCGACGCCGGGGGCTGGGCCGGAAAGCTGGGCGGCAAGCTGCTGATGGGTGACACTGTCCGCCTCTCCCAGACGGGCCCCATTGAAGAGCTGGCCGGATTTGGTGACGGCGCCTGGTGGGTGCAGGACGGGGCCGCCGCCCTGCCTGCCCGCCTCTTGGGCGAGGTGTGGGGTAAATCAGTGATCGATATGGGCGCCGCCCCCGGCGGCAAGACCGCTCAACTGGCCTCGGCCGGTGCCCGGGTGACGGCCATTGACCGTTCACCCAACCGGCTGGAGCGGCTCCGGGAAAACCTTGCCAGGCTGAAGCTTGAGGCTAATGTCATATGTGCCGATGGGTGCGATTGGCGCCCGGACAGTCCGGCTGACATGGTCTTGCTTGATGCGCCCTGCAGTTCCAGCGGCACGGTCCGGCGTCATCCGGACATGCCATGGCGCAAAGGTGCCGGGGAATTTGGCAAGCTGGTCGAGCTTCAAAAGAAACTGCTGGACGCCGCCGTTCAAATGTTGCGCCCGGGCGGAAGCGTGGTTTTCGCCACCTGTTCCCTGCTGCCCGGAGAAGGGCCGGCGCTGATCGAGCAATGTCTCAAATCAGGGGCCTTGAAACGCGATCCCATCCGGCGGGCGGAGTTGGGCGGGCGGGGCGAATTTCTCACCACCCAAGGAGAGCTACGCACCCTGCCCAGCCATCTGCCAGATGAGGGCGGCATGGACGGATTTTTCGCGGTCCGCCTGATACGTTCGTAGCCGCAGAGCACTTTCCGGCCAAATGCTCTAACCAAGAAAGAATAGGACCCATTCTCCAAAGAAAGAACAGGACCCTGGCCGCAAGATCGATTACAAGAGGGCGTTGGGACCGGACAGGTAAAAACCATCAATGATCCTTGGTATCAGGCATCTGTTTTACGCGAGCCGGGTCTACGGCTTTTTGTTGAGGGGCAAGGCGCCGGCCAGCCTTCTGGGCACCGTGCCGGATTTGTGGCCGGGTGATGCGGCCGTCGGAGCCGGTCTGGTGGAAGGAAATTTCTCCGCCGGTGGTCAACAGTTCCAGTTGAACAATCTGGGTCATGAACCGGGCGGCGCCGGCGAGGCCTGGCTAGAAGCCCTCCATGGGTTTGGCTGGCTTGGTCATCTCCGGGCCCAGGGCGGCGATCAGGCCAAACGCCGCGCCATCGATTTCGTCCAAAGCTGGGCCCAGGCCAACGGAAATTGGCGCGCGCTATCTTGGCGGCCGGATATTCTGGGGGAACGGCTGGCCAATCTTTTGATCCATTTCGCCTTCCTCACCTCGGGTGCGGAGGAGGCGTTCAAACAGGCCCTTCTGGCCAGCCTCGGCCACCAGGCCAGGCATCTGGCCCGCACCGCCGGGCGCGACACGGTTGGTGGGGCGCGTTTGGCCGCGCTCCGGGGATTAATCCATGCCGGTTGCTGCCTGCCCGATGGCGAGCGGAACCTGAACCGCGGGCTTGCCGATCTGGAGGTGGAAACCATAAGCCAAATCCTGCCCGACGGCGGCCATTATGCCCGCAGCCCCACTCAACAGGCGCGCATTCTGAAGCTTTATGTAGAGGTCAGGGAAACCCTGGTTGCGGCGCACAGGGAAATCCCCGATTGGCTGACGGTTGTCATCAGCCGCATGGCCATCATGTTGCGCGCTCTGCGCCACGGCGATGGCGGATTGGCGCTGTTCAACGGAAGCACCGAAGAAGGCGGCGCACTTCTGGATGCCATTCTGGCCAAGGCGGCGGTGCGCGGCCGGGCATTATCCGCCGCACCCCATGCCGGATTTTACAGACTTGCCGCCGGGCGCACGCTTTTGCTCATGGAGGCAGGCGCACCACCCGGGGCAGGGCAAAACCGCTGGGCCCATGCGGGGACCTTGTCTTTTGAACTAAGCAGCGGCAAGGAACGGCTTATCGTCAATTGCGGCGCCAGCACCGGCGATGATCCCCATTGGCGCCATGCCTTGCGCACCACGGCGGCCCATTCCACTTTGGTGGTCGACGACATCAATTCCAGCCAAATCCTGGACGGGGGCGGCTTCAGCCAGGGTGCCGTGAACGTTACCGCCAGCCGGCGGGAAATTGACGGCTCGGTCATCGTCGAAACCAGCCATGACGGTTATGAGGAAATTCTGGGTCTGATCCATCGCCGTCTCATCATGCTTGCTTCCGATGGCGCCGAGGTGCGGGGCGAGGACAATCTGATCGGCACCGGCGGCGAAAGTTACGCCTTGCGTTTTCACCTTCACCCGGGCGTCAAGGCAAACCTGCTGAGCGACGGCAAAAGCGTGCTCATGAAATTGCCGCGGGGCGGTGGATGGCGGTTGCAAAGCGCCGATGGCAGCCTGGCAGTTGAGGAAAGCGTTTATTTCGGAGATGGCGTAGCGCGCCGGAAAAGTCTTCAAATCGTGCTTACCGGCAGCCTGGCGGGGGCGGGGGCGACGGTCAAATGGCATATTAATCGCGTCGAAAAGTGAATTTCCATCCAAACCCGGCTATAGTCCGGCCAATTATTTTAGATCATCATTCTGAGAGGGAAATCCCGCATGGCGCCCAGCGCTGAACAATTGGAAAACCGCCTTGGCCAGCGTCAGGCGAAGATCGGCGTCATCGGCATGGGCTATGTTGGTCTGCCCCTGGCCCTGGCTTTCGCCGAGAAGGAATTCGCCACCACCGGGTTCGATACGGATGAGACCAAGGTCGAAGCCTTGCTGGCAGGGCAATCCTATATCAAGCACATTCCGGCGGCCCGTATCGCCCGCCAGCGGGAGCTTGGACAGTTAAGTGCCACCGCGCAATTTTCCGAAATCACCGGCATGGACGCGATCATCATCTGCGTTCCGACGCCCCTGACCGGGAAGCGCGAGCCCGATCTCAGCTTTGTCGTGGCGACGGCAAGGATGATTGTCCCTCATTTGCGCCAAGGCCAGCTTGTGGTTTTGGAATCCACTACCTATCCCGGCACGACCAGGGAAGTGGTGCGTCCCATCCTGGAGGAAACCGGTCTGAAATCGGGTGAAGATTTTTTTCTGGCCTATTCGCCGGAGCGTGAAGACCCCGGAAATGAGGCCCATTCCACCGGCACCATCCCCAAGATCGTCGGCGGGGACGGCGAGCGGGCCTTGAACATCGCCCGTGCCCTTTATGATCAGATTATCGTTGAAACCGTGCCCGTTTCCTCGGTGGATGTGGCCGAGGCCGTAAAGCTGACCGAGAACATATTCCGCTCGGTCAATATCGCGCTGGTCAATGAATTGAAACTGATTTACGGCAAAATGGACATCGATATCTGGGAGGTAATCGAGGCCGCTAAAAGCAAACCTTTCGGCTATATGCCATTCTATCCCGGGCCCGGCCTGGGGGGGCATTGCATTCCTATCGATCCCTTTTATCTGACCTGGCGGGCCAATCAATTCGATCAGCCGACCCGCTTCATCGAGCTGGCCGGAGAGATCAATACGGCCATGCCCGAAATGGTCATCCAGGCCTTGGCAGGCGCCCTGGCCAGCCGCTTCGATGAAAAGCTCACCGGCGCCCATATTCTTTTACTCGGACTTTCATATAAAAAGAATGTGGATGACACACGGGAAAGCCCGGCCTTCAGGCTCATGGAACTCTTGGAAGCGGTTGGTGCCCGGGTCGATTACCATGACCCCCATGTCGGCCAAATACCCATGACCCGGGAACATTCCGCCCTGGCCGGGCGCCAATCCGTCGACTGGGTGCCGGAGGAATTTTCCAAATACGGGGCGGCGCTGATCTGCACCGATCATGACGGGGTGGATTACGCTGCCCTGGTGGCGTCCTGCCGCCTGGTGGTGGATACGAGAAACGCCACCCGGGACGTGACCGGGGGACGAGACATAATCATTAAGGCCTAGTCTTGGCGCCGGCCCAGCGCCAACAGAACCACAGCGAATGCCAGGAAATAGGCCAGGGACTGACCCAGCGCCAGAGCCATGTCGCCCGACAGCCAGCCGCCGAAATAAAGTGCCACGGGCAACAGGCAGCCGGAATATTGCGCCGCCCGCCCGGCCAGCAAAGCGCCAATCCGGTTGGTGTTCCAGCAATAGGATTTGAGGATTTCGAACAGCGATAGAAAAATCACCAGGCCACTCATGGTCGCCAGCAATTGGGCGGAGCGGCTCCAGGCCGGGCCGAAAAGCCAGGGTACGATGGGATCGGCAAAAGCCAGGGTCAAGGCGCCACCGGCGGCCAGCGGCAGGGCGGCCCAGATCAGCATCCGGTTGCGCCCGGCCAGTTTGAGATGAGCATCCTCGGTCCGCCCGAACCAGTTGGCCGCGATGCGCCCCACCAGGGGCGTGAGAAACTGATGGGGGACGATGGCCAGGCGCTGGGCCTGAAAAAAGAAGCCGGCCAGCCGCTCTCCGCCCAGCATTCCGGCCAAGAGGATGGTAAATCTTTGGAAACTACCTTCCAGGATGCCATCCAGCCAGACGCCCCTGGCTTCTTTGACGACTGCGCCCAGTTCGCCTGCACTGGGCAGGCGGAGGCGCTGCCAGGTCAGGCCGCCGATCCAGGCCAGGCCCAGCAGGCCAGCGGCAGTGAGAAAATATTCCCGCACATAAAGTACCCGCCAACCCGCACCC